>CAILDU010000091.1 GCA_903833055.1 uncultured Verrucomicrobia subdivision 3 bacterium | reverse complement strand
GGCAGACCGCCGCAAATTTTTCCATTTCAGATAACGGCGCTCTGCCGAGACGCCGCTACGGACGTTTTTTGGTCGCGGAGCGACGCGAGGAAATTAGCCAGCTACGAAGTGGCTGGTAACGCATCCGCCATATTTTTCGTCCTGAAGGGACGATGGATTTCCGCCGTCCTTTCAGGACGGATTTCATTTGGGCAGCGAACCAGACACTGCGTGTCTGGCTAATTTCCAGTTGTCCCGTTTGGACGATGGCGTGAACCTCGCGCAAAAATGCGTGGAACGCACGCGAACGCGGAATTGGAACTGCGGATTTCTTTGGAAAACGACGCGGCATCTGCTTTGCTTAAATAAATTGTATGAAGCCAAGCCGCTCAAATCAAAGTCGCCGCGCGTTCACGTTGGTGGAAGTGGTAGTTGTTATTGTGTTGCTGTTTTTCGTGGTTGCATTGCTTTTGCCAAGTATGGCTGGAAGTCATCGCTCTTCACGAATAGGCTGCGTCAACAATCTAAAACAAATCGGTCTCTCATACCGGCTTTGGGAAGGTGACAACGGCGACAAATTTCCAATGAGCGTTTCTGTGACGAATGGCGGCACGATGGGATTAGCCAACGGAAGAAATGCGTGGATAAATTTTCTGGTTATGTCCAACCAATTAAGCACGCCAAAGATTTTGCACTGTCCGTCAGATACAGATGGAGTTATGGCTACAAATTCATGGAGCGGATTAAACAATCAAAACGTCAGCTACTTCGTCAACTTGGATGCCAGCGAAAGCAATCCACAAACGATTCTTTCTGGTGACGATAATTTTGAAATTAACGGCGTTGCTGTAAAATCTGGCTTGCTAGAACTTTCAACCAATGCGCCGATTGCTTGGTCTGCCGCACGACACAAATTTGCCGGCAATATTTTATTAGCCGACGGCTCGGTTCAATCGGTCACATCTTTCGGTCTTACAAATCTTGTTCGCCAAACTGGCCTCGCCACCAACCGCCTCGCGATTCCGTAATTATTTGACACGGATTGCACGGATTAACACGGATTGTTCTGGCTAAATTGAATCCGTGAAAATCTGTGAAATCCGTGTCACACTGTCCGCGTGAAACTGTTTTACACCGGCCCGGTCGTCAACGCCGAGATGCTCGTCATGATGCTGGAAAAACACGGCATTGTCGCTACGCAGAATTTCGTGGACGTCACGTTGCCTGACGATGGCGATTTGAGCCGCCCCGCCCAAGTCTTCGTCTCAGAATCCAATTATCCCCGCGCTCACCAACTCTTCTACACCGAGCGCGAAGATGAGCTTTGATTTTTGGGCGACATTATTTCAACCCGGTGGCCACGCGAGGTGGCGGCCGCCGAGAATGTGGACGTGCAGGTGCGGCACGGTTTCGCCGCCGTCCGCGCCGTTGTTGATGACGAGCCGGTAGCCATTCTTCAAATCCAATTGCTTCGCGACTTCGGCGGCTTTAAGCAGCAGATGGCCGAGCAACTTTTGGTCGTCCGCCGTTGCCTCGCCGATGCGCGGAATCGGCTGCTTCGGCACAATCAAAACGTGCGCCGGCGCGGCGGGATTGATGTCGCGGAAAGCCAGCACGAGATCGTCTTCAAACACAATCTGCGCGGGGATTTCGCGCGCAGCAATTTTTTCAAAAAGAGTTTTGATCATGCAGAAACTTTAGACACGGATTTCACGGATTTGCACGGATTAAATTTCAACTTGCGGGGAGGTTCGCCACATCGGTTTTCCCATCCGTGAAAATCCGTGAAATCCGTGTCAAAGTTTTATTCCACCACGAGCGCGCAACCGGGTTTTTCGGTTTCGCTGGTCATGCACTGGCGGAGAAATTCTACGATCTGATCTTGAAGTTGTTCGCAGCGATGGCTCCAGCGGCGCGCGCCAGCAATCTGTTTCACGCAGCCGCGCAGTCCGCGAAAACGCACGATGCGCGGGGATTGGCGAAGTTGGACGCGGAGTTCATCGCGCAGGCGCGGGAAGAAAAAAAGTTCTAGTCCGTCGCCAGCTTCGCGGAGCAGCCGCGCAAGGTCGGTATCGTGGATTTCCAAATCCGGTCCGCCGGCGTGAATGGTGTAGCCGAGATGATGCAAAACTTTTTCGAGCGCGAGGGAAAATTCGCCGACGGTGACGGATTCGCGTTGCAGTTCAACTTTGAAATAATGAAACACGCTCGCGGCGGCGTGCCGGAGCAGTTCGGGTTCGAGATGATTGTCCGCGCCGCCGACGATTTCCACGGTAATCATTTCCGGCGAGCAAGGAACGCTTTCGCCGTTGGTGAGTTGGAAAATCAGGCAGTCGTGGCGGAGCGCGATCATTTCGCGGCCTCCAGATTTTTCACGACTTGCACAAAGTCGGTCGCCTCGGCAAAGCGCCGATAGACGCTGGCGAATCGGACGTAAGCGACCTCGTCAAGTTCGCGCAAACCTTCCATGACCATGGTGCCGATAAATTCGCCGGGAACCTCCGCTTCGTATTTCACCGTGACGGTGGCGACGATGTGGTCCACCAAATCTTCCATCGCTTTGGGCGAGACAGGACGTTTCTGACAGGCCTTGCGGATGCCGGACAAAAGTTTTTCGCGGGTAAATTCCTCGTGGCGTCCGTCGCGCTTGAGCACCATCAAACCTTCGTGTTCGACTTCTTCGTAGGTGGTGAAACGGTGCTGGCAGGCGGCGCATTCGCGGCGACGGCGGATGGTTGCGCCTTCGCGGGAGGCGCGTGAGTCAATGACCTTATCATCCTGGCAACCGCATTTTGGGCAACGCATAAAACCACTGCTAATGGTGGCTGTGATTTTGTAGCATACAAAGTTTTGTGGTGTCAAGGAATGCCCGCCGAATCGCGCAAAAGCGTCTTGCGTTCAGGTTTTTTGTGGGTAAGCTGTGCAACTCATTTTTAGAGCAACAAAAAAAGAATTATTATTTTATGGCAACAGCAGGTGATCTTCGACGCGGCATGGCGATTAACTACAACGGCGACATTTCCGTTGTGCTCGATTTTCAACATCGCACGCCCGGCAATTTGCGCGCCTTTGTGCAGGCCTCGTTGCGCAGCATCCGCACCGGCAAGACGTCCGACGTGCGCTTCAGCTCGACCGAAAAAATCGTGCCCATCCCGATGATGACGACGAAGATGGAATACAGTTACAAGGACGGCCAAGATTACGTTTTCACCGACCCGGAAACTTACGAGACGGTCACGCTCAACGCGGAACTCGTCGGCGAAGCGAAAGATTTCATCGTGGAGAACGCGCCGGTCACAATCACGTTCGTCGAAGAAAAAGCCGTGTCCGTGGAAATTCCGTCCAGCGTTATTCTGACCGTCACCGACGCGCCGGAAGGCGTGCGCGGCGATTCCGCGAACAACGTGCAGAAAGCCATTACGCTCGAAACCGGTATCACGGTGCAAGCGCCGCTGTTCATCAAGACCGGCGAAAAAATCAAGATTGATACGCGCACCCGCAAATACATGGAACGCGCGTAATTTGCCCTCCAATTTCCAATCTCAAATTTGAGATTCACCAAGCCCGCCTTGCGCGGGCTTTTTTATTGGGCGCGAAGATTTATTGGCTTTTTGAGCGGAAAGGCTTTTCAACTTCGCAAGGCTCGGTTATTTCTGGTTAAAATCTTATGTCAGGGCAAGTCAAAGGCGAAAAAATTTATCGCGGCATCCCCGTTTCGGCGGGCGTGTGTCGCGGGAAAGTCCTTGTCTTGCATCAGGCGCGCCACGTCATCGCACGGCGCGAAATGGCCGAGGCCGACGTGGATGTCGAGGTGAAACGTTTTGAGGAGTCGCTCGTCCGCACGCGCCAGCAGATGATTGAAGTTCAGCGGCGCGTCGTTGAGAACACGAGCGCATCCACCGGCGACATTTTTGACCCGCACCTGTTGATGCTCGAAGACCGCGTGGTGATTGATGAAGTTATCCGCATGATTCGTCAGCAGAAGACCAATGCCGACTTCGCTTTCCACACCGTGACGGATCGCTACATCGCCGCGATGGCCAAGGAGAAGGACGAGTTTTTCCGCGAACGCGTTGACGTTTTACGCGACGTCACCAGCCGCGTGCTGGACAATTTGCTCGAAGTCCGCGACAAGTCTGACCTCGGCCATCTTAAAGAACCGTGCATTCTGGTCGGCCACGATTTAAGTCCGTCCATGACGGCGCAATTGGATCGAAAATTTGTGCTTGGATTTGTCACCGACATCGGCGGCAAAACTTCGCACACCGCGATTTTGGCGCGCTCGCTGGACATTCCCGCCATCGTCGGCGCGCAAACCATCAGCGAAGAATTGGAGACCGGCGACTACGCGTTACTCGACGGTTACAACGGCACAGTCATCGTCAATCCCACCGACCAAACGCTTTTTGAATACGGCCAGCTCGCGAAAATCAAAGCGTCGCTCGATGTAAAACTTCGCGAAGTCCAGAACCAGCCCGCCGTCACGCTCGACGGTAAGGCAATTCATCTTTCCGCGAACATTGAAGATCAACACGACATTGAATCTGTCCTCGCTCACGGTGCGGAAGGTGTCGGTTTATTTCGCACCGAATTTTTGTTCATCAACCGCGACCGGCTGCCGACCGAGGACGAGCAATACGAAGTTTATCGCCAAGTTGCCGCCGCGCTCAAACCGCATTCCGTCATCATCCGCACACTCGATTTGGGCGGCGACAAATTTGCCTCGCACCTGCAACTCGCGCAGGAGATGAATCCGTTTCTCGGCTGGCGCGCGATTCGTTTCTGCCTCGCGCAGCCGGAAATGTTTTGCGCCCAGCTCCGCGCCATTTTGCGCGCCAGCGCCGAGGGGAACATCAAGATGATGTATCCGATGATTTCGGGTTTGGACGAATTAAATCAAGCCCACGCGCTCGTCGAGAAATGCAAAGCCGAGTTGCGCGCAAAAAATATTCCGTTCGCCGAGAATCTGGAAATTGGCGCGATGATTGAGATTCCCTCCGCCGCGCTCATTGCCGATTCGTTGGCGAAGCGCGTGAAATTTTTCAGCATCGGCTCGAACGACTTGATTCAATACACGCTCGCTGCCGACCGCACGAACGAAAAAGTTTCGCACCTCTACCAGCCGACGCATCCGGCGATTTTGCGGCTCATCAAAATGACGGTGGATGCCGCGCACGCACACGGCATCTGGGCCGGCGTCTGCGGCGAAATCGCTGGCGATCCGGTGCTGACGCCATTGCTGCTCGGCCTCGGCGTGGATGAATTAAGCGCCGCGCCCGCTATTTTGGATCAGGTGAAATACATGATTCGTCGCGTGAAGCTGGACGAGGCGCGCGAGTTGGCGGAATTCGCCCTCGCCAGCGAATCGCCGACGGAAATTGAAGCGCGCTGCCTTGAGTTCGCCCGCCAGACCGCACCGAGCTTGTTTGAGAATCGGGCGTGAGTGTTGGAAGCTAATCCCGAAAATTTACGAACTGCACCGCCACGGGAAATTCATGGACGCGCACGGCGGCAATGACCGCCTGCAAATCATCGCGGCTCTTGCCTTGCACACGCACCTCGTCTCCCTGAATTTGCGTCGTCACCTTAAGTTTACTGTCGCGGATAAAACTGGCGATTTCTTTCGCCACCGCGCTCTCGATGCCATTTTTGATTTTGATGCTCTGGCGCGCGTGGCCGAGCGGCGAAATGTCCGGGTCGCATTGCTCCACGCTTTTCATGGAAATGCCGCGCTTGGCGAGTTTGCCAATAACGATTTCATTCAACGTGGCGACCTTGAACTCGTTATCGGCGGTCAATTTGATTTCCGTCTTTTCCAAAATGATTTCCCATTTGCTGCCCTTGAAATCAAAGCGGTTGGCCAGTTCTTTTTTGGCTTGGTTGACGGCATTCTCGATTTCCATCGAGTTAACCTGCGAAACAATATCGAATGAAGGCATAAGGCAATTTATGATTTGTGATTGGCGATTTACGATTGTGTTCGCATGGAATCGCCCGCGCAAATCTTAAATCAAAAACCGGCGGACGTGAACCAATTTGATTGCTTTCAAAACCGTCGCCGGTAGAAACTCTCCGGCAAAATGCCATCGCCCCTCGCCATCTGGATTTGGCTCTGCGCGTATCTCAACTGCGCGGGCTGGACGCTGTCGGCGTTGCACGAACTGAACGCTGGCGGTTACGCCGTTGCGCTTACGCTCGGCCTCGGCGCGCTGCTCGTTTTTCAAAAAAAATCGGGCGCGAGTTTGCTTCCAAAAATTTGCGCGACGAAATTGCGTCACCGTTTTTGCAAACCCTTTCCGCTCGCATTTTTAATTCTCGCGACGATGGCGTTTCTTGGCGGCGCGATTTATGCGCCGACAAATTACGACGCGCTATCCTATCGTCTGCCGCGCGTGCTGCATTGGCTCGCGGCGGAGCAATGGCATTGGATTCACACCGTATTCCCGCGTTTGAACCAGCGTTGTTGCGGCATCGAATGGATTTCCGCGCCCATCCTCGCGCTGCTAAAAACCGACCGTCCGCTGTTCCTCATCAACTTCATTTCATTTTTATTTTTGCCCGGCTTGGTGTTCAGCGTGTTCACGCGACTTGGCGTTCGTGCGCGCGTGGCGTGGCATTGGATGTGGCTCGTGCCGACCGGCTACTGTTTCTTGTTGCAAGCTGCGAGCATCGGCAATGATTTATTCGGAGCAGTGTTTGTGCTGGCCGCATTGGACTTCGCCCTGCGCGCAAAAACCTCCGGCTCCGCGCGCGATTTTTTTACAGCGATACTTGCCGCCGCATTGATGACCAGCGCCAAGCCGAGCAACCTGCCGCTGATGTTGCCGTGGGCGATTGCCATTTTACCTTCGCTAAAATTATTTTCCCGCTGGCCGTTGCGGACGGTGATTGTGTGCGTCATCGCGTTCGCTGCTTCCTTCGCGCCCACGGCGTTATTGAATCTGCATTATTGTGGCGACTGGACCGGCTTAAAAGCGGAGACCGGCATTACCGCGCCCATGCCAATTTTCCTGGCCGGTGTGAATGTATTTCTGCTCGGCATCCAGAATTTTGATCCGCCCATTTTTCCGTTCGCCAACTGGTGGCAGGAATTTTTTACGCACCATTTGCCGACCGCATTGGCGACGCGGCTGGATCAAACCATGGAAGTCGGCTTGCGATCATTTGGCTTGGACACGATGCAAATCGAAGAACACGCAGGTTTGGGATTTGGCATCTGCACTTTACTTTTGGTCAGCCTGATTGCGACGCGACTCGCCCGTCCAGAAATTTCCCGTTGGCGCCCGACCGTGTGGCTGCAAGCCGTGCGCTGGTCGCCGATTGTGGGCTTGCTCGTCTTGCTGACGCAATCCCGCTACGCTGCCATCAGCCGCGAAATCACGCCTTACTACGCGCTGCTGCTGCCGCTTTTTTTGGCGCGACCGGGACAAGCGTGGCTCGTGCGCCAGCGTTGGTGGCGTCGCAGCGCGCTGTTGGTTTTTATTTTTGCGGCGGGCTTGCTGTTGCTTTCGCCCGCGCGACCATTATTTCCAGTTCAAATGTTATTGAACAATCCAGCCGTGACAATGCGTGTGAAGTCCGTTTATGCCGTCTATCAAAACCGCAATGACGCCTTTGCTCCCGTCCGCGCCGCGCTGCCGCCCGATTTGAAAATTTTAGGATTGTTCACTTACGACGATCCTGAAACTTCGCTGTGGCGACCCTTTGGCAGCGTGCGCGTCGAGCACATTACACCGGCGGACACGCTCGCCGATTTGCAGCAGCGCAACATTCAATATGTGTTGCTGAACGACGAGAAGTTGCAGAACGCCTTCAAAATTTCCGCAGAAACCTGGCGGCAAAAAATGAACGCGCAAATCGCCGCCAAAATAAAATTAAATTTGCGCGCCGCCGTCGGCTCAGTTGAATGGATTGTTTTCAAATTGCCGGACGTCAAAGCAGGCTCGCCAAACCTGCCTTAAAGCGATTAACCTCTCGCATTCATGAGCCAACCTTTGCAACTGACGATTCTCATGCCGTGCCTCAACGAGGCGGAGACGATTGCGCGGTGTGTTGAAACCGCGCGCATCGGTCTCGAACGCGCGGGTGTGCCCGGCGAAATTTTGATTGCCGATAACGGCAGCACCGATGGCTCACAAGCCATCGCCGAAAAACTCGGCGCGCGCGTCGTCGCCATCGCGGAAAAAGGTTACGGCAATGCTTTGCGCGGCGGCATCATCGCGGCGCGCGGCGAATGGATTATCATGGGCGATGCCGACGCCAGCTACGATTTCGCCGAGTCCGACCGTTTCGTGAAAAAATTTCAGGAAGGCTACGAACTCGTGATGGGCTGTCGGTTGCCGGCGGGCGGCGGAACCATTTTGCCCGGCGCAATGCCGTGGAAAAACCGTTGGATTGGCAATCCCATTCTCACCACCATCGGCCGTGTTTTTTTCAAATGTCCCGCGCACGATTTTCATTCCGGCCTGCGCGGTTTCACCAAGTCGGCGTTCGTAAAAATGGATTTGAAAACCACCGGCATGGAGCTCGCCTCCGAGATGGCGATCAAAGGCACGTTGAAAAATTTACGCATGGCCGAAGTGCCAGTGACGCTGCATCCCGACGGACGTTCGCGCCCGCCGCATTTGAAACCGTGGCGCGACGGTTGGCGACATCTGCGCTTCATGCTGCTGTATTCTCCGCGCTGGCTGTTCCTCATGCCCGGACTTTTGCTATCCGC
>CAILDU010000090.1 GCA_903833055.1 uncultured Verrucomicrobia subdivision 3 bacterium | reverse complement strand
CGCAGAAAACTCATAAAACCAAACAAAAACGGCCCTGAAACGTGAGTCTCAGGGCCGGAAATTGGTTGCGGGGGCTGGATTTGAACCAACGACCTTCAGGTTATGAGCCTGACGAGCTACCGGGCTGCTCCACCCCGCGATCAAGGTTGGTCAATATGCCCGAGCTGTCTCCACAGGGCAAGTTTATTCAAAATGGATTTACGCCATACCGGATCCAATAGCCGGGCAGCTTCAAAAATTCCAGCCGCATGCGATGACCGTTGCCATGCTGCGGCCATTCCTCGCGCGCGAACGTGGCATACGATGGTCGCGAGTAAAATTTTAAGTCCGGCGCGTAATGCTCAAACGTCTTCAACGCTCGCCGCGCGTGATACCACGACGTGACAAGTATCACGTGATGGACATTTTCTGCGCGCAACATTTTAATCGTGAACTCCGCATTCTCGCGCGTGGTCGTCGAGTTGCCTTCCACTTCGATGGCGCTGGCGGGTACACCTTTTTGGCGGAGAATAAGCCGGTTGATTTCGTCATCGCCCGCGCCGGTGATGATGATGCGTGATGCGGCGTGTTGCTGAAAAAGTTCCGCCGCGCGTTCGGCGCGCAGTTCATGGACGCCACCGCCGAGAACGACAATTACATCGGCCGAAACATTTTTGCCGCTGTCCACGCACAGAAATTTTTCCGGATAGAAATACGCAAACAAAACCACCGGCGTCAGCAACAGGATGAAGCTGATAACTACGCGGAAAATCCATTTGAAAATCACGCAAATCAGTTAAACAGGTCGGTGCGAGTTTTGAAAATCCAAAATGGATTCAGCCTACGGGTTCAGACTTTAACCAGCCGTTTCCGGTAGTTCGTCGGCGACTGGCCGGCAATCCGCCGGAACACGCGGTTGAAGTGCGTGAGCGATTGGAAACCGGTTTCGTAAGCGATTTCGCTGACGCGGAGATTCGGATTGAGAAGCAAATTTTTCGCCTTTTCGATGCGCAATTGCGAGAGGTATTCGGTGAAGTTCAGACCGGTCACCTTCTTGAATAATTTGCAAAAATAAATCGTGCTCGTGTTGACGGCGCGCGCGACTTCGGCCAGCGAGAGATCATCGGTCTGATGATCTTGAATAAATTTTCGCGCGCGCGTAATCGCTACCGGTTCGGCATTGCGTGGCTGCACGAGGATTTGATGGCACACGAAGGAAAGGTGCTGGCCGAAGATGGTCAGCAGCGAAACCATTGATTCGTATTGTTTGCGGCTCAAAACGCGCGTTTGGAAATACGCTTCTTCCAACTGGTTTAAATCCACCTTCAAGCCCCATTCCAACAATTGTTTGGCCGTCCGTGAAAATTGTTTCTGCGTCGGTTTTTTAAGCAGCACCTGGCCGGTTTGCAAAAAACCAATCAGCTTGTCACCCATCTGCACCGGCACGGCGGTATCGCACATGCCGGCGAAACACATCACGGATTTGCCGGCGGGCGACGGCGATTCGACAATTTTTTGCTGCACTTCCAAGCAGGCGGCGCAAGCGCGACTGTGCTTGGAGATGAGGGCGCAAAAGGGATTTTCAAATTTTGACGCTTGATGCACGAGCTGCCAGACCTCCGTCGTCCGCAATTTCAGCGGCAGCCCCGTTGCCTGATTGAAGGCGGATTCGTAATCGCGATAAATCTGCGAGCGCGATAATTGTTCAATCAATTCTTTGTTACCAGTTTGCGGCATAACAAAAACTTACGCGCCCGTCGCCCGCCAGACAAGTGACAATATACGAGAAGTTTTACACAAAAAATGTGGAGTCGGCTTGCGCTTTGGCTTTTAACGTAAACATGGTTAACCCACAAAAATAATTGCCGGTGGCATGAAACATAAAATGGAACATAAAAAAATGACTCCCGTCCGCGCGGATTCACCTGCGCTACAGACGATCATTGCCAGCCAGCCATTTTTTCGCGGGTTCAGCGCCGAACATCTGAACTTCCTCGCGAGCTGCGCGATGCAGACGGAGTTTCATGACAACGAAGTTATTTTTCAACAAGGCGACGTGGCGAACCGGCTTTATCTCATCGAGAACGGCAAAATTGCTTTGGAAACCGAGCGCGCGGAGTGCGGCGCGATTCTCATTCAAACGCTGGGCGCGGGCGATGCGCTGGGCTGGTCGTGGCTTTTTCCGCCGTGCGTGTGGCGGTTCAGCGCGCGCGCCGTCGCGCCGACACGGGCGATTTTCTTTTACGGAACGTGGCTGCGCGAACGCTGCGAACAAGATTCCAACTTCGGCTGCAAATTGATGGAACGCACCGTGCAAGTGGCGATTGACCGTTTGCAAGCCACGCGCCAGCAGTTGGTGGAAATTTCGCAAGTCGCCCTGAAAGCGCAAGCCGAGGCGCTACGGCTCGCCATCCAACAGCAGAAACATATTCCGCAAACCGTCGGCTAAAAATCCGCGACAACTCATTTTGGTTTCAATCAAAAAAACGGCGCGGAAAGATTTCCGCGCCGTTTGAATTTTCAGATTTTACTCCGCCAGATTTTACGCGTAGAGCGGACCAAAATTCTCGCACGCGCGATAGTCGGAACTTTCCAGACATTGTGTGCCGAATGCCGCCCACGCGCTTGGTCGGAAAACTTTGTCGTTCGCCACATTGTGCATGTAAACCGGAATTCGCAGCATGGACGCGAGCGAAATCAAATCCGCGCCGATGTGTCCGTAGCTAATCGCACCGTGATTTGCGCCCCAGTTATTCATCACAGAATACACATCGCGGAACGCACCGTGGCCGGTGAGCTTCGGCGCAAACCAAGTTGTCGGCCACGTCGGGTTCGTGCGCTGATCGAGCGCGTCGTGAACTTTTTCCGGCAAATCCACCGTCCAGCCTTCCGCGATTTGCAACGCTGCGCCGAGACCTTTGACAAGGTTCAAACGGCACATCGTCACGGGCATTCCGCCACGCGTGAGAAAACGCGTGGACCAGCCGCCGCCGGGAAAATATTCCGTGATGCTCGGATGCCATGTCGTCGCACCCAAACATTTTTGCGCCTCGCCTTTAGAAATTTCCCAGAACGGTTTCATCGCCGGTTTCCCGTCGAGCGATTGTTGTCCCGTGCCGTCCAAAGTTGCCGGACCGGAATTAATGAGATGCAAAATGCCATTCGCCGCGTGGCCATCAAGCGTGTGACCGGAAACGCGCTTCACGGAATCGGCGCTCCAATACGTGCGAACGTCCGCAAAAATCTGTGCGGTGTTCGTGAGCAGATGACCGAACAACATCGAAGCGCCGTTGAGACAATCGTTTTCTGTCGCGACAATATACGGCGCACGAATGCCGTTCCAGTCGAAGGACGTATTCAAAATCGCTTCGAGAAAATCGCCGTTGGGTTGGTAATCGGTCCATTGGCGCTGGCCTTGAAAACCGGAGGCAATGGCGTTGTGACCCTGCGCTTCCTCGCCAAAACCCATTTTCGCCAGCGCGGGATTGCCAACCATCAAGTCGCGCGCGATGAGCGACATCTTCACTGATTTTTCCCATTCGGCGTTGAGCGATTTGCGCGAGCGTTTGGTTTTCGGCGAGTTGTAATCTTTGCCTTCGGGACAATTTTCTTTCACCCACGCGAGCGCCTTTTTGTATTCGGCTTGGTCGAAAATGCCTTTGTCCATACGGCGGAGAAATTCCGTCATGTCAATCGTCTCGACGCGCATGCCGAGATAATCTTCAAAGAACGGTTGATCCACAATCGAGCCAGCGATGCCCATCGAGACGCCGCCCATTCCCAAATAAGATTTGCCGCGCATCAACGCGACCGCGAGTCCGGCGCGGGCGAAGCGCAAAAGTTTTTCCTGCACATCGGCGGGAATGGATTTATCGCCACCATCTTGAACATCGCGACCGTAAATACTGAATGCCGGAATTCCCTTTTGCGTATGTCCGGCCAAAACCGCCGCGAGATAAACTGCGCCTGGACGTTCCGTGCCGTTGAAGCCCCAAACTGCTTTCGGAACTTGCGGCGTCATGTCCATCGTTTCGCTGCCGTAACACCAGCACGGCGTGACGGTGAGCGACACGCCGACATTTTCGCGCGCGAATTTTTCCGCGCACGCCGATGCTTCCGCGACGCCACCGATGCAGGTGTCGGCGATGACGCATTCAACGGGCTTGCCGTTGGGATAAAAAAGATTTTTCGAAATCAATTTCGCGGCAGCCTTCGCCATATCCATCGTTTGCTTTTCGAGCGACTCGCGCACGCCGCCGAGACGCCCGTCAATCGTGGGACGAATACCAATTTTCGGAAGCGAACCGTTGAAGACAGAAAGTTTCATAAGGTAAAAATAATAATGTTTTATTTGTGAAAGACGCAGCAGAATAAATTTTCGCACCAGTCGAACGCAAGCGAATCCGTTGCCACATTTGTTCTACCGCCACGCCGATTCGTTTGCTAAATTTGCGCGCAATGAATTTTCTGGCGGGCACATGGCTGGGCGATTGGCTCGCGGGACTGGGGCGCATCACCCTGCTCACGCGCGAGGCGATTGCGTCGGCGCTGACCTTCAAATTTTCTCGGCGCGACGTGCTGTATCAAATTTATTTCATCGGCATCAAATCGCAGTCGGTCGTCATCGTCACGGGCGCATTCACGGGCATGGTGCTGGCAGCGCAAACGTATTTCCAATTTCACAAAATCAAAATGGACACAGCCACGCTCGCGGTCGTGAGCGTCTCGATGTGCAGCGAACTCGGGCCGGTGCTGACGGCGCTGATGGTTTCCGGGCGCGTGGGCGCGGCCATCGCGGCGGAAATCGGCACGATGAAGGTGACGGAGCAAATTGATGCGCTACGAACTTTGGCGACGCATCCGGTGGATTATCTCGTCGTGCCGCGACTCATCGCCGCGAATATCGCGCTGCCGTTATTGACGATTGAATCCATGTGCGTCGGCATCGCGGCGAGTTATGTCGTGGGCGTTTTTCTGCTCGGCATCGAACCGACTTACGCGTGGTGGAATATGCTGAAGTATTCGCACGATTCGGATGTGATGATTGGCATGATTAAATCCGTCATCTACGGCGGCATCATCGCGCTCATTGGCTGCTACAAAGGTCTTTCATGCAGCGTGGGCGCGGAAGGCGTCGGACGCGCGACGACGGAAGCGGTGGTGTATGCGTCCATCACCATTCTCATCACGAATTTTTTCCTGACGCTGGTGCTGGAACAACTCTGCGTCATCCTTGGAATATGATTGAAGTGCGCGACCTCAAAAAAAGTTTCGGCGTGCAGCCGATTCTCGACGGCGTGAGCTTCCGCATTGAAAACGGCGAGTCGGTCGCCATCATCGGCCGTAGCGGCGGCGGCAAAAGTGTTTTGCTGAAACATATCATCGGCCTGCTGCAACCGGATTCCGGCGCAGTGCTGATTGATGGCGAAGATATCGTGGCGATGAACGAACGTCAGTTGCTGCGCGTGCGCCGGAAATTTGGCATGGTCTTTCAAGGCGCGGCGCTGTTCGATTCAATGACGGTCGCGGAAAATGTGGCGTTCAGTTTGCGGCGGCACGAGCGCTTAACCGAGGGAGAAATTGCGAAGCGCGTCGCTGCCGCGCTAGCGATGGTGGATTTGCCCGGCACGGAAAAAAAGAATCCGGCGGAGCTGTCCGGCGGCATGAGAAAACGCGTCGGCCTCGCTCGCGCCATCATTTACGAACCGCAAATTGTCCTTTACGATGAGCCGACGACGGGGCTGGATCCGATTGTTTCCGACAGCATTGACAAGCTGATTATTCGCGTGCGCGACCAATTGAAAGTGACGAGTATCGTCGTCACGCACGACATGCGGAGCGCGCGGCGCGTAGGTAATCATGTGCTGATGTTGCACGAGAAAAAAATTTATGCGAACTGCACGCCGGCAGCATTGTTCGCCTCGCAGGACGCGGTCATTCGGCAATTTGTGGACGGGGTGGCGGACGCAAAGGAAATTATTTTTTGACATGGAAAAATCGCGATTGGAAATCAAAGTCGGACTGTTCGTTCTTTTCGGACTGGCGCTGCTCGCCGCCATCCTGCTGCAATTCAGCAAGGGCGCGAGCCTGTGGCGCGGCGCTTATGAACTACATTTGCACGCCGTCAATGTCGGCGGCATCAAGCCGCGCGCGGGTGTGTTGCTCGCGGGTGTGCAGGTCGGCAGCGTGTCGGAAATCAACCTCGCGCCGGACGGCAAGAGCGTGACGATTGATTTGAAAATCTACAACGAGGTTCAGATTTATCACGATGCCCGTTTCGTCATCGAACAATCCGGCTTTCTCGGCGACCAATATGTTTCCATCATTCCCACCACGAATGCGTTGCCGTATTTGGTGAATGGCGCGGATGTGCCGTGTCAGGAGCCATTCAACTTACAAGAGGTCGCGCGCAGTGCGGCGGGTTTCATTCAACGCATTGACGAGACGGCGAAAAAACTGGATGCGTCCGTGACCGATTTGCGCGCGCAAGTTTTGAACGCGCAGACACTCGCAAACTTCGGCACTTCAATAACAAACCTGAAATTATTCACCGAGCAGGCACTCGACACCGTCAGGGACATCAATCAAATCGTCAACACCAACGGCGCGCAAGTCGGCGTCACCGTCAGCAACGCGGTGGCATTTTCCAGCAGTCTCATCGAACTGGAAACGTCCGCTAAAGCCGTGCTCGCCACGAATAGCGTGAACCTTAATCAAGCGACAAAGAACATTGCCGATGCCACGGCGACTTTCAAACAACTCGCCGCCGATTTGCAAGCGGGCAAAGGTCTCGCGGGCGCGGTGCTACAAAATCCTGAACTCGCAACCAATGTCCAAAACATTGCCGCCAATCTTTCCGTCACCAGCAGCAACTTGAACCAGCTCGGGCTTTGGGGCATCTTGTGGTCGCATAAACCAACCGCTACCAATACGAGCACCAGCCACTCCAACCGCGCGCACCCATGAAACAACTCTGGCCAATTAGAATTTTATTTCTCGGTCTGTGCATCATGGGCGGCTACGCCGTCAGTCAGGCGCCGGAATACGTCAACCGGTCGCACACTGAAATTCTCGGCATGATGATTGGCTTCGGCTTCGGCGGCCTGCTCATCGCCGTGGATGAAATGCTGAAAAGTTTTTCGCTTCGCGCATTTTCCGCCATTACTTTCGGTCTGTTGCTGGGCATGGTCGTCGCCCTGATTATTGACCGCTCCGGACTTTTTGAAAATGCCGATGCCCAGCAGCATCTACTCATTCGCCTCGGCTTGTTCCTGAGCTTCGGTTACATCGGCATGGTGTTGGCGATGCGCAGCAACAAGGAAGATTTTTCGCTCATCATTCCTTACGTCCGCTTCTCGCCGCAAAACAAGCCAGACAATCTGTTGTTGCTCGACACGAGTGTCATCATTGACGGACGCATCGCTGATCTCATCGAAACAAAATTTATCGAGGGGCTCGTCATCGTCCCGCGTTTCGTGCTGCTGGAGTTGCAACAAATCGCTGATTCCGCCGACGAAGTGAAACGTGCGCGCGGCCGGCGTGGATTTGAAATGCTGAACCGGCTGCAGAACAATTCTAAAATTGAAGTCCGCATTCACGACGGCGATTTTCCCGAAGAGAAAGGCGTGGATGCCAAGCTCGTTCGCCTCGCGCGCAACTTGAATGCAAAACTTTTCACCAACGATTACAACCTCGCCAAAGTTGCCGGTCTGCAAAGCGTGACCTGCGTCAACCTCCACGAAATCGGGCACCTGATGAAGGCCGCGCTCATTCCTGGCGAAATCATTCAACTCAAAGTCGTCCGCGAGGGCCGCGACAAAGGTCAGGGCATCGGCTATTTGCCCGACGGCACCATGGTCATCGTCAACAACGGACAAGATCACGTAAGCCAAACTGTCAGCGCCCATGTTTTGAGCACCGTCCAGACCGGCGCGGGCGTCCTTGTCTTTGCTGAAGTAAAACCTGAAAGCGGCAAATGAACCTCGTCACCATTGCGAATGTGCTCAACCCAGCCGAAGCTGGACTGATCTGCTCGCGCCTTGAATCCGCCGACTTTCACCCCTTCATGCCCGACCAGTTTTCAGCGATAAATACCGATGGCTACACGCTAGCTATCGGTGGTATTCGCATCCAAGTGCCTGAAAACGAAGCCAACGACGCGAAAGATTTTTTAGCTGAGCCTGTTGAATGAAATTTTCCAGCCAACTCCGGCAGCTAAATAAACTCCTACCCGGCGAAATTTTTCTCGAACCCGCCACGCTGGCAAAATACGCCGGCGATAAATGGTTCGCGGTTCATCAGCCGGATGCCGTCGCCCTGCCCCGCTCCGCCAAATCGGTTTCTAAAATTCTGGCGTTCGCGCACAAAAATAAAATTCCCGTCACGCCGCGCGGCGCGGGTCACGGCTACGTCGGCGGCTGCGTTCCGATGCACGGCGGCATCGCACTCTCGACCGAGCGGATGAAAAAAATCTTGGAGATCAATCCTGCTGATTTTGTCGCCGTCGTTCAACCCGCCGTCAACACGGCGGAGTTCCAGAAAAGGTGTGAGATTCGCAGGCTCTTTTATCCGCCCGATCCCGCGAGCCGCGCGAACAATTCCCTCGGCGGCAACATCGCCACCAACGCCGGTGGCCCGCGCTGTTTGAAATACGGCGTCACGCGCGATTACGTCCTCGGCCTCGAAGTCGTTTTGACCAACGGCGACATCGTGAAACTCGGCGGCCGCACACACAAAAATAAAACCGGTTTTGATCTGCACCGGTTGTTCGTCGGCTCGGAAGGACTGCTGGGCGTCATCACGGAGGCGACGTTGAAGCTGCTGCCGTTGCCGCCATTCCGCGCTAATCTGGCGGTGGGCTTCAACTCAATGAACGTGGCGGTGCGCGCGCTGCAATCCATTTTTGCCGCCGGATTTTTGCCGTGCGCCGCCGAACTCGCGGATGAATTCACGCTCGCCGCCGCCGCGAAACGCACCGGCAGCAAGCGACTGCTCGGCTGCAAGGCGCATCTGATTGTAGAATTAGACGGCCAGGAAAATTCCGTGCGCGGCGAAATCACCGCCGTGGAAAAAATTGTGCGGAAGCAAAAACCATTGTTCATCGAACGCGGTTTCGGCGATACCGAATGTGAAAGAGTTTGGCAACTCCGCCGCGAATTTTCCTACGCGCTGCGCGACACCGGGCTGACGAAGTTGAACGAGGACATTGTCGTGCCGCGCGGCAAGCTGGAAGAATTATTTAAGTTCGCCGCCACGTTGCAGAAGAAACACGGCTTGCAACTCGCGTGCTTTGGCCACGCGGGCGACGGCAACATCCACACCAATGTGATGGTGGATTACACCCAGCCCGGCGCGAAGGCGCGTTCGGAAAAATGTCTGGATGAATTATTCCGCTGGGTGATTGCGTCCGGCGGCGCGATCACCGGCGAACACGGCATCGGCCTCGCGAAAAAACGCTGGTGGCCACAGGCGGTTTCCAAAGAATCACAGAAATTGCATCGCACCATCAAAACCGCGCTCGACCCGCACAGCGTTTTGAATCCCGGCAAGTTTGTCTAACCCGCGAGAATTTTTTTTGCAGCAACGCGAACAGATTCCACCAGTTCTTTCGGCTTCAAAACTTCCGCATCACCGCCCCAGCTCAAGACCCAGCGCGACACTTCGGCGAGACTGGATAATTTCATTTTCAACTCCGCGCCGCCGTTTTTCAAATCACGCAGCGTCTGCGACGGATGCCATTTTTTTTCGCGGATGTAATCAGCCGCACGCGGATTAAAACGAATGACAACTTCAAATTCGCCTTCACCCGAATGCACACCGAAGCTGTCGCGCAGCCGCTTCTCCAAAGAAAATTTTTGCGTGCGCTCGAAGGTTTTGCCCGTGGGCTTCACGGACTGGATGCGCGCGGGGACGAAGGTGCGTAGGTCTTTGCGCGCGTGGTCGTAGGCGAAGAGATACCATTCGCCATTGATGTTCGCCAAGTGATACGCGTCCACGAGGCGTTTCTCCGCTGGCTGGCCGGGCTTGCGATAATGCAGTTCAAGTTGCTGCCGTTGCGCGACGGCCTTGGCGAGCGCATCGAAAATTTCCAGATTTAGAATCGGCTCGGCGCGCGTGCGGAAGGAAATGGTGCGCTCGATGTCGGCGAGATTCAGCGAAATGGTATCGGGCAACGCCTGCTCCATTTTTTTGATCGCGCTCAAAAGCGGCTTCTCAAAACTCGTGCCGCGATATTGTTGCAACGCTTTTTCCGCGACGACGAGCGCAAAAATTTCGCCCTCGGTAATTTGCATCGTCGGAAATCCGCTGACTTCGCCGGTGTAGAAATAGCCGTTGCGCGGCTTGTCGAACTCAATCGGTAAATTCAGCCGGTCGCGCATGAACTCAAGGTCACGATGGATGGTCTTGGTGGTGACTTCAATTTCGCGCGCCAACGAAGTGGCGTTGGGAAAAGTTCCCGCCTGCAACGCCTGATGAATACGCAGCATCCGCTCCAGCGGCGGACGCGAATGGAGCGAAGAATTCACCGAATGAAAAGGACTACGACCCAGCCGCCATCTTCGCCAGAAATTCGTCGTTGGTCTTGAATTTCTTGAGCGCAGCGGTGAGCGTCTCCATCGCTTCAATGGGATTCAAATCCACCATCGTGCGGCGCAGTTTGCGGATGGCTTCGAGATTTTTCGGCGCGAATAATTTTTCTTCTTTGCGCGTGCCGGACTTCGGAATGTCAATTGCCGGATACAAACGACGGTCGGAAAGTTTGCGATCCAAAATCAATTCCATGTTGCCCGTGCCTTTGAATTCTTGAAAAATTAGTTCGTCCATACGCGAACCCGTGTCCACGAGCGCGGTGGCGATGATGGTGAGCGAACCGCCGTTTTCAATTTTGCGCGCGGAGGCGAACATCTTGCGCGGAATTTCGAGCGCGCGGGCATCCACGCCGCCGGACATCGTGCGGCCGCTGCCGCTGTGAACGCTGTTGTAGGCGCGGGCGACACGCGTGAGCGAATCGAGCAGCACAAACACGTCCTTGCCGGATTCAACGATGCGTCGGCAGCGCTCAATCATGAACCGCGAGAGGCGGACATGCGTGTCCAAATCCATGTCGTTCGAGGACGCGACGACTTCCGCCTGCACGGAGCGTTGAAAATCCGTCACTTCTTCGGGACGCTCATCAATCAACAAAACCATCGCGTAAACTTCCGGATGATTCGTCGTGATGGCGTTGCAAATCTGCTTGAGAATGGTCGTTTTGCCCGTGCGCGGCGGCGCGACGATGATGCCGCGCGTGCCTTTGCCAATCGGCGTGACGAGATCAATGACGCGCGTCTCAATCAAATCCGGCGTGGTCTCCAGCTTGAATTTTTCAATCGGGTCAATGCTCGTCAGGTTCTCAAAACGCACAGCCTTCGTGTAATCTTGAAACACCATGTCGTTGACCTTTTCCACGCTCTTAAGCTGCGGACTCGTGCCGCGATGCGGCGGCTGCGTCGTGCCCTCGACAAAACTGCCTTCGCGCAGAAAGCTGCGGCGAATGGTATCGGGCGTCACGAAAATATCCGTGGGCTTGGGATGGAAATTATTTTGCTTGGTGCGCAGAAAACCAAAGCCCTTCTCGGAAATTTCGAGATAGCCGGAACCGTAATTGGCGTTGGGCGTTTTTTCGCCGTTAGCTTGCGTTTCGCTCATAAAAATGTGTTGTGGCCGAAGGCTAAAACCCTTCCGAAAAAATTGTGGAAAAGTGAACTTTAGAAACCGCCAGCGGCATTTGAAGCCGCCCACTTGAACCTTCGACAGCCCTTTAATTACGGGCAAATGCCGCGTAACGCAACCATTATTTTTGATCAACCAAAGCAAAAGGCGCGCAAATTCACGATGAACTTGCGCGCCAGAAATTACCGACTTAAATCAACCGCCGACTTCGGCGCGGACTTCCGCCGCGAGCGCGGTGCTCAAATAACGTTCACCCGTCGAGCATGCAATCGTCACGATGGTTTTACCTTTGTTTTCAGGACGTTTCGCCACTTCAATCGCAGCGATGACATTCGCGCCCGTCGAAATGCCGACGAGAATTCCTTCTTCCTTCGCGAGGCGACGCGCCATCGCAAACGCGTCGTCGTTGGAAACTTGGACGCACTCGACAATCTGCGGATTGCCCGCGCTGTCCTTCAAATGCAAATTGCCCGGAACAAATCCCGCGCCCGTGCCCTGAATCTTGTGCGGGCCGGGCTTCACTGGCTGGCCGGAAAGTGTTTGCGAAATGACCGGCGAATCTTTCGGCTCAACGGCAATCGCTTGGAACGACGCTTTCTTCGGCTTGATGGCTTCGACGCAACCGGTAATGGTTCCGCCAGTTCCAACCGCCGCGACCAAGATATCAATCTTTCCGTCGGTGTCTTCCCACAACTCAACGGCGGTGGTCTTGGAGTGAATTGCCGGATTCGCCGGATTATTGAACTGCTGCGGAATCCAGGAATTCGGCGTTTCTTTCGCGAGCGCTTCGGCACGGGCGATGGCGCCTTTCATGCCTTCCGCGCCGGGTGTCAAAACGAGTTTTGCGCCGAGCATCGCGAGCAACGTGCGGCGTTCGAGCGACATCGTTTCTGGCATCGTCAAAATTAATTTGTAGCCTTTCGCCGCCGCGACGAACGCAAGCGCAATGCCAGTGTTGCCGCTCGTCGGCTCGATGATGATGGTGTCGGCTTTCAACACGCCGCTTTTTTCGGCGGCCTCAATCATCGCCATACCGATACGATCCTTGACGCTGCCGAGCGGATTAAAAAATTCGCACTTGAGCAAAATGGTGGCGTCAACGCCAGCGGTGACTTTGTTCAGTTTGACCAACGGCGTGCGGCCGACGGTTTCGATAATGTTATTGTAAATGCGTCCCATAATTTTATTTGATTAAGTGATTTAGTTGCGCGTTCGGAAATCTTGGCGAAAAGAAATTTGCGGGCAAGTTTTAATTCATCAATGTTTGCGGTCTTAAAACAATAAGTCCCGGCCTAACCTTGCGGTCAGACCGGGACAAATGGGGGATGGGCGTTCGCCATGCGCTCTTTCCCGAACCGGCATTAGGCGCGCCCTCGCGGGGCTGCCGGCTTCCCGACGCCATTCTCCACGGCAAGCGGAGTTATCGGCCTCGTAGCAGGGCCGTCCGACGCCTTGCGGCGCACGGATTTTGAGTGAGGCTTTTCAGCTCGCTTCGGCTGGTGGTTGCGCCACCGGCCTGCCAACCAGGTCAAGACACGCCTGCGAATTTCATTCGCGTCTTAACCACTGGTTCCGGGTCAGCCACCGCTTTTGGCGGTGCGTTCGCCCCGAACCACGGGTCTCGCCTCTTCTCTCTCAAGTTGCTTTTTATCTCACAGTCCAGCGGTGTCGTTTTTAACATCGCCGGCGCTT
>CAILDU010000089.1 GCA_903833055.1 uncultured Verrucomicrobia subdivision 3 bacterium | reverse complement strand
AGTTTGTTTTACGGCAGCGGCTTCGTTTATCACGCGTATCCGCAACCGAACATCGTGCTGTGGTCGCTGGAAATCGAAGTGCAATTTTATCTACTCGCGCCACTGCTCGCGCGCGTGTTTCAAATCTCCTCCGCACCCGCGCGCCGGATGACCATCATGGGTTTGATGCTGTTGCCGATGGCGCTGGGGTCGTTCACCGCCGCGTGGCCGTGGCTTGAGTGGACGCTGCTCGGCAAATTGCAATTCTTCATGGCTGGCTTCTTGTTTTGCGATTTGTATCTCAACGGCAAAGTGCGGACAGAAAAGCGCAATCACCTTTGGGATTTTTATTTTCTCGGCGCCATTGGCACGATGGTTGGCTTGAGCCAGCTCGAAATGGATTATCCGTTTCTGCCGTGGTTATGGCTGCTGATGCTCACGTCAGCGTTTCGCGGAAAAATTTTCTACTGGTTCCTCGGCCAACCGCTCATCACCACCATCGGCGGCATGTGCTACACTATTTATATGTATCACTGGCTGATGATTTCCGGCCTGATCCGCCTGACGATAAAATTTTCCACGCACATTTTCTGGCTCGATTTACTAATCCAGTTTGCCGTGATGTCAGCCATCATCATCGCCATTTGCAGCGTGCTGTTCGCGCTGTTTGAACGACCATTCATGCAACGCGACTGGCCACAGAAATTTTGGAATTGGGTGACGCGCAAAACCCCAGCCATCGTCTGACGCCGTGAATTCCCCGACCACAATTACGTCCGCTGATTTTCCGCGAATTCTTTTCGTCCACGACTTCCGGCCGGACTCGCTTGTGACCGCCGACTTGTTGCGGCAATTATTTCTCGGCTATCCGTCGGAAAAAATTCACTGGTGGTATTGCCATGAAACCGGATTGCACGCGCTGCCCAGCGTCCGCGCCGGCAGTTTACATCCGTTCCTCATGCCCGAACGGCTCGTGCCGCACGTCCGCCAAACCGCGCTCAAATGCTGGTGGTTGGAAAATTTTTGGACGCCGCGCGCCGCGCGCCATCTGGAAAAAACCATTACCGAAGTAAAACCGGATTTCGTGGCCGGATTGCTTTATGGCTGGAGCGTGCCCGTGCTCGCGCGCGTGCGCTGGCCGGCAAACTTACGCCGCCATTTTTCGCTCTGGGATTTTCCCGACACGAACGGCATGAAACGCGTTCTGGGCGAATCGCGGAGCCAGCGTTTCGTCGCGAACATTCACGAACTACTGCGCCACGCAAATTCGTTTGACGCCATCTGTCCCGGTGCGCTGACGGAAATCCGCTCGCACACCGGCCGCACCGACGGATTGGTGGTGCATTCCGGTTTTGAACCGCAGCATCTCGCCGCTTTAGAAAAATTTGAAGTCATTCCCGACGACGGGGTGCTGCGGCTGGCTTATGTCGGCACGATTATTTCCGAAAATGATTTTCTGGAAATGCTCGCCGCATTAAAAAAAATACGCTCACAAATTCCTCAAAGAATCGTGTTGGAGTTTTTCGGCGGGCGCAACTATCGGAGCCGTGCGTGGTTCGAGCCGGACTGGATGACGGAACACGGCATGTTCACAGATGACGGATTGATTGCCGCGCTGCGGCGCTGTGCCTGGGGCATTGTGGTGATGGATTCAGCGGGCGAAGATTTGCGCTACAGCCGTTTCAGCTTTCCGAACAAGGTGGGCACTTATTTGTCCGCTGGCGTGCCGGTGCTGGGCTTTGGCCATCCCACGAGTAGCCTCGCGCAAATCATGCAGGAACATCGCTTGGGAAAATTTACCGGCGCGACGACGCACGAAGATCTGGAAAAATTTCTGCTCGAATCGCTACGGCTGCCGTCACCGCGCGCGGCGTTCCGCGACGATATTTTGCGCTGCGCCCGCACCGAGTTTAACGCTGCGGAAATCCGAGCCCGCCTCTGGCGACTCTGGGGTGTGACAGATTAAGACGAGGCCTGCTCACGCCGCTTAAAGACGACATCCGACCACATGATTTCATGACTGGCATTCCGCGCCGGTTCGCCAAACGACACTGGCACATAGTCCATTCCGGTGAGAAACTGG
The DNA here is from genome assembly GCA_903833055.1 of uncultured Verrucomicrobia subdivision 3 bacterium. Lineage (GTDB taxonomy): Bacteria > Verrucomicrobiota > Verrucomicrobiia > Limisphaerales > UBA11358 > UBA11358. Next base: position 8,704 of record CAILDU010000089.1, on the reverse strand, counting down.
AGGATTTCGTAAAACCAGCCCTGCGCTTCATATTCCGCGACAAACAAGCTTTCACACTGAATCACTTTAACCCGGCGTTCGGACAATAATTTTGTCGCGCCCCGTAAAACCCGCAGGTCAAACCCTTAACAGTCCGTTTTCAGCAAATCAATCGTTGAAATTTTCTGTTCCGCGCAAAACTGGTCGAGCGTGGCGACGGTGATTTCCGCTTCGCCAATTTTTTTATGCGCCTCAGATTTTATCGCGGCCACGGCGGACAGCAGCGAATTGCTCATGGAAAAAGCCGTCTTGATCAGTTTTGCACGATGCGGATGATCGCCCATCGCCAACGGATACAACTTGGCCTGCAGAATTTTACCGGCGACCCGCTGCAACGCGGCAAAATTATCGGGATCGGGTTCAAAGGCATGAATATAGGCATCGGGAAAATGTTCAACCATTATTTTGACTGTTTCGCCTTGATGCGCACCCACGTCGAAACAAACCGGCGCGGGCGTTGCTTGCAGCAAAATCTGGATGTCCCGCCACGGGTCGCGACCGAATTTTTTCATGTCGTGCAGGCGATAGCCAAACGGGCGCAGCAGGCCTTGGATGATTTGCTTCATATTATGATTTGTTTTCCGTCGTCAATTCTGCCAAACACACGCACAGGACTTCTTCCATTCTAATTTCCTTCATGCAACGGATGTCGTGCGGGCAATTTTTTTCCCAGTGCAGGCGCGGAAGCCGGTGGTGGCAACCCTGACATTCGGCGCGGCTGGTCACAAATGATTTGGTGAACGCGGGCGCAAACCGCAGGTTCGGCGTGGTCGGACCAAAAATTCCTACGGCTTTGGTTTCCGTGCACGCGGCAAAATGCAGCAGTCCCGAATCAATGCCAACGAATAGTCGCGCGAGCGAAATCAACGCGATTGTTTCTTCGACGCTCAATTGATCCACGAGCGACAGTGTTTCCGGCAAGGGCGGAAATTCTTCCGCACCGACGTTGGCGTAATTGCGAATGCCCGCGCCGACTTGCACGATGTTGGTAAAGCCGTGTCCGCGCAGGTGACGCAATAGTTCCAGCCATTGTTCCTGCGGCCAGGTGCGCACCGGCCAGCTAGGGCCGGGATGGATAAGAATGAGATTTTCCAATCCGCTACCGATGCGCGAAAGATGCAATTTCACGCGCGACAACACGGCGGGATTAATGGTCAACCGCGGATGGGTGTCACCGGTTTCCACACCGAAGGGGCGACCATATTCGCGGATGACAATTTCCGTGGAGGCCGTGTGGCTCGCTTCATCGCCGTAACTAAAAGGATAAAAGCCGGCCAGCAACCAGCCATACCAATGACCGACGAGACCGATGGTGCGCAGGTTGGTCACGCGTTCCGTCACGCCGCCCATGCGCGGGAGACAGGCGAAACTGGCGGCACAGTTGTAAATAAAAGTTGCGCCCGGATACCGTTTTTTTAATTCCAGTGCGGCGGGAAGAGTGCAGACGATGTCGCCCATGCCGGCGAACCGCGAAAAAATCACCGGTCGGCGGACGGTGCGGAGCAGGACGGGCAGAATGACCGTAAACACATAGCCGAACGCTTGGGCGTGGCGACGGATGAGGGCGGTCAAATTTTTCATCAAGTGTTTTGGCTATGTTGCCGGACGCACCGGCACGGACTCAATTCATTTTTCCACAGTCATGTCGGCAAAAGTATTCAAACTCGGTTCTCCATTCGGCCACGGCAGCCGCCACGCCGGCCTTGCGCTTTTGGGAGATTGAAAAAAACTGGTTTTGGGTTAGAGTGAATAATGCCTTTCACCTCACGCCATTCTGGCCAATCGCAACCATATTGCTTTGTGCAAAGCGTGCTTGCGGGCAGAGACAACTTCCCTTGCCAGCGTTATGATTTTGTCAGTCTGACCGGTGCCGCCGTCAAGGTCTGGATTTAACCAAACCGACAGACACGCTGTGATTTTATTCCCGTCCAAAAAGTCCACGTGGCGATGGCTGCAACATTTTGCGGTGGTTGTTTTGCTTCTAAAAAATTTTGGCGCGGCGGCTTCCGCGCAGACCACCTCCCAGCAAACCTATCTCCAGTGCCTTACCAATTTTGAGACCTACGCCGAATCCATCTGGCACACGAACGCTGTTGGGATTGCTGATGCCGGCTATTGGGGCGATGGCGGCAGCACGGGTAACGGCGGCATTCGCGGCAATGGCGGCATCGCCGTGGCTTATGCGGTGCTATGCGTCGCGTTGCCGAACGATTCAAAATTTAATACCCGACTGGCCTATGTGCGACAGGCGTTGAACTTCGATTACAACACGCACGTCACCGGCAATTACAACGACACTGATGGCAAGAAGTGGGGCTGGAGCAGCGCGAACGGTGATTGGCAGACACCCGAATGGAGCGGTTCGATGGGTCTCGCCTGCATTCTCATGCAAAGTAATTTGCCTGCCGCCACCATCAACGGCGTCCGCACGGTCGTCGTGAGCGAGGCCGATCATCGCGCCAGCATCGCGCCCGCTTCCGGCTACGTTGGTGATACGAAGGCCGAGGAAAATGCGTGGCAGGGAAATATTCTCGCGCTCGCCGCCGCGTGGATGAGCACCAGCAACAATGCCGCAACGTGGCTCACGGCTGCAAAATCTTATCTCGTCAACACCTACACCGTCGCCAACACCAACGGCGATTCACTGGCCGCGTGGGTCACCACCGTCACGCTGTATCCGAGTTTCGCCCTGCAAAATCACAACTTCTATCATCCGACTTACGAAATGGTTGCCGGCATGTCGTCCGGCGATTCATTGCTGATGGCGAAACTGGCGAACACCAATATCGCCGCGCAGCTCCAGCCTTACGCCGAGCACAACGTCATGGCCGTGTGGACGAATAATCTTAATTATCTCGTCATGGATAACGGCGATTTCGCCTATCCCGCCAGCGTGGACTGGTCGGTGCGCGACTTTGAACACAATTCGTTCATGGCGTGGATGGCGACGCATTTCAACGATTCACTCGCGCGCTATGCCGACGACAAACTCGCCCAATGCGTCCGCTATCATCAAATCAAAAATGGCGATGGCACGTTTGTCGGCACCAGCGCGAATCCCGGCGGTGGCATTTTATTTTACCGCGAAGCCGTTGAAGCGCGCCGCACGGCGATTGCGTGGCTGCACTGGGCCAACGCCGATTTTCCCACCGGCACGATGACCGCGCCGACCAACGCGCTGATGAACAACACCGACGTGCAAGTCATCCACCAACGCAGTGCGTTCGGAAATTTTTCCGTCAGCTACGCCACGGCTTCGCGCAACAGCATCATGGCGATGATTGAAGCGGCTTCGTTGAATGTGCCGACGAATACGTTCATCGCGTCGCCGCGCTTGCCGGGCGTCCTCGGTCTCGGCGCGCTGGGAATTCCCACCGGCGCGACGCTCGTCAGCTACGCCACCAACGCGACCGGCTTTGACGCGGAATTCAAATTGACCAGTTCGCTCGGCACCACGGAAGAATACATCAAATGCACCGGCGAAAGTTTTGCGCTCATCGAAGTGCCGCGTTTGAATTCCGGTTCCACCGCATCCAGCGGCGACAGTTTTATTTGCGGCATCGAAAACGATCCGCTGACCGGCGGTTCGCGTTTGTTGGAATGGTCAAACAGTTCGGCCACGATGACGGCGTTATCCAGCACCACGCGCAACGTGACGAACAACTGGATTTGCGTTTCTGGCCGCTACGGATTGGCCGCCGGGCCCGCCGGTTATTTTCATTATTCCGCCACCAACGGTTATCGCCGCGTCAGCGCTACCGTTTCCGAGTCGGGCGAGGCCGAGGACACACTTTCGTATGTCGAAAACAGCCAGCTTGCGCCGCGCTACGCCGTTTGGTTCCCGACAAAAAATGCGCTGCAAACTTCCAACCTCACCGCGCAAATTTCTTGGAGCACTAACACCACCACTGCCACGCTCACGTTCCCCGGCACGAACGGCGTAGCGACCACGATGACCGCTTTCATCGGGGTCTCGACATGGGGAGTAAATGCCGACGGCAACTGGAGCACCACCAGTAACTGGATTAATAGCGTCGTGGCCGACGGCGTCGGCAACACCGCCGATTTTAGTCAGCTGAACATCACCGCCGACCGCACCGTGACACTCGACACTTCGCGGAACATTGGCACATTGAAATTTGGCGATCCGAGCGGCGCGCAAAATTGGATTGTCACCAATTCCGGCGGGAGCGTGCTGACGCTGAATAATAATTCCACTTCGCCCAGCATTGTCGTCGCCAACACGGCGACGCTCGCCTTGCCGCTTACAGGCACAAATGGTTTTACCAAGAGCGGCACGGGCACGCTGATTTTGAGCGGGAGCAATTCGCTTTCCGGCGCGTTCAACGTGGACACCGCCAATACTGCCAACAACGACGGCATCGTGCGCGTGGCGCATCCGTTTGCCATCACGAACGTCGCGTCACCCATCAACATTCTCGACAACAACACCGGTCACTCGACATTGCAACTGGACGGCACGCAGGGAAATATTTTTATTCCCCAGCCGGTTAATCTCGCAGGTCGCAACGCCAATTTCATTTCCATCCAAAATCTTTCCGGCAGCAACACGCTCGCGGGCGGATTTATTTTCACCTCCGGCGGCGGCAATTACTGGTTCGATTCCGACGCTGGCACTTTGAATTTATCCGGCCTGATTCCATCCAGCGCCCCGTCTGTTCCGAACGCGCGCACACTGACATTCATGGGCGCGGGCAATTTTGTCGTTTCCGGAATCATCAGCAACGCCAATGGCTACGCCGTCAGTCTGGTGAAAAGTAATGCCGGTGCGCTGCTGCTGAATGGCATAAATACTTACACAGGTTCCACCACAATTTCCGGCGGAACTTTGGGTGGCAGCGGAACGCTCGTCAGTCCCGTGACAATTTCTTCCGGCGCAATTTTATCGCCGGGCAACAATTCCCTCGGCGCGCTGACCATCAACAATGCGCTGACGAATAACGGAACTGTATCCATCCGCTTGAACCGCGTTGGCACGGCGCTGACCAACGACACGATCAAAGGCGTAACCACGCTCGCTTACGGCGGCACGTTGCAACTCGTGCCGTCCGGCGACCCAATCACAGTCAGCAACAGTTTCAAAATTTTTTACGCGAGCAGCTTCAAAAATTATTTCACCAACATCATTCCTGCGACGCCCGGAACGAACTTGTTGTGGAACACCAATAATCTCGCGACCAGCGGCACGCTCGCCGTGGCGCTCGGAACGGTGACGCCGCAGGTCAGCCACATTTTTCTCGCCGGAACCAATCTCGTGTTCAGCGGCAGTGGCGGCGCGGCGGGATATAATTTTTCCATCGTCGCGGCCACCAACCTGACGACGGCGGTGACGAATTGGCCGGTGATCGGCTCTGGCGTTTGCGACGCGAACGGTAATTTCATCGTGACCAACAGTCTATCCGCCACGACGCCAGCGAAGTTTTACGCGATTCGTATCCCATAAACGAATTACCATTATCAGGCAAAATAAATGGCGAGTTTACCGGCGTAAAATCGCATTGTTAGTTGAACGCCTGAATAAATCCTTACACATCGCTGCAACGTCATTACGGTCAAAAAAATTCCCTGACTCGTCCAACCCCCGTTTTATGTTGTCCGCATTCCGTGCTACTTTGAGATGAGCATGAATTTCAGTTTTTGGCGCGCAGCTCGTTGGTTGCTGGCGGTGGCGGCGTTGCTGCCGCTGGCGGCGACGGCGCAGACTACTTTGGTCATCACGAATGGCGTCCAAGCTTACGGCGCGCTGACCAGTTTTACGGTCACGCTGAGTAACCGTTGCGAACTGCGCGTCACCAACTCGACCACGCCGCTCACGAGCTGCACCATCAATTTAAATTCCTCGGACGCGTGGCTTTTTCTCACCGGCATCAAGCCGTCCGTGGCGGCCTCAACTTATCTCGCGCAAGTTTTTGTCAGCGGCGCGGCGGCGGTGGCGGATAGCAATGTGCGCGTCGTCCAATACGGCGCGGGCACGGTGGTGATTCCGCAGCCGTCGTCGTTCCAACCGTTGACGGTGTTTAGCGGACCACAATTCACGGGCGCATCGGCAGCTTACAGCCAATATGTTTATTACACGGGAACCGGCCTCGGCGTGATGGATCAGAACATCAGCTCGTTCAAGTTGAAGCGCGGTTATATGGCGGTCATGGCGCAAAACACCGCTGGCAACGGTTTCAGCAAATGTTATGTGGCGCAGGATGCTGATTTGGAAATCAGCGTGCTGCCGACGACGCTGGAAAATCACATCCGCTTCATTTACGTCACGCCGTGGCGTTGGGTCAGCAAGAAAGGTGTCGCGGGCAATCCGGGCATCAGCCTGCTGAATGTGAGTTCGTGGTATGACTGGAACATTGACCAAAATTCCTCGCGCGATTTGGAATATTTGCCGATCCGCGCACAACGCTATTGGCCGGGTCTCGGCCAAAATTGGCAAACCCTCGGCGCGAACACCGTGATGGGCTACAACGAACCGGATAATACCACGGCAAACGGCGGTTCGGACATTCTCGTGGGCGACGCCATTTATTCGTGGCCGGATTTACTCGGACCCGGCCTGCGCGTCGGCGCACCGGCAGTCACGGACGGCGGCTGGGCGTGGATTACGAATTTCATGAGTCAGGCCGACGCTGCCGGACTGCGCGTGGATTTCGTGCCGCTGCATTATTACCAATGGCACAATCCCACTGATCCAGCTGGCGCGGCGACGCAGATGTATAATTTTTTGCTCGCGCGCTACAACCAGTTTAAGCGTCCGCTCTGGGTCACCGAATGGAACAACGGTGCCAACTGGACTGACACTTCGTCCACGCCCGCCCCGACTTACGCGCAGCAACAAGCATGCGTGGCGGCGATGATCAATATGTTGGAGACCACGCCGTTCGTGGAGCGCTACGCGATTTATAACTGGGTCGAAGATGTTCGTTCCGTAGTAAACACCAACGGCGTCATCACGGCGGCGGGCACGACTTACAGCAATCAAGTTTCCGCCTTGTCTTACACGCAACTGTTGCCGGACAGCGGCGCGCGCAGCCTCGCGGAATTTTTATTCGAGACCAACTCGCGCGACGGTTCCGGTTATGGTAACAACGGCATTGCCATCGGCGCGCCCGCTTACGTCGCCGGTCACAAAGGTCAGGCGGTCATGTTAGACGGCACGAACAATTATCTTTTGCTGCCGCCAAATTTAGGCAACGCGACGAATTTTAGTTTCGCCGCATGGGTGAATTGGAGTGGCGGCGCGAATTGGCAGCGCCTATTTGATTTCGGCGACGACACGACGCATTATCTTTTTCTCACGCCGAGTTCCGGCAGCGGCACCTTGCGCTTCGCCATCAACAACGGCAGCGGCGAACAGACTGTGGAAACGACTGGCGCACTGCCGACCAACCAATGGGTTCACGTCTGTTTCACGTTGAGCGGCAGCACCGGAAAAATTTACACGAACGGCGTGTTGGCTGCGTCGTCCACTGGCTTTTCCATTGCGCCGTCCAGCTTCACGCCGCAGTTTAATTTTCTTGGCAAAAGCCAGTTCACCGCCGACCCGCTGTTTCACGGCGCGCTCGATGAAGTGCAGTTGAACGATTACGCGCTGACCGCCGCGCAAGTCGCCGCGCTGGTCACGAATTCGCCGCCCGCGTTCAGCACCAATTTGCTCGCACGCGGCACGGCTTCGGAAGCCGTCGCCTTCAACACCAATATCACAAGCGCGGCGACCGACCCTGATCCGGGCGACACCCTCACTTACAGCAAGGCCGCCGGCCCGACGTGGTTGAGTGTCAGCAGCGGCGGCAGCCTCACCGGCACGCCCGGCGCGGCGGACGCCGGCACGAATTATTTTACCGTGCGCGTCACGGACGCGGCAGGAGCCAGCGCATTTTCGGTGGTGGCAATTTATGTTTCCGTCATCGCGGCGAACGGCGTTTGGATCAACGACGGCGACGGTCTTTGGAGCACTTATGCCAACTGGTCGAGCAGTGCCGTCGGCAATGGCATTGGCCAGACCGCCGACTTTAGCACCATCAACATCACCGCCAACCGCACCGTCACACTCGACTCGAAACGCAGTATCGGCACGCTGAAATTCGGCGACATTTCCGGCACGCAAAACTGGACGCTCACTTCCAGCGGCGGCACCACGCTGACACTCGACACCGGTTCGGCCACATCGCCGTCCATCGTCGTCAATCAAAACAGCGTGACCAATTTGGTTTCGCTGGCGGGCACAAATGGCTTCACCAAGAGCGGTGCGGGCACGCTGATTTTGGGCGTGGATAATTCACTGTCCGGCACGTTGAACGTGGACACCGCGCAACCCAGTGTGGGCAACGACGGTATTGTGCGCGTGGCCTCGCCCGGTGGATTGGGAAGTATTTCTGCTATCACCATTCGTAACCAGAACGCTGCCACCTCCACACTCCTGCTGGACGGAACTAACGGCAACCTCACCATTCCCGGCAACCTCACTTTGAACGGACGAACGGCTGTCGTCGCCGCCATCGAAAATCTTAATGGCACAAACACTTTTAGCGGCAGTCTTTTGTCGGTCAATACGGGCGGGTCTTACTGGATTCAATCGGATGCGGGACAATTAACTTTTGCCGGGGCCTTCACCTCGGTGGCTGCCGGCACACGGAATTTCACCTTT
>CAILDU010000088.1 GCA_903833055.1 uncultured Verrucomicrobia subdivision 3 bacterium | reverse complement strand
TTGGCAAAATCACGTAGCGGTGATCTGACTTTGGTTGGCTGCTGGGCGCACGTTCGTCGAGGTTTCCACGAAGCGTTGGCGGAGACCAAACTGGCGGCGTGGTTTGTGGGGCAGATTGGTCAGCTTTACGCGGTGGAAAAGATACTGCGTGAGCAACAGGCGGGACCGGCGCTGCGACAGGCGATGCGAGTTTGGCAATCGCAGCCGGTATTGAATCGGCTGCACCGTGCCATGGAGTTGACACGGAGAAAGACTTTACCACAAGGATTGCTTGGCCAGGCGATTGATTACACGCTGAAACGGTGGACAGCCTTGAACCAGTTCGTCGAAGACGGCACGCTTGAGATCGACAATAATTTAATCGAAAATTCGATTCGGCCTAGCGCCCTTGGGAAAAAGAACTGGTTGTTTGTTGGGCATCCCGAAGCCGGTGAACGCAGCGCGGTCATCTACACCCTGCTGGGCAGTTGCCGTCGGCACGGAATCAACCCGTTTGATTATTTGAAAGATTTGTTCACTCGTTTACCAGCGGCCAGGATCACCCAGATCAAAGAGTTCACACCGGCGGCGTGGGTCAAGGCAAAAACGATGCAATAATTGGTTCGTCAGGCGGCTTGCCGTGGCTGACGGGACGAAACAAGGTTTGCAGAGCACTGGCTTGTGGAAGATCGGCACCAAATAATTTTCATCCCGCTTTATTTTGGATTTTCAACCGGCGGCGGTGTTTGTTTGAGTTTGGCCAGTTGACATTCCGCCGGCTTGCAGTGATCCGCCATGACGCAAATGAGCCGGCACGGCGGCACGCCGGTGAAGTTGACCAGCGCCTGAAAATGTTCCCCCGTCGGAAAGCGCTCGCCCAGTTCCCAAGAGTTCACGGTGGCCACGGAAAGACCCAAGCCGTCGGCGATTTCCTTGAGTGTCACCTTATTCTTCCGCCGCCAGGTGCTGAAGGCGGTCGCAAAGCTGGTGCGGATGTCGCAGTGGAAGGGTGCGGCGGACTTCTTGAACACAGCGGATTTTAGTCGCGGTGGCTTTTCCGTCAATGATTAACGCCCGCCAGCCACACCCGCACCGTTCACTTCCGATGTGGACACGGAGAATCCCCGTTACACTTTAAGTGTAAAATGAGTTCTTGTATTTCAAATCGTAAGCGGGCGAAATGTTAGCGGTTGAAATGTTGTGCATTACCAACTTGCACCAACGCCAACACGCCCAATCTGCAAAAAATAAAAATCATGAAAACCAAACTCCGTTCCATGTTCCTCGTGCTGGCGCTGCTCGTCGGCGGTCATCAGGCCGCCGCGCAAGTGACGAATCTGGGCATTGCTCCGGCGCCGGGCGGGCGATCTGTTCTTTACTGGCCGGTCAGCAGCACGAATTACGTGGTGCAGACGACCGCGAATCTGGTCACGCCGAACTGGGTGACGGCGAGCAATGCGATCACGGTCAATGCCGCGACGGTGACGAACTCGGCACCGGCGGGTTATTTCCGGTTGCTGGCCACGACGAATACGACGGCGGGCATGGTGCTAATCCCGGCGGGTTCGTTCACCATGGGCAACTACCTTTTCTATAATAGTGCCACGAATGACCCGGACATCACCGATGCGAATCCGACGAATGTGTATGTCTCCGCGTTTTACATGGACGTGAATCTGGTGAGTTACGGGCAATGGACGAATGTGTCTGCGTATGCCACGAGCCACGGCTACAATTTTGTG
>CAILDU010000087.1 GCA_903833055.1 uncultured Verrucomicrobia subdivision 3 bacterium | reverse complement strand
GTCCGCCTCCCGCAGGATGCGAATCTTGTCTTCCGTCGTATACCGTTTGCCTTTCATCGTCTGGTCCTTTCTTGTGGCCCAGACTAACACATCAACTGGCCTGAAAAAGCCGAGTCACATCACAACTCAAACGTCAGTTGCCACAACTCAAACGTCAGTTGCAACAACTCAAGCGTCAGTTGTCATAACTCAAGCGTCAGTTGCCACGTCCGAAGCTTGGGAAATGGCGGAAAAACCCTGAAAACTGCCAAAACTCGTCGTTTTTGCCCCAACTGACACTTTGGCGGCTCAAAAAGACGGTTCGCCGACTTCGATTGGAGTTGCGGCGGACGGCGGCGGCGCTTCGCTGTCTTCAGCCGGTGCATAACTTTTTCGGCGGAGAATTGATTCTTCGCCGCGAAGAACCTATTCTGTCCCGCTTTTCATGACCGAGACCGAAAATAAAAATTGGGCGTTCCTCGCTTTCACCGCGCCGGACAATCGCGCGCAACGGGACGCGGCGGCGGCAGCGGAGAATTTATGCTGGGGCGATTGGCTGGACGCCGCGCTAAAATCGTTTGCCGTGCCAGCGGAATTTATCGGCCAGGTCAACGGCCGTGGCGAAATTATTCCCGAACGACTGGACGCCATCTTCAAACAGGAAACGGAACTGTCGGCGGCGGCGACGGCGTTGAGCGCGGAGGTGCGCACGGCGTTGGAACAATCGCGTTGTCTGGTGGTGATTTGTTCGCCGCGTTCGGCGGGAAATTTGCAGCTCAATGAAGCGGTGCGCTACTTCAAGCAGCTTGGTCGCGCGCATCAGATTTTGCCGCTCGTGATTGCGGGCGAACCGTTCGCCAGCGAAATCCATCCGGCGCACGCCGAGGAATGTTTTATGCCAGCGCTGCGGCATCCGGTCTGGCCGGACGGAACGATTGATCTGACGCGGCGCGCGGGTAAATCTATTTTCGTGGATGCGCGGCATCAGGGTCGCGAGATTCTCGCGCACGATACGCGGCTGGCGGAAGCGGATTTGGAGATGGCGAAAATCCAGTTGATCGCCCTGCTGCTCGGCGTGGGCTTCAACAACCTGTGGCAGCGCGAACAGAAACGGCATTTCTTTGATTTGTCCGAAACGCGGCAGCAGATGCGCGACGCGTTGCAGCAGGTGGCGGCAGTGCAGGTGCAATTGCAGACCGCGCAGCAGCAGGTTCGCACGGCGCAACAACAGGCGTTGGAAAATCAAAATCTGCCGCGCGAAGTTCAGGGACAAATTCAGGAAGCGCAAACGCAAGCGCGCGTCGCGGAAGATCAGGCGCGCGAAACGCAAAAGCAATTGCAGGAATTTCAAACCAAAGTCCGCGAGTCGCAAACGCAATTGGAGGAAGCCCGCCAGCGCGCGCGCGCCGCCGAAACCAAAGTGCTCGAAGCGCAGCAACAGACGCGGGAAGCGTTGGAGCAATTGGAAGTTACGCGCCAGCAAGCGCGCGCGGTGCAGGCGCAAGTTGTGGAAGCGCCCGCAGTGTCGTCGGAAGTGCCGGAACAAATTTTAGCCGCGCAAACGCAACTGGCCGCCACGCAGCAACACGTCGCGGATGCGGAACAGAAATTTCTGGCGGCGCAAAGTCAGGTTCAGGAATTGTCGGAACAAGTGCGCATCACGCAATCGCAACTCGCGGAAGCGCGGGAACAACTTCGCGCGGCGGAAAGTAAAGTTGTGCCGGAGCCGAAACTGGTTCCGCCGGTCGCCAGCCAAAACGGGAACGCGCGGCGGCTGACAAAAGTTTTGGCGGTGATTACCGTATTGGCAATCATGGCGGCGGCGGTCGCAACGAATGAAGCGTTGCGGCAACACAACCTTGCGGCGCAGGCTTTGGCAAAAGCGGACGCGGCGACGACGGGTAACTTGGTCACGCAACCGATTCGGTCGGTGCTGCAAAATATTGGCGGCGCGACGCCGGCGGAAAATCAGCGGCGCGCATTGACGGAAATCGCGGCGGGCATTTCGCCCACGGAAATTCCCGAAGCGTTGGCGGCGGCAACGGTCATTGCGGATGATCAGCAGCGCACGCGCTTCCAAAAATATTTATTAATCCGTTTGGGCTGGGCGAATCCGTTGTCCGCCATGACGAATGCCGCCACGATTACGGGAAACATTGTGACGGATGAAGGCGCGAACGCTTCGCCGCTCTACTTGCAACTCGCGCTGCTGGATAACTGGCTGGCGACGGATTTTGCGGGCGCGTTTAGTTGGATTGGATCGTTGCCGGATACGGATTCACAGCAACGCGCGCTGGAAAAAGCCATCGCGGGTTTGAATGCCCAGCCGGATTCCGAAACGAAAACGCAGCAGCTCACGATGTGTCTGGATGAACTCGCAAAAATAACTGCGCCCGCCCTGCCCTCAATTCTGCAACTGCCAACGGCGGCGTGGCCGTGGACAAAGTTTTCCCTCGATTCAGATTTGGGCGGGCTGATTGTGGTTCCGATTGCAACGGAAGTTTTAACAATCGCTACGGACAGCGTGAACGACACGAATAGCGCAGCGCCCATCAAGGCGAACGAGTAACCCGAAGCCAAACAAAAATCGCCGCGCTGGATTTCCAGCGCGGCGATTTGCTTTTCAGGACGAAACTTTTTTCAGTTCAACTGCGGCGGGCGCGGCGCGAAGATTTTTAACGTCAGGCCGTCGGCATCGGCTTTGCCACCGACGACGGAGAGGTAAAAATATTTCGCCACGGTTTCGTAATCAGGCAAGAGCGTGAAGTCCACCCAATCGCGCGCGGCGGGCGGAATCATCATGGTCATGGCGCTGTCGCTGGCGGAATTTTTCAGGAGCTTGAAGGCGGCGCGCATGGATTCGCGCTGGTTTTCCACCGTGAACAAGCCGCCGCCCGTGCCGCCGACGTGGCTCGCGGCATCGGCAATGCCGGGCGCGTCGCGCAACGGTTTGGCGGCTTCGGGCGTCCGCAGATATTCTTCGAGGATGGTGGTGTTTTTACTCAACGCGAGATAGCTACTGCTCGCGCTCAGGTAAAGCGATTCCGGCACACCCGCGCTGCCGTCGGCGGCGGGCTTCGCGCGCAAGGTGATGGTGTAAATCTTGTGGCCGAGGAAATCGCGCGGCGCGGCAGAAGCGTCCTGCGGCGACATGAGCGACGCGATGTTTTTAACGCTGTTGATGACTTGCTCGGGATTCGAGACGGCGACGAGATAAATCGCAGGCGCTTTGGCGAAGTCCGCCAGCGTATCGCCGGTCGGCGCTTTGCCGTAAACAATCACGTCGTCACCAAGATTACCAAAAAGATTCTGGCGCAAGTCGAAGCCGGGATCTTTCTGTTGCGCGAGCGTGTTACCCATGTCAATCACGGCGTTCAGGCTGGCAATCCATTGCGGCGAAATGGCGGCAATCATTTTTTGCAGTTCGGCCCACGTCTGTTTGCCGTCAATGCGGAAGCGGGAAAACTTGATGGCGTCCGCCGGCACAAACGCCGGAATGCCCGCGTCTTTTTGCGCGAGAGCGATGATTTTCAACAAACCGGTGCGCGTGGTTTCCGGCGCGTTGAGATGCAGCGCGAGGCTGGAACCCACCGGCGCTTCGCGGAGGGCAAAGCTGGCGGACTTCAAACCGCCGAGGCCGGTCGCGCCGAGCATTTTTGAAGCGTTCAGACTCGCCATCGCCGACGCCGTGGGGTCGCCCGCGGAATCATCGCTCGACGGCATCATCAGGCTGATGGTCTTGGCGGCGTTGAACCAGCCGTAATACGTCGGTGAATCATGGAACTGCGAAAGTTTGTCGCCCGCAAACGTGGCGTCGTCCGCAATCGCTGGGATGCTGCCGCCCGTCAGGTGCGCGGCCACGGCGTCCACGACGCTCGCGCCGTTGCCCGCGACCAGCAGCGATTCATACTGCGTGAAATAAATTTCAGTGGGCTTGACCGGTTTTGCATCCGCACCGGCATCCGCCGCCTTCTTGTGCATGATCCCAGAGAAATCATTACTGCTCAATTGCACCACGGTGAACGTGAGGCCGTGAATTTTCTCCGAACGCATCGTCCGCCCCGCCGCCGTCCATTTTTTCGTGAGCGCGGCGAGATTCGTTTTCAGCAAATCACTTTTATCTTTCGCGTCGAGCAGCAGCAGCACGCCCGGCGGAATATCGTCGTGACCGTTGGAGCCGTTGACGGTGATGGCGAGCGTGAATTGTCCCTGCGGCAGCGCGAGAAAATCCGCGACCTTGAGGCCGAGATCTTTTTCCAGCGGCGCGACAAATTTCTCGTTCAGCTTGGCGCAGAACTTGTCGTGAAACGCTTTCATCGCGTCGTCGTTCCAAAACATCACTTGCGGCGACGTTTTCCAAACGGTGCGGAGATTCGCGGCATCCGGCACGGTGAAAAACGCCAGCGTGTCGGCGGGCAACAGGTTTTCCGCCGGCGCAATGGCGGCGCGAGTTGAGGTGGCGAATGTCAACGTCGCGGCAAACGCGGCGAGACAAAGCGGGCGGAGGATTTTTGTGGTCATAGAATTTTATTAGTTTTTTGCTGAAAGTAATTGCGATAGCTCGTCCATGCGTTGCTTCTCAATCTGCCGGTCGCGGCTATCGAACAAAAGTCCGAGTTTAATGGTTTTCATTTGAACGCGCGTGTTCTGCGCGCCAATTTTTGTAACAAGAATTGATGTGTCTGTGCCACTGACGTCACCTTGCGGGCTTTCTGGCAGACCGATATAAAATTGTCCCGCCGCAAGTTCACGTCCCGGAAATGAGTAACCGGCAGCCGTAGCGTTTGGCTTTAACGCCGATAGCTTATTGGTGACGATTTCATAACTGACACTAAAGATTTGCTCCGAACCTTTACTCACAGCTTTTTCAACCGCTGCCAACTCGCTCCGCAACTGTTCCGCCGAAGCCGACGGTAGATTGGTTGACGCGCTAAACGAATTGAAGACGACAACAAATCCCAGCAGCAAAATGCCCCAAAACTTTTTCATGCTTATTTATTTTCCACCGGCTTGGCCTTCGTCCGGCTCGGCGGTTCAAGATAGCGGAAGGGATTGTTCGGATTGTCGGTGGAATACGCAAACGCGTCGCGATGATCGAGAAAACTTTTCACGAGTTCGATGGGAATCGCAAAACCCAAACCTTCGCCAAAAGTTATTTTCATATTCGTCACGCCGACGACTTCGCCCGCGAGATTGAACAATGGCCCGCCGCTGTTGCCGGGATTTATCTGCGTGCTGGTCTGCAAATATAGTTCGCCCTCCAACTGGCGCGTCTTCGTGCTCAAAATCCCCTGCGTCACTGTGCGTTCGAGACCGAGCGGACTGCCGATGGCAAACACGCCATCGCCGACATTCAGCGCGTCGGAATTGCCGAGCGTGACGGGCTTGAACTTCGGCGCGTCTTTGTCCTCGATGTGCAACAGCGCAAGATCGTGAAATTTATTGATGGCGATAATTTTAACTTGCTTGTAAGTCTCGCGATCGAGCTGACCGTTCTTCTGCTGATAAACTTCCACGGAAATTTCCGTCTCGCCTTCGATGACGTGGAAGTTGGTGATGAGATAACCGTCGTCATTGATGAAAAAACCGGAGCCGAGGCCGCCGGGCGTTTTTACTTGCACCACGGCTTCGCCAATTTGTTTGACGAGCGAACTCACATCGCGCGGCGCGGAACTTTTGGTGGTCGCCGAATAAAATTGTCCGGTCGCGGCGGGCGCAGTCGTGACGGCGGTTCCGGTCGTGCTCGCGCGCGTGACGCTGGTGACGGCGGTGCGCGGAATCACCAGCACGGTGTAGCCGAGGTCAACGACGTAGCCGTCCGTTTTCTCCGCGAGGATTTTGCCGGTGACGGCGGAGGCATCTTTGAGCTGGAGCGTGTCGGCAAAGGCGAATGGCGCGCCGCACGAGAGCAGCGCGGCCAAGGCGATGAATTTCTTGAACGACATTGGGCGACGATAGACCACAGCCTTGGATTTGACAAGCGGGCGGGCGTTCAATCTTAAATTCGGTAGGGATGGCGCACTGCGCCGTCCTCGTCGCCGAGCGATAGCGTCAGGCGACGGCAGCGAACGTCAAAACCTCACGCTACCACACACGTTCCGCCCTGCGCTCCGCTGCGGGCGGGGACGGCGCAGCGCGCCATCCCTACCCAATAGGAATTCTTTTCAAACCGCCAAACTTCCGGCACACTGTCCAGCCGTGATTGACACCCAAGAAAAGCTTTCCGCATTTCTGCCCGTCGTGAATGCCGCCGCGTGGCTCGCGATTGACACCGAGGCCGACAGCCTTCACGCCTATCCCGAAAAAGTCTGCCTCATCCAAATCAGCACCACCGCCGGCGACCGCCTCATTGATCCGCTCGCGCCGATGGACATCGCTCCCTTTCTCGCCGCGCTCACCGGCCGCGAATTGATTTTCCACGCCGCCGATTACGATTTGCGGCTGCTGAAGAAACATCACGACTTCACGCCCACGGAAATTTTCGACACCATGCTCGCCGCGCGCTTGCTCGGCGAAAAACAATTCGGTCTGGGCGCGCTCGTGGAAAAATTTCTCGGCGTGAAGCTGGACAAAGGTCCGCAGAAAGCCGATTGGGCGCAACGGCCGTTGACACCGCGCATGGAAGACTACGCGCGCAACGACACGCGCTTTCTCAAGACGCTCGAAGAAAAATTACGCGCCGAACTCACCGCCAAGGGACGACTTGCTTGGCACGTTGAGAGTTGCGCGCGGCTCATCGTGGAAAGTTCCGTTGAGCCGGTCATTGACCCCGATGATGTCTGGCGCATTAAAGGCAGCACCTTTCTCGAAGCCCCCGCCCTCGCCGTCTTGCGCGAACTTTGGCATTGGCGCGAAACCGAAGCCATCGCCGCCAGCCGCCCGCCCTTTTTTGTCCTTTCGCACGAGACGATGATTGCGCTGTCCGCCGCCGTCGCCGAGCAGCAGCCGTTCGAGCAAATGATTCCGCCGCGCATGCACCCGCGCCGCCGCGAACATCTTCTCGCCGCCATCCGCGCCGCGCAAGCCGTGCCGCCGGAACAATTCCCCGAAAAAATCCGGCACGACTCCCAGCGACCGACCGAAGCCGAGTTCAAGCGCTTCCGCCAATTGGAAGAAACCCGCAATCACCGCGCCCACGAATTGCAACTCGATCCCACCCTCATCGCGCCCAAATCCGTCCTCGGCAATCTCGCGCGCGACTGGGACAAACACGCAGCGGACTTGATGAACTGGCAGCGGGATTTGTTAAGCTGATTTGGCGCGGCACGGTAAGGACAGACCGCCGGGCTGTCCCCGCCCGCAGCGAAGCGGAGGGCGGAACGAATGTGGTTGATCACGCGCCCCGATTTTCCGTTGCGGCGCCTGATGCTGCGCTCGGCGACGCGGACGGCGCAGCGCGCCATCCCTACCCGCTGCACCCCGACGTTTTGCCCCGCGCCGCGCCCAAATTTTGTTCCGAAACCGTCTGCGGATGGCTCAATTTTTCAAAAATTTACCCGCCCGCGAATGCGGATGCCCTAATTTTTCAAATTTTACCCCAGCCGCGCTCGCGGATGCCTCACTTTTTCAAAATTTAACCCATCCGCGTTCACG
>CAILDU010000086.1 GCA_903833055.1 uncultured Verrucomicrobia subdivision 3 bacterium | reverse complement strand
TATGAAGTGGACAACGGATTTTATCCGAAATCGCTGCAGGATTTGATTGTCGCGCCGGGCAACGCGAAGAACTGGCATGGGCCGTATTTTGATCCACCGAAGCTGCCGATGGATCCGTGGGGCAACAACTACATTTATTATTATCCCGGCAAGCACAATGCGAGTTCCTACGACCTGCTTTCAGTCGGGCCGGATGCGAAGGAAGGAACGGACGATGATATTGGCAACTGGACAAAATAATTTTCGCCGATGCGCTTTCACGCTGATCGAATTGATTCTCGTGTTGGCGTTATTGGTGATTATCACGTCCATCGCGGTTCCGGCGATGTCGCGTTTTATTCGCGGACGCGCGCTGGATTCCGAGGCGCGGCGAATGTCGGCGCTGCTGCACGCGGCGCAGAGCCGCGCGGTTTCCGAAGGAATGCCGATGATGTTTTGGGTGGATGAAAAGGCCGGAGCTTACGGACTCGAAGCGGAAACGAGCGGACAAAACGGCGACGCGAAAGCGGAAAATTTAACGGTGGATTCGACGTTGCAGATTTCAGTTTTGAATGTGGGAACAGGCGCGCAAACGACCTTTAAGAATTTGCCGGCGATAAGATTTTTGGCGGACGGCACGGTGGACGAAACCAGTCCGCAGACGTTGGAATTGCAGGATTCAGCCGGCACCGCGCGCTGGCTGGTCGAAACGAAAACGCGCACGGGTTATGAAGTTAATAACACGGCAAAGTAACAAGTGGCGAGTGACAAGTGACAAGCGCGGAGTGCGTGGGAAAAATTCTCGTCACTCGTCACTCGTCACTCATAACTCTGCCTTTACGCTGGCGGAAGTTTTGGCCGCGCTGTTGTTTCTGGCCATCGTCATCCCGACGGCGGTGGAAGCGTTGCATGTCGCGAGTCTCGCGGGCGAAGTTGCCGCGAGAAAAGGCGTGGCGGCGCGCATCGCGGATCGGGTTTTAAGCGAGAGTTTGGTGACGACGAATTGGACGAGCGGCAATCAGAGCGGCACGATCACGGAAGGTTTTTTGGATTTTAAGTGGAAGCTGACGAGCGCGACGTGGCCGTCAGATCCGATGCAGTTGCTGGCAGCGGAAGTGACGTTTTCCGCGCAGGGCAAAGAGTATTCGGTGAGTTTGAGCACGCTGGCCAACCAGCAAACGACGACGCAGCCGGCGACAACAATGAATTCGCAAAAGTAAAAAGTGAAAATTAAAACGAACAAAATAAACGCGTTCACGCTGATCGAGATGATTCTCGCCATCGGCGTGGCGGCGATTGTTTTGATCGCCGTGAACGCGGTGTTTTTCACTTCGTTGCATTTGCGTGACGACACGTCGGACATGGTGGACGCGGCCACGCCGATTGATGCGACGGTGACTTTTTTGAAACGCGATTTGCAGTGCTGCGTCACGCCGACCAACGGCACGAGCAAAGTTTTGTCCGGCGGTTTTCGCGTGGGCGACGGCATCACGAGCAGCGGTGTGAGCGATCCGGTGGCGATTGAAATGTGCACGGCGACGGGCGCGTTGAGCGACAGCCAGCCGTGGGGCGATATTCAGCGCGTGACGTATGAATTAAAAAATTCCGCCGTCGCGAACGCAACTGGCAGAGATTTGTATCGCTCAATTTTGAGAAATTTATTGTCAACCACAACGCCGGTCGTGGACGACCAGTTGATGATGAGCGGCGTCGCGAGCGTGAAATTTTCGTGTTACGACGGCGCGACCTGGCAGGACGCGTGGGACACGACGAGCGCGTCGGCAGTGAATACCAATTTGCCGACGGCTGTGCGCGTGAC
Source organism: uncultured Verrucomicrobia subdivision 3 bacterium (assembly GCA_903833055.1). Classification (GTDB taxonomy): domain Bacteria; phylum Verrucomicrobiota; class Verrucomicrobiia; order Limisphaerales; family UBA11358; genus UBA11358. The sequence continues at coordinate 8,520 of CAILDU010000086.1, read as the reverse complement.
AATTCAGATGGCGGGAAAAGCCGACGCGCAGCCGATTGAAATGGTGGTGCCGATTGATTCGTTGTCGCGAACAAATATGGTGCTGGCGGCGACGCAGTAAAAATGAAATTGCCAATTCCAAAAACACGTTTGGTTGACCGGCGCGAAAGCGCATCGGTGCTCATCATTGTGCTTTGGATTGCCATCGGCCTCGTCAGCATCGCGCTCTATTTTGCGAACTCGATGAATTACGAATTACGCGCGGCGGACAATCGTGTGAACGGCCTGACGGCGGAGCAGGCCATCGAAGGCGCGGCGCGTTACGTCAGTTATGCGCTGCAGAATTTTGCGACGAACGGCGCGATGCCGGACAACACGCAGTTCAAATGCGAGGCCGTGGCTATTGGCGATGCGAAGTTTTGGATCATTGGGCGCGACCCGAATGCCGCAAATCCGACTACGCCATATTTCAGTCTCGTGGATGAAGGTGGAAAATTAAATTTGAACAATGTCAGCACGAATGTCTTTCAGTATTTGCCGAATATGACGACGGATTTTTCCGATGCAATCATGGATTGGCGCGGCACGAATGGCGTGGTCTCGCTCGATTATATGTCGCTCGGTTACGAGCCAAAAAACGCGCCGTTCGAGACCGTGGATGAACTGCGTTTGGTTTACGGCGCAACGCAGGATTTGCTCGTTGGCGAAGATTTGAACCGCAACGGCATTCTCGATCCGAATGAAAAAGATTTGAACAGTGACGGCGAATTGACGCCCGGTTTGATTGAAGATGTGACGGTTTATACACGCGAACCAAATTTTCACGCGGGTGGCACGACGCTGACGAACGTGAACGCGTTGACCTCTGGAACCGTTTCGCAGCGACAGTTCACCACATTCTTCGATACGTTTTTTAAGGCCGAGGGCGTTAGCAGTTCCAGCAGTTTAACCTTGGGGTTGTTCAGAAGTTTGACGACGCCGATTTCGCAGGGGATTCCGACGGGACCGTTCAAGAACATCGTGGATTTTGCGCTGCGTTGCAAAGCGCTCGGCATGAGTTCCGATGATTTGGCAAAACTTTCCGGCGATGTGGCGACCAGCACAAACCTTTATCTTCGCAATCGCGTGAACGTGAACACGGCCAATGCGGACGTGCTGACGGCGTTGTTCATGGGGGCGAATGTGGATCAGCAAACGGCGGACAGCGCGGCGCAAACGCTCATCAGTTATCGCCAGCAAAATGCGAATAACATCGGTTCCATCGCGTGGATTATTGATGCGCTGGGCAATAACAGTCCGGTCATCACGGCCTTAGCCAAAGCCAGTCCCGGTTTGGTGACGACGAAAAGTTATCAATTCACGGCGGATATCGCGGCGGTCGGTTCGTTTGGGCGCGGCTACCGGCGCGTGAAATTTATTTTTGATGTGAGCGACGGCTCGCCAAAAATTTTATATCGGCAGGACTTGAGCCGGCTCGGCTGGGCGCTGGGCGACAAAGTGCGGGAAGATTTGGTAGCGAAAAACACGCAATGAAACCTGATTTCAAATTTAATTTTCGGCGGCGGAAAAAGCTGACGACACTGCTCGGTCTGGCACTGGACGGCAGCAAGCTTGACGGCGTGGTGCTCAAGCGCACGAACGGTTCGCTGGCCGTGCTGCAAAAATTTTCCGTGACGCTTGCGCTCGATCCGCTGACCGCTGCGCCGGAATTGGTCGGGCGCGAGATTCGCAATCAGCTTGATGCGGCGGGCGTTCGCGAACGTGATTGTGTGGTCGGCGTGCCGGTGAAATGGATTTTGACGGCGCAGACGGAACTGCCGCCGTTGCCGGAAGCAGATGCGAAAAGTCTGTTGCAGATGGAAGCCGAACGCGGTTTTCATTCCGACGTTACGACGCTGCAAATTTCCGATTCGCGCAGTCCGCTGGCCGACGGCAAAAAAAATGTTTTGCTCGCGGGGATTCCGAACACGCACCTCGCTGCGCTGGAAAAAATTCTGGCGGCGGCAAAGTTGAAGCCGGTCAGTTTTGCGCCCGGAATTTCTGCTCTGCAATTTCCCGGTGACGAAAATTCTGGCGGCGTGCTGGCGCTGGCGATTGGCGAAAGCAATGTCAGTTTGCAGGTGACGGCGGGCGGCGGCGTGGTCGCGTTGCGGTCGCTCGAAGGCGCGGTGGAAGAGGAAGCGGGCCGGCGCGTGTTGCACGCGAATGTGGTCGCGCGCGAGACGCGCATCACGCTTGGCCAGTTGCCGAGCGCATTGCGCGACGCGGTAAAAAGCATTCGTATTTTTGGCGCGCGCGAACTGGCGCAGCCGCTCGCGGATGAAATGGAATTGCGTTTTGAGCCAATGGGCATAAAGGTGGAATTGGTTTCCGCCTACGCGCCGAATGAATTTGGTCTGACGCTGCCGGTGGAAAATTCGTTGTCAGCGGCGTTCAGTTTGGCGGCGAGATTTTTGGCGGAACAGAAGCCGGCGTTTGAATTTTTGCCGCCGAAACCAAATTTCATTGAGCTGTTTGTTTCTAAATATTCTTCAGGTCGTTTGCGGACGACGGGCGCGGTGGCGGCGGGCGTGGCGGCGATTATTATTGGAATATTTTTGTTCCAGCAAATTCAACTGTGGCGATTGCGTTCGCAATGGTCGCACATCGCGGTGAAGGTCGGTCAGTTGCAAGCGATTCAGGACAACATCCGGCAGTATCGTTCGTGGTATGACGGCACGTTTCCGAACCTCGCGATTCTGCGGCAGTTGTCGGTTTCGTTTCCTGAAGACGGTTCGGTGACAGCAAAAAACATCACGGTGCACGACGGCGGCACGGTGACGTGTTCCGGCACGGCGCGCGATTATGCGTCGCTGCTGACGATGCAATCGCGGTTGCGCGCGGCGGACGGCGTGACAGATGTGCAGTTGCAACAGATTCGCGGCAAAGCGCCGATGCAATTTGTGTTCGCATTCAAATTCAATAACGGAGGCGCGCAATGAAAATTCAAAATCGCCAGCAATTTCTAATCGCATTGACCATCGCGGCGGGCGGATTGTTTATCGCGATCAATTTCATCATCACGCCGCTGGCGGGTTGGTGGTCGTCGCGGCAGGCGCAGATTCGCGATTTGCACGTGCAGGTCAGCGACGGCAATCAGATGATCAAGTCCGAGACGCGCACCCGCAATCGCTGGACGGAGATGCAGGCGAATGCGTTGCCGGCCAACACGTCGCTCGCGGAACAGCAGTTGTTCAAGGCGGTGGATGAATGGTCGCACAGCAGCGGTGCGGAAGTGGCAAGCTTGATGCCGCAATGGAAAAATGATTCGACGAATTATATGACGTTGAGTTGCCGCGTAGAAACGTCGGGCGACCTGGGTGCGTTGAGCAAATTTCTTTACGATGTTGAGCGCGGGCCGATGGCGGTGCGGGTGGATTCGATTGAACTCACGGAGCGCGACAAGGACGGTCAACAGTTGACGATGAGCGCGGAAATCAACGGGCTGGCGCTGAACCAGCCGGACAAAAAATGAAACTTACACGCGTAAAAATAATTTTGCTGGCGGCGTTCGTGGTGACGAATGGAATTTTCGTCCGCGCGCAATCGAACGTCGTGCCCGGTGCGAACGATTATGCGAAATTCAGTTCGTTCGTCACGGAACGGAACATTTTTGATCCGAACCGTGTGCCGCATACGGGTTACACGCCGCGTGTGCGGACGACGACGCGGACGACGACGCGCACGCGGACTTCAAATTCGGCACCGGCGTTTTCACTCGTCGGCACGATGAGTTATGAGAAGGGTATGTTCGCATTTTTCAACGGAAATAATTCAGACTTGAAGCGAGTGTTGCCGGTGAATGCGCGCATCGCCGGTTACACGGTGGCGAAAATTGTGTCGGGTCGCGTGCTGCTGGTGTCCGATGACAAAAAGGAAAAATTGGAATTAAAGGTGGGCGATGTGCTGCGTCAGGAAAGCGGGAAATGGATGTTGTCGGATGCGGGCGAATTGCCGACGGGCACGAGCAGCGCGGCGGCGTCGGGAAGTTCGTCGGGCGGTGACAGTTCAACTGCGCCGTCACCGGCGTTGAACCAGAATGAAGTTTTGAAACGGTTGATGGAATTACGCAAAAAGGAAGAACAATGAAAAAATTATTTTTGAACCTCGTGGCCGCCGGTGCGGCGGGCTGGCTGATTTCTGCCAGCGCCCAGCCCGCGCCGGAAAACACTGACAACAACGGCAACGCCGCGCCGCCCACTGCTGCCGATCAAGTGCCCACGCCGCCAGGCGGAGACGCCACGCCGGCGGACACTGCGCCGCCCGATGTGGGTGGTCCGCCGCCGGAAGTTGTCGCCGCCGCTGCGGCGGCCGCTACCGCTGATGCGGGCACGGCTGCGCCCGCGCCGGAGGAAAAAAAGGTGACCGACCCGACGGTGATTTTGCCGAAAGCGGACAAAGTTGCCGACGAGAGCGTCGCGTCTGATTTCGCTGCGCCGGAACAATCCAGCAGCACGAATAATCCAGACGAGTTGCGTTTGAATTTTCGCAATGCACCGCTGGAAATGGTGTTGAGTTATTTGAGCGACGCGGCGGGTTTTATCATCGTGCTGGACACGCACGTCAACGGCAATGTGAGCGTCATCAGCAGTCATCCGATGACGCGCGACGAGGCGGTGGATTTGCTGAATTCCGTTTTGAACAAGAACGGTTACGCGGCGATTCGCAACGGACGCACGTTGACGATTCTCGACAAGAACGACGCGAAGACGCGCGACATTCCGGTGAAGAGCGGCAACAAGCCGGATGAAATTCCGAACAACGCGGAAATCGTTACGCAGATTATTCCGATTCGTTTCGTCGAGGCGCGGCAATTGGTTTCGGATTTGACGTCGTTTGTTTCGCCGCAGGCGACGGTGGTGGCGAATGAAGAAGGTAATTCCATTGTCATCACGGATACGCAGGCGAACATCCGGCATCTGACGGAAATCATCAAGGCGGTGGACGACAGCGCGGAAGCGGAAACGGAAATTCGCGTGTTCCATCTCAAGCACGCGAGTCCAGCGGATGTGGCGAGCGAACTGGCGAGTATTTTTCCGAGTTCGTCCGGCGGCAGCGGCCAATCGCCCGTTCGTTTTGGCGGCGGCGGCCAGGGCGGCGGGCCGGGTGGATTTTTTGCGCGGATGATGGGCGGCGGCGGGGGCGGTAATTCCGGCGGCAGCAGTTCCAACGACCGTGTGAAAAAAGCGACGCAGGTGAATGCGGTGGCCGATGCGCGCATTCAATCGGTCATCGTAACGGCACCGAAAGATTTGATGGAACAAATTGCGAGCATGATGAACGACCTCGACGTGCCTTCGACGCGCGACCAGAAAGTGTTTGTGTTCCACATGAATAATGGCGATCCGCAGCAGACGGCGCAGGTGTTGCAGGGGATGTTCCAGAGCAGCAGTTCGCGCAGCAGCAGCAGTTCGTCGGCGAACAGCGCGTTGATGACGCGTGCCCAAAATGCGGCGGCGAGCACCAGCACGACCAGCAGTTCAAGCGGTTCGAGTATTGGCGGAGGCAGCAGTGGCCGCAGCGGCGGAGGTTCGCAATTCTGAACTTAATCGTTCAATCGGATAAAAAATTTATGAAGACACAACATTTCAAAAAAATTTGCGGCGGCACGCTGGCGTTTTTGCTTTGCGCGACTCTGATGGTTCACGCACAAGGTCGCGGCGGTGGTGGTGGCGGTGGCGGCGGGTTTGGGGGCTTTGGCGGCTTCGGTGGTTTTGGCGGCGGCGGCACGGGCGGCGGAACCGCGCGCAGCAGCAGTTCCACTTCCGGCCAATATAATAACAACGGTTCGGTCGGCAGCGCCACCATCACGGTGGATCCGCAGACGCACAACATCGTGGTGGTCGCGGACGAGGAGACGAGCGCGTCCATCAGCAACGTCATCGCCAATCTTGATGTGCCTGCCGCGCAGGTGCTCATCAAAGTGGTCTTCGTCGAAGTGCAAGACAACAAGGCGTCCGCCATCGGCGTGCAAGGTAGTTACAACGGTGTGAATAATAATTTTTCACAGATCACCGGCTATGTGACCAATTTCTCGGTGGTTGGTTCTGGCGCGTCCAGCACAATTGTTCCCACCAGTATCACGCCGGTTCGGCAAAGCGTGAATGCGGGCAGCGGCTTTGGTTTACCGCAGTCATTGGCGGGAGCGAGCGGCAGCGGCGGTTTTGCCACCTTCCTCGGCAGCGATTTTACGGCGACGCTGCAAGCGCTCGCCACGGCGGGCAAGGCGCAAGTTTTATCGCGTCCGTCCATTCTCGCGCGTGACGGACAACTGGCGGAAATCGTCGTCGGTCAAAGCGTCTATTTGCCGAGCGGCGTTAGTTACACCGCTGTCGGCGGCACGGCGGCCACGGTTCCAACGATTAATGGCAGTTATCAAAACGTCGGCATCCAACTCGATGTCACCCCGTTCATCGGCCAAAACAATTTGGTGCAGATGATTCTTGAACCGCAGATTACGTCCATTGATACCTCGACGCCCGGACAGGTGATTCAAGGTGGCAGCGCACTTTCATCCGCCGTCTATGCGCCCAACATTAACAAGCGTTCCGCCAACACTGTCGTCGTCACACCCGACGGCCAGCCGGTTGTCATCGGCGGCCTCATTGGCAACAACAAGGCTTCCAACGAAAGCAAAATTCCGTTGCTCGGCGACATCCCGTTGCTCGGTCAACTGTTCAAATTCACCGCCAAGTCGAACACGAAAAATGAACTGCTCATTTTCCTCACGCCGCACATCGTCCGCATGCCGGATGAACTCGCGGCGATGACGACTCACGAAACCAAGCAGTCGCAGCTCATCACCAATTCCGTGCCCGAATCGGAATTAAACCGTTACCTCGATGCGCTGCCGGTGAAGAAAAATTAAATTATTTTTCGCGCGGAACTGTCCATGGAATTGAAACGCAGCCAAAAATTCGCCGCCAGTCTGCTCGTCGGCGCGTGGCTGCTCGTTGTCGGCTGGCAGGTGCAAGAACATTTGCGCGTCGTCGAGGCCGCGAAATCCGACCTCCGCAGCCGCTCGCACGAAATCGCCGGCACGTTGAGCGCCGTCACGCACGCGCTACGTTTTCGCGGCGCGATTTTCCAGGAACGCCTCGAACCCGTTCTCAACGAACTCGTCAACAGCCGTCCCAACGCACTGGTCAAACTGATTTACGTCGGCCTGCTCAACACCGACGGCGATCCCGTCGTCGCCGTTGGCGACACCAATTTGTTCACGCACGAAAACATCAGCGAGAGCGAACATTGGTCGGACAACTCCGTGCTGTTTGTTTTGCCCGTCGAAGGCGCGAGCGTCAGCCCCGAAGGCGTCACGAATAATCCCACCGTCGTGCTGCCGCGTTTTCCTGAAATGACCAACGGCGCCGCGCGCAATCGGGATTTTCAACGACGCGACCGGCGATCGGGCGAAACGAATTTTATTAGTTTTAATTTCACCAATAATTTTCCGCCGCCCACCAACGCCGCTGGCGAATTGGAAATGCCTGCGCCACCGCCTGATGGCGGCGATCGTTCGCGCGGTGGCGGTAATCGCCGTCCGCCGTGGATGCGCGGGGTGAGCGACGCCGACTTCAAGGCGCTCGTCGCCAAACGCGAATTGCACGGTCTCGTCCTCGTGATGTCCACCGAAAATTATCGCGCTCTCTGCACGCGCGATCTTTGGCTGCGCGGCGTCATCGCCTTTTTCGCGGGCATCTCCGCGCTTGGTGCCGGACTTGCGTGGCGCAATTTGCGGCGCACTTCCGAACTGCAAATTCGCCTCGTGCGCGCGAGCGAATTGAATTCGCATCTCAAAGAATTGAACCTTGCCGCCGCTGGCCTCGCGCACGAAACGCGCAATCCGCTCAACCTCATTCGCGGTCAGGCGCAGATGATTGCGCGGCTGCCCGACGCCGCGCCCGACGTGCGCGAAAAATCAAAAATCATCATGGACGAGACCGACAAGGTCACCGCGCAGTTGACCGAGTTCATCAACTACTCGCGTCCGCGCGAAGTTCGCCGCACAAAAATCGCACTCACCGCCGCGTGTTCGGAAATCGTCCGCACGCTCGGTTACGACATCGAGGAAAAGAAATTGCGCGTGGAAGTCACCGGCGATCCGCTCGCGATTGAAGCGGATGAACAATTACTGCGGCAAGTTTTATTCAACCTGCTCATCAACGCCACGCAAGCCGTCGGTGAAAATGGACAAATCAAAATTGAAGTGCGCCGCGCCAGCGCGACCGAAGCCATTTTGGAAGTGCGCGATGATGGCCACGGCGTCGCGCCCGAAAATCGTCAGGAAATTTTCAAACCTTATTTCACCACGCATCAAAAGGGAACCGGCCTCGGCCTCGCCGTCGTGTCACAAATCGTCTTGGCGCACGGCTGGGAAATCACTTGTCTGCCAAACGAACCGCGCGGCGCAATTTTCCGCATTACGCATCTGAAGATTGCTTCGTAGCGGCGTCTCGGCAGAGTGCCGCAAATTTTTTTAGAAAGCGGCGCTCTGCCGAGACG
>CAILDU010000085.1 GCA_903833055.1 uncultured Verrucomicrobia subdivision 3 bacterium | reverse complement strand
GCATTCCACATCGCCTTGTGACCGGCGGCGCAAACGCCCGCGATAAATTTATCAGGATGCTCCGTGCCGGTGAGCGACGCGGGAACGAAATCGGAAAGTTCCACCCACGAATGTGCGGCATTGAAAACTTCCGGCGCGGTGCGGAGGCACTTCAAAACCTTGCTCCAAAACCATTCGCTCGAATAAGTGCCGCCGCACTTCGCGAGATACTGCGGGCGCATCTTTTTCGCGAGCGCAGTGATTTCCGAAGCTTCGTTGACGCTCGTGTGATCTTTCCACAGCCAAGCAAGCGCGGCTGGATTGTTCGCGAATTTTTTCTGGAACACGAGCGGTTGGCCGTTCGCATCCACCGGAAGCGGCGTGCTGCCGGTCGTGTCCACGCCGATACCAATGACTTGGCTCGCGCTAAAACCTTTTACAGATTTTTTCGCCGTGGCGAGCGCAGCTTTAATTGTGATTTCCGCGCCCTGCAAATAATCCGCCGGATGCTGCCGCGCAAGATTCGGGTCGCGCGCGAGCACGACGCCCTGCGTGCCATGCGCGTATGTCCAGACGGCGGCGGCAACCTCCGCGCCATTGGCAACATTGACGATGAGGGCGCGAACCGAATTCGTGCCGTAGTCCAAACCAATCGTATATTTCACACTCATAAATTTTTTACATCAGTCCTTCAACCAGACGTTGGACGTTTCCTGACCGCGATTTTGGCGCGCGTAATTCGGAATCGCCAGCAGCGGACTGCCGTCGCTCCATTTGCCTTTGATGACCAGCACGCCGCCCAGAAAATCACCGCGCCATTCGGTCGCGAGCGATTTTGCGTCTGGCGTGAGATTCAGATTCGGCTGGTCGGCAGTTTCCACCGTGTAAATCAGCGCGCCATAACGCAACGCGACATGGCCGCGATCCGCATTGATGTGTTCGTCCGCCTTGATGAATTGAATTTCCATCGGCAATTCCAAATCAATTTTGTCGCCAGCTTTCCATTCACGCGTGACGATGGCGTAACCGTTTTCAATCACTGGCGAAATTTTTTTGCCGTTCACCGCGAGCGATTTCAGTCCACTGACTTTCGGTTCGGGCGTGTAAAGTTCGCTCGTCGTGCGATCCGGCACGCGCACAAATACAGTAAATTTCTTCGACGATTTTGGATTCACCGTGATGGAAATTTTTCCGCTCCACGGATAATCCGTTTGCTGAACCATTTCGACATCCGTGCCCGCGACGCGCTCGACATTGATGGTGCTGCCGATGAAAAGATTCACAAAAATCCCGTCGCCACTCGTCGTGTAAGTCCACGTCGGAATCGCCAGCAGCGTGCGCGGAATGTTACCGACGCAGCACGGACACGCGTGCCACGGATAACGCGCCTTGTCCTCAACCAACGGATTGTCGTAGTAAAAATTTTTGCCGGCCAAATCCGTCGAGCCGAGCAGCGCATTGTAAATCGTCTCTTCGTAAAGATCGGCAAACTTCGCGTCGTGATACGCCAGATTCATTTTCCATTGGAAGAAAATTTCGCCGCAGCTCGAACACGCTTCGCAGTAAGCCTCGTTCCGCAAAGAATAATTTGGACCAAAACCTTCCGAAGTTTCGCCGCTGCCGATGCCGCCGGTGACGTAGTATTTTTTGTTAATCAAATTATCCCAGAGCGACAGCACCGCGCTTTGGTAATCCGTGTCGTGCGTCTCCGCCGCGACATCCGACATCGCGGAAAAAAGATACGACGCGCGCACCGCATGACCAACCGCCTCGTATTGCTGCTGCACAGGCGATTGCGTCTGGTCGTAATCCGAACCGCCGTGGCGACCGCGACAATCGAGCAAAAATTTCGCGAGCGCGATGTAACTGTCGCCGCGACCGCCGCCTTCCATATCGTTCACAAAACGGCCGAAGCGCACCAAGCCCTGCTCGATCTGTTCGTGACCGTCATACCATTCTTTTTTGTCCGGCCCGATGTTTGCGACCCAGCAATCGGCCAGTTTTTTTGCCGCGTTGTAAAGCCGCTTGTCCGTGCCGCCGGTCAACTGATAGTGCGCGATGGCGGACTCAAGAAAATAGCCGGATACATAGCCTTCATGATTGCCGCGCTGCGCCGGATTCCAGCGCGACGGCCAGCGCTTGCGGTCAGCGAGCGTGTAAGCCGTTTGCAAATAACCGTCCGGTTCCTGCGCGGCCAAAATTTTCGGAATCCAGTCGTCCAGCGTCGCGCGCATTTTTTCCTGCGCGGCCAAAATTTCCTGATCGCCCTGCGCGTCCACCATCAACGCGATGCACATGGACTCGACGATGTTGTGGACATACGCGTTCGCCCACACGTCGCCGTTTTGCGGCGCGTGCGCCTCACCACGCAACGCCTTCGCCGCCTCGATAAAATTATCCATCCCGCCACGACTGTGCGCCTTGTTCGTCTCGCCCAACTCGTCAAGGCAATGTGGAATCCAGTTCACGATGAGTGCCTTCGCGCGCGCATTCCAGAACAGCGGACTGTTGATTTTGTAAGGCTTTGTGTAAACAACTTCGAGGCGATTGGTCGGCGGCGGCGAAACCACTTTTACTTTCAACGTGGAAGACGAACTCAAATCGCCTTCGCCCGCCGTCAGTTTCAAAACGTAATCGCCCGCTGCGGAAAAAGTCGCGGTCGTGACGTTTGTTTGCTCGTTCGCAAAATTCACTTCGCCCAGTCCGGACGTTTTACTCCACAAAACTTTCGCCTTCGGATTCGGCTTCAACCATTTCACCATGCCGGTCAAATATGTTTTGCCGCCGAGCATCACATCACGGTCAACACCAGCGCGAACTTTTGGTGGAAACTCCGGCGACTTGCCCGAATCCAAAACGCGCCACTCCAAAATGCCCGTGGAAAAATTCTCATTGCCGTCCATTTCCAGTTTCAATTTTGTCGTCGTGACTTCGGGAAATGTCGTCACGTTGAATTTGTCGCCTTCCACGCCGAGGCCGCTGGCATTGGTGATTTCAATGAAACTATTTCCATCCCAAAATTTCACGCGGCTCGCTTTCGGCAGATGCACGCCCTGATGATCGTTCCACCAATACACTTCGACCTGCTTCGCGCTGATCAGCTGGTCCCAATCATATTCCACCCATTGCGTGCCGGTGCGCGGCCAGTTGCCGAACGAGCCGCGCCGGTTGTCAGCCGAATTGCGCGGCGTGTAGCCATCGTTCAACGCCGCCAGCGAGGTGTCGCCGGAAACGTAGGAGCTCGACGGCACAGCGACGACGGCGAGATTCACCGGCGCGACGGATTCCTGCGCGCACACCACCGTGGCGAGCAGCACAAAAGTGGCGAACGCAATTCGAAATGAAGCGGCAATTTGCATTCTGATTTATTTCGTCGCCGACAAACGCAGCACTGTGAAGGAATTTCCGGGGAATAATTGCGTCAACGTCGTGCCGGTGAAATTCACCGCCGCCGTCTTGGGCGAAACCTTCAGCGGCTCGGCCAAAGAATTTTCATCCGTCCCGCTGGCGGAAGTCAAAACGGTGGACGTGCCCTGCCCCGTTAAATTTTTTGCGCCGGAAAAATCCAGCGTCGTTTTCAGCGGCAAGGCGCTCGCGTTCACGACCTTCACAATCACGTCGCCAGTTTTATTGTCGCGCGCCGCACAGGCATAAAGCGATTTGATGTCGGAAGTTTTTTCGTAGTCCACATCGTGAATCAACACGCCGTCGAGATAGCATTTCACGTTGCCACCATTGACGATTAGCTTGATGTCATACCAGCGATCTGTCTCGATGTGACTCGGCTTGCGGTCAAGCGTTTCACCAAACTCAATGCCGTCCGTGGAATTTTCCCAGCCGCCAATGTTCCACCAATTGCGGCCTTCGTCGCTGTTGATGTGGAACAAAATCAGGAAGCCTTCGCGCCCGGAAATTTTCCGCGCCTTGAGCGTAAAGGTGTAATTCGTCCAGTCGCGGCTGCCCGCGAGCGCGCGCACAAATTCCTTTTCTGCCGTCTCCTGCAACGCGCCGTCTTTCATCGCCCAATCACCGCCGCCAAGTTTTTCCCAGTCCTTCGAGTCATTAGATTGGAACAAAACTTTTCCATCCGGCGACGTGACTTTCATGTCCTTGAATTCCGCCGCCGTGTTCCAAGTGCCGACACCGACTTGGCCAAGACTCTTTTCCGATTCCGCCAGCGGCGAACTCACCTGCACCGGCAACGTCACGTCGCCGTGATTCGCGCTGAACATCTGCTGCACATAATAACCGGGCAAACCATACCAGTTCGCGCTGTCGAAATTGATGAGATCAGGATTCCACGCGCGATGATTCAAGTTCACCAGCAGCGGCGCGTAACTCGCGAGAATCACCACGTCCGAGTTGCGTTCCATGCCCGTCATCATTGCCGCTTCGCCAATGGCCGCGCGCAAATTTCCTTTACCCGCGTTCTGCGTCACCGCGTATTCACCAATAAAAATTTTTGGTCCTTTGCGACTGTAAGAATCATATTGGTCGGCGCGACGCATGAACGATTCCGGCGTTTCGTAATAATGTTCGTCAATGATGTCCGGCGCGGGATTTTTCGGTAGCGGCCGTCCGCGCAAATCGGTGTTCATGATGAATTGCAGATACGGATATTTTTCGCGCAGCGCATTCACCAGCAGCGGCCAGCGTTCGACGTAATCCGGCCCGCCATTTTCATTGCCGATTTCCATGAAACGCAAATTGAATGGCGCGGGATGTCCGGCCTTTGCGCGCATTGCACCCCAGACGGAATTCGTCGGACCGTTGGCATATTCCACCGCGTCGAGCGCGTCCTGAATCCATTGCGCCATGCGATCCATCGGCACGGTTTCGTGATGCGACATGCCGACGTTGATGTCGAAGAGCGGCTCCGCGCCGAGATCTTCGGCGAGTTGCAAGTATTCGTAAAAGCCCAGTCCCTGCGTCGCATAATACTTCCAGATGTTCCACAGCGGCGTGCGCGTATCAATATTGCCAATCGTATTTTTCCAATGATTCATGTGCGCGAAATCGTCGCCTTCGACCCAGCAGCCGCCGGGAAAACGCAAAAATTTCGGATGCAATCCGTCCAGCGATTCGCCGAGGTCAACGCGTAAACCGTGATTCTTCCACGTCTTTTTCGGCATCAACGAAACCATGTCGAGGAACAAAACGCCTTTGCCAGCGCCGGAAATTTCCAGCTTCGCTTGCGGGTCGCCGCCCGTCGCCATCAAATCCAGCGTGTGATATTTCCAGCCGTTGTTGATGCCGAGGATGTCGCCGCTCGCCAGAACTTTTCCATCTGCGCTCACAATTTTCGCTGTAAGTTTGCCGTCAAATTTTTCACCGCGCGTCGCGAACTTCAACGTGTAGCCGTCGCCCGCGACAATGTTCATGCCCCAGTAACCGTCATTCTCCACCGCGAACGCGCCGGACGTTTTCAAGCGCAGCGATTTCCGGTTAAAAGGATTGAGCGGCTGGCTGTCATCAATCGTCGCGTCCGCGCCCGTGATGTTCCAATCCGTCGGCTTGTCGGCATCCTCAAAGGAACGGTTGCGCACGAATTCAGGATAGATTCCGCCATCGGCGGACAAATTAATGTCCTCGAAGAAAATGCCCCACAACGTCGGCGAAATCGCGTGGCCGGGCTGGTCCACGGCCACGGAAATTTTCGCCGGTTGAGCATTTGCAGAAATGGCCGACGCCAACAGTGCGGCGGCAAAATAATTTTTCAGTTTCATAATTATTCGTGCGTAAGTTTTTTCTTCGAGGAAATTTTACATCAAGCCGCCCAGCCGCTCTTCAGTCCGTAGGCGACATCGTTCCACGCGAGTTCTTGTTTGAACTGGCGTAGCTTCGTGTCGGCATCAATGATGACGGTTTCGATGCCCGCCATCGCCGCGAAGTCTTCCAGCATCTCCGTCGTGACCGCTTGGCTGAAACCGGTATGATGCGCACCGCCCGCGTAAATCCACGCGGCACACGCATCTTCGAAATTCGGACGGCACTTCCACACGGCCTGCGCCACGGGAAGTTTCGGCATCGAATGTTCCGGCGCGACGACATCCACTTCATTGATGAGCAGACGAAAACGATTACCGAAATCCATCAGCGACGCGTTCAGCGCCGGACCGGCGGGCGTGTTGAAAACTAGACGCGCCGGATCAGCTTTGCCGCCGATGCCGAGCGGATGCACTTGCAACGAGACCTTGCCGTCGGCGATGCTCGGACAAATTTCCAGCATGTGCGAACCAAGAACCAATTTATTCCCCGGCTGCATATGGTAAGTGTAATCTTCCATGAATGACGTGCCGCCCTTGAGGCCGCTGGCCATGACTTTCATCGCGCGCACCAACGCGGAAGTTTTCCAATCGCCTTCGCCGCCGAAACCAAAACCGGCGGCCATCATGCGCTGCGAACCGACGCCGGGAAGTTGCGCGAGGCCGTGCAAATCTTCAAACGTGTCGGTGTAACCTTTGAAGCCACCCGCCGTGAGAAATTGTTTGATACCGAGCTCGATGCGCGCCGCGTCGCGAATGGATTTATGGCGCTTGCCGCCTTTCTTCAAGTCGGCGGACATTTCATAAATGTCCGCGTAAGTTTTGCACAGCGCGTCCACTTCTTTTTCCGAAACGGCATTGACGACTTTCACCAAATCGCCAACACCATGCGTATTGACGGAGAAACCAAATTTGAATTGCGCGGAAACCTTGTCGCCATCGGTCACGGCCACTTCGCGCATGTTGTCGCCGAAGCGGACAAACTTCGCCGTCTGCCAATCCGCCCACGCCGCCGCCGCGCGCGCCCACGCGCCGAGTTTTTCCTGCGTAGATTTTTCCTGCCAAAAACCGACCACAACCTTCCGGCTCAAACGCAATCGGCTCCAAATAAAACCATGCTCGCGGTCGCCGTGTGCGGCCTGATTCATGTTCATGAAATCCATGTCAATCGTGCCCCACGGAATGTCGCGATTGTATTGCGTGTGCAAATGCGCGACCGGCTTGCGAAGTTGTTTCAGTCCGTTGATCCACATTTTTGACGGCGAGAACGTGTGGCACCAAGTGATCAAACCGATGCACTTCGCGGCGTTGTTCGCCGACTGGCAAAGTTCCGTGATCGCGTCCGGCGAAACCATGACCGGCTTGAAAACGACTTTCACCGGAATCGCGGACGACGCGCCAAGCGTCTTGGCGATTTCCTGCGAGTGCGCCGCAACGGCCTTCAATGTTTCCGGCCCGTAAAGATGCTGGCTGCCCGTGACGAACCAGACTTCAAACTGTTTTAAGTTAATGCTCATAAATTAATTTTTGTTTCTATAAAAATAAAGGTTCAGAACTGCGCGTCAGCGTCTTGGACTGCGGCAGTCCTCTGCCGCTTTACGTCGCAAGACTGGCGGTGGAAAAGCGGCAGAGGACTGCCGCAGTCCAAAACCTTGCGGAAAATTATCACCAATTTTTTCAGATAAATTCGTTGATGAGGTTTTCGAGGAATTCCTGGCGGCCGCTCGCGTTCGGCGATGCTTCACCTTTTTTGAGGATGTAAGTTTCGAGTTCCTTCATCGTCGCCTTGCCGGATTCAATCTTCGCGCCGATGCCGGAATCCCAAGACGAATACCGGTTCTTCACGAAGTCGCACAAACGTCCGTCCTTGCGTATCGCAGCGGCGATTTTCAGTCCGCGCGCGAAGGCGTCCATGCCGCCGATGTGCGCGTAAAATAAATCTACCGGCTCGAAACTTTCGCGGCGCACTTTCGCGTCGAAATTTACACCGCCGGTTTTGAGTCCGCCGTATTTCAAAATCGCCAGCATCGTGTAAGTCGTCAGATAAATGTTCGTCGGAAATTGGTCCGTATCCCAGCCGAGCAATTCGTCGCCGGTGTTCGCGTCAATGGAACCAAGCGCGCCCGCCGCGCCCGCGACTTCCAATTCATGCTGCATCGTGTGACCGGCGAGCGTCGCGTGATTCGTTTCGATGTTCAATTTGAAGTGCGGCAACAAATCGTATTCGCGCAGAAAATTCAGGCACGCAGCGGAATCCGAATCGTATTGGTGCTTGGTCGGTTCTTTCGGTTTCGGCTCGATGTAAAATTGTCCCTTAAAACCAATCTGCTTTTTGTAAGCGACGGCCATGTGCAAGAGTTTGGCGAGATGATCGAGTTCGCGCTTCATGTCCGTGTTGAGCAGCGTCATGTAGCCTTCGCGTCCGCCCCAAAAGGTATAACCTTCGCCGCCGAGTTCGTGCGTCACTTCCATCGCCTTCTTGATTTGCGCGGCGGCGTAAGCGAACACATCCGCGTTGCAGCTCGTGCCCGCGCCGTGCATGTAGCGCGGATTGGAAAACGCATTGGCCGTGCCCCACAACAATTTTATGCCGGTGCGCTGCTGTTCTTCCTTCAACACTTTTGCGACGGCGTCAAAATTTTTGTTCGATTCGGAAAGCGTCTTGCCTTCCGGCGCCACGTCACGGTCGTGCCAGCAATAATACGGCGCGCCCAATTTTTCGATAAACTCGAACGCCGCGTGGACGCGGTTCTGCGCGTTCTTCACCGAGTTGGTTCCGTCATCCCACGGACGAAGCGCTGTGCCCGCGCCGAACGGATCGCTGCCCGTGCCGCGAAACGTGTGCCAGTAAACGACGGCAAAGCGGAGATGATCGCGCATCGTTTTACCCGCGACGATTTCGTCGGCATTGTAATGCTTGAACGCGAGCGGGTTTTTCGAGGATGCACCTTCGTATTTAATTTTGCTGATGGCAGGGAATGCGGATTTCATGTGTGTGGAGTTTGTTGGTATTGAATGTTAACGGACGAGTTTCGCGCGCCGATTTTTGGGCGCGCTTTTGACGGAGGGGGAAATTTTTGGATGCGTATCTGGCACGATGAGGCGGTCAATGCCCACGGCGATAAGTCCGGCGGTGCGGCGACGCGGCGCAGCAACGCATTCGACCGCGCCGAACTTCGCCCACATGGAACCGTTCGAGACCGCGCGCGACAGATGTGCCAACACGGACGGCGGCAATTCCGTCAGGCTCCCGGTCACGACCACGCGGCGCAGACCTAAAACATTCAGCGCGCCCGCAATGGCGACGGCGGCGGCATCCAAAGAATGCGCGAGCCACGGCTCAATGCCGTTCGCAGATATGTATTCGCCCAATTGCGCCCAAGAACCCTTCTTGTTGCCGGTCGCTTCGGAAAAACTTTCCAGTAAACCACGCAAGGAAACCAAAGTTTCCATGCAACCAATCGCGCCGCAGCCGCATTTGCGCCGATTCGCGAGCACGGGCGTATGGCCGATTTCGCCGCTGATGGGCAACGGATTCGCGAGCGGCTTGCCGTCCATAATAATCGCGCCGCCGACGCCTTCGCCAAAGTCCACGAGCAAAAAATCGTCGCAATCGGGATTGGCGAGGTGATGGCCGAGCGCGAGGGCGCGTTCTTCTTGCACGAGCAACACCGGCACGTTCCAGACGCGGCGAACGATCTGCGCGAGGTCGGCTTTTTCCGTCCAATGAATGTTTGGCGAAAATAAAATCTTATTCGCCGTCTCGTCCACGATGCCGGGCACGCTCAACAACACTCCGAGAAAATTATGGTCGCCAATCTTGCTCGCGGCGGCGCGCAAGGATTTTTCCCAGACGCGCGCCGGATTCGTTTCGCCCTTTTCGAGCGCGAAAGTAAAATGCCATTGATCCGCGTCCGGAATTCCCAACGCCAATGCCGCAACGGTGGTTTCCTGCATGCCCAGTTGGATGGCGAGCAGGCGCGATTGCGAATGGTTCAACTGCAACTTGCGGCCAGGACGTCCGCGCAAATTCGCTTCCGCGCCGTTCGTTTCCACGACCTCAATTTCCTCCAGCACTTCGACCGCGAGCAGTTCATCCACGATTTTTCCCGCCGTCGGCTGGCTCATGCCGAGCGCCTTCGCAAGTTCTGCGCGCGAGGCTACGCCCAATTTCTGCAATTGCCGGAGCAAGGCGCGCCGGTTCAATTGCCCCATGCGGGAAGGAACGTAGATCATTAAATTAAGATAACTACGGAAATACCCCTCCTGTCAAGCGCGTTCGCCCAATTGTTGCGGAAAAAACATTGGCCGTGTCTAAATTTGCCTTTGGAGCGCGGGCTTTAGCCCGCTTCAACATCCTTAATCACTAGGCGCGGTGAAGCGGCATAAATGCCGCGCTCCGAAATCAAGACACTGCCAAAAATATATTTGCCCCACCGCGCGAAACCTGAAATCGTTTGAACCATTCCGTTTAACCACTGTCTATTTCCCATGAAAATTAAATCCATCCTCACTCTGTTCGCCGCCGTCGCCCTGCTCGTGCCGGCGGGTCTCAACGCGCAAACCACCAACCACCCCGTCAGCGCCATGGATCCGGAGCTGATGGCGATTGTCCAAGGCATTCAGGCCAAGTTGAAAGCCGGTAAAAATACCGCCGCCGACCTCGCGCCGGATCTTTTAAGCTTCGATCAATTGCGCGCGAAGCACGCGAGCGAAAAAACCGACGCCACCGCGCAGATTGTTTACATGGAAGCCATGCTTTACCAGCAAGTGCTCGATAATCCCGCGCAGGCCAAGGCGCTCATGACGAAACTCAAGACCGACTACCCCGACACCAAACTTGGCAAGAAAGCCGACCAGATTCTGACCGGAATGGATAACCAGGCGGCGGCACAAAAAGTCCAAGCCGCCCTTGCCCCCGGCGCGACCTTCCCCGATTTCAGCGTCACGGATTTGAATGGCAAACCGCTCTCCGTCGCCGCCCACAAAGGCCATGTCGTGTTGATTGATTTCTGGGCGACGTGGTGCGGCCCGTGCCGTGCCGAATTGCCCAACGTCATTGCCACCTACCAGAAATATCACGCGCAGGGCTTCGACATCATTGGTGTGAGCCTCGATTCCGACAAGGAAAAGCTCGACGCCTTCCTGCCCAAACAGGATGGCATGACGTGGCCGCAATTTTTTGACGGCCAAGGCTGGAGCAATGCCCTCGCGGTGAAATACGGCGTGGAATCCATCCCCTTCACCGTCCTGATCGGACCGGACGGCAAAATTATCAAAACCAACCTGCGCGGCGAAGCGTTGGGCGCAGCGGTGGAAAAAGCGCTGGCAAAAAAATAACTTTTTGTTCTCCCATCCCCGACTGGCACGCGCCGGTCGGGGATTTTTTTTGGCCGGTGTTCGGTTCATCCCCTCGCCCCTCGGAGGGGAGAGGGTTAGGGTGAGGGGTGAAACTCTCGCTTACAAATTGCGCCTCAAATTATCCGGCCACCCCTCATCCTCAATCCTTCTCCCCTCCGAGGGGCGAAGGAAGCCCGCAAGCTGCCGATCCGTTCCGCCCCGCTGTTTTTCCCCGCGCCCCGACCAAACTTCGTTCCGAAACCGTCTGCGGATGGCTCAATTTTTCAAAAATTTACCCGCCCGCGAATGCGGATGCCCTAATTTTTCAAATTTTACCCCAGCCGCGCTCGCGGATGCCTCACTTTTTCAAAATTTAACCCATCCGCGTTCACG
>CAILDU010000084.1 GCA_903833055.1 uncultured Verrucomicrobia subdivision 3 bacterium | reverse complement strand
GTGCCCACCCACACATCGCCTGTCCCATCCCGCACGAGCGCCGCGACCATTCCGCCGGGTGCCTTCAAGTTGGTCCAATTGGCAGTGAATGCCCTTAATTTGGCCGAACTAGGCGGATGATTTTTTGAAAAATAAATTACCACCACAATGCCGACGGCAAGGGCGATCAAAAGCAGCGAAACATAAAGCCATCTTTTCATATTGGTATTCCCAGTAGCTGGTTTCATCGTGCGAGGATTGGGCGGATGGAAAACGACGGAGGGTTTATTTATGCCCGTGCCAAGTCAAGCGCGAAGCAAGCAACTGATATTCACCGCACCGAAATTTTATTTTTTAGGGCGGCGAAAACCGTCTCCGGCGAGATTTGCGCGAGGCAATGTTTCTGGCTGGCGCACTCGAAAAGATTGCCGTCGCAGCCACAAGCTCCGCCGGTGAGCGCCAGATGTTTTTCGCCAATCGGCGCCCAGCGCGACGGCGGCGTTGGACCGTAAAGTGAAATTGTCGGCACGCCAAGTCCGGCGGCGAAATGCAGCGGGCCGGTGTCGCCGGAAATAAAAACGGCGGCACGCGCGAGCACCGCCAGAAAAAGCGGCAGGTCGGAAATCTGCTGTAAAATCAAGGCTTCCGGCGCGAGTTTTCTTAATTCGGTCATCAGTGCCGCTTCGCGTTTGCCGCGCGCGGTGGTAAAAACCAATTTTATTCCAGCAGCAGTGGCAAGGTGATTTAATTTTGCCCAATGCGCGAGCGGCCATTCTTTTTTTGGCTGGCTGGAAGCGACGTGGCAGATGACGGCGCGTTCGTCCGGCAGAATTTTTTTCGCCGCGTCCGCAAGCGCGGCGTCCGCGCAGATTTCAGATTCGAGCGAGCGCGGCATCGGAATCTGCCAGCCGGATAAAAGTTGCGCGAGCCGGACGGATTCGTGCGGCGGATTTTTTTTTGGCGCGACGCGGTCGTTGTAGAAAAATTTACGGCCAAAAAATCCGCCACGTTCCGCCCATCCAAGCCGACGTTTTGCGCCGATGAAATAACTTAAAATCGCGCCGCGGTCGTTGCTGGCAAAATCCACGGAGCGGTCAAAACGCTCGTGGCGCAGCGCGCGGATGAGCGGCCACGTTTCACGCAGGCTGGCGCTGCCACGTTTGCGTGGCATAGCCCAAACGCGTGTGAGCCACGGCAGATTTTGAAATAAAGGAGTAATTTCCTGTGGCGCGAGCAGGTGGATTTCACTTTGTGGAAATTGTTCACGCAAGGCGCGCAGCGAAGGCGTGAGCAGGACGGCGTCGCCGAAGTATTTGAATTGCAGCGCGAGAATTTTTTCAGGCCGCGGATTCACGGGGCGAATTGCAGTTCGTAAAGTTTTTGATAGGTGCCGGCGCGCTGGACGAGTTCGTCGTGGGTGCCGGTTTCGACAATTTTTCCCTGATCCAAAACGACAATCAGATCGGCGTGCAGAATCGTCGAGAGGCGATGTGCGATGCAAATCGTGGTGCGGCCTTTCATCAGTTCGTCGAGCGCGGCCTGCACGGCGCGTTCGGATTCGGTGTCGAGCGCGCTGGTGGCTTCGTCGAGAATCAGCATCGGCGCGTTCTTCAAAACGGCGCGCGCGATGGCGAGGCGCTGGCGTTGTCCGCCGGAAAGGGAAACGCCTTTTTCGCCGATAACAGTGTCGAAGCCCTGCGGTTTTTGTTCAATGAAATCAAGGGCGTAAGCATGTTTTGCGGCGGCGAAAATCTCCTCGTTTGTCGCGCCGAGGCGGCCCAGTTCGATATTCCGGCGGATGGTGTCGTTGAATAAAATATTTTCTTGCGAGACGACGGCGATTTGGTTGCGCAAGTCGCGCGTGGAGACGTCACGCACGTCAACGCCACCGATTTTAATGGTGCCGTGAGCCGGGTCGTAAAAACGTAAAAGCAAGTTGGCGAGCGTGGTTTTGCCGGAGCCGCTCGCGCCGACGAGCGCGACAAGCTGGCCGGCTTTGACGGTCAGATTGATGCCGCGCAAAACGGATTTTTCGCCGTAGTTGAAATCAAGATTTTGAAATTCGATGTCGGCGTTTGCGGCATGGAGCATTTTGGGCGCGGCGGGTTCCGGCACGGAATTTTTGGTGGCGAGCAGTTCGAAAATGCGTTCGCTGGCGGCGCGCGCCTGGTGCAACTGGTTGTGCAGGCGCGAAAGATTTTTCATCGGCGGATACATCAGAAAAATACTCAAGACGAGTTGGGCAAAATCGCCGGTGCTAGGGCGCGCGCCGGGTGTGGAATTCATGTAGATGAGCGCAATGGCGATGCCGGTCGCGCCGAGCAAATCAATGATGGGTGAAGTGATTTCGTTGGCGCGGATGATGCGCATGTAGTTGCCGGTGGAGCGGCCGGCGGTGGCGCGAAATTCTTCGGTGACGACGGCTTCGAGATTGTAGGCTTTGACGACGCGGTGACCGGTAAAGGTTTCGGACATGACTTGCACCAGCGCGGCGTTTTGCTTCTGCAATTCACCGCTGGAGCGCCGGACTTTTTTACTAAAAATGGAAAGTGGAATGATGCAGACCGGCAGCACAATCAATGAAATCAAGGTCATGGTGCGGGTCTCCGGCCGCCAGAGCAAAACGGCCATGATGCTGATGAGCGTGACGGGATCGCGGACGATGACGGAAGTCGCATTGCTGAAAATGGCCTGCAACGCCTGCGTGTCGCTCATGATGCGCGAGATGAGTTCGCCGCTGCGGTTCTGGCTGAAAAAACCGGCGGATAAATCAATGAGGTGTGCGAAAAGTTTTACGCGCAGGCCGTTCACGGCGCGGATGGATGCCCATTGCAGAAAATAAGTATTCAAATAAGTCACTACGCCTCGCAACAGCATGACGAGCGGAATCATCGCGACAAACAGGATGAGTGCGCCGCGATGCTGGTGCAGACCGCTTTCCAGTCCGATGCGCGCGTCATGAAGCCATTGCACCATGAACTGCGGGAGCGATGAGAATTTTTCCTCGATCGGCTTTTGGTTGGGTGCGGGAAACATGACGCTCGTAACCAGCGAAATGGTCACAATCATCAGTGGAGACATTAATCCGGCGAGCACGCCGGTAATCACGCCGAGGAACAGCCGCGCGCGGTAAGGCCGCATGAGTTCCCAGAGTTTGCGGAGAAAAACGATCATCACCGTCATTCTGGCAACGTCGGCGGAAAGTGAAAGTTTTGTTTTCAACTTGGCGCGGCGGGCGGGCTTCTTTAACTTCGCCTGAACGACCAATGATTTACGATTGCTTCATTTTTTTCAACGAACTGGAACTGCTTGAATTGCGGCTGAACGAACTCGCCGGCGTGGTGGACAAATTCGTCATCGTCGAGGCGAACGAAACGCACACGCACAAGCCAAAGCCGCTGCATTATCACGAAAATCGTGCGCGCTTCAGCGCGTTTCACGACAAAATTATTTACGTCGTCGTGGACGATATGCCGCCATCGCCAAGCGCGTGGGTGATGGAGCGATTCCAGCGCAACGCCATCGCGCGCGGGTTGAAAGATTGTCGTCCGGACGATTTCGTGCTCGTATCCGACATTGACGAAATTCCCCGCGCCAGTGTCGTGGAGAAAATGAGCCGCGAAATTCCCTTCCACGACAATTTTTTCAGCAACACCGCGCACGCTGTTTTAAATTCCGCGCCGGTGAAAAATATTTTTCACCGCAAAGCCTTGCGCCATCAGTTGCGCCGGAACCATCCTTACATCTGGCGTTTTCACCAATCGCTCTATCGCCATTATCTCAATTGCCGCGCCGTGGAAACGCCCTTGTGCCACGGCACACGGATGCTGCGCTACCGGGATTTTTCCTGCGCCGAGGAAATGCGCCACAGCGGCTACAAAACGGTCGAAGATGCGGGCTGGCATTTTTCGTGGATGGGCGGCGTCGAGCGGATTCAGGAAAAGCTGGCCGCGTATTCGCATCAGGAACGCAACCGGCCGGAAATCGCCGATGCCGGCAACATCGAAAGATCGCTCAAGGAAGGCCGCGTCTTTTTCAATCAGGAACAGCGGCTGGAATTTGTCCCGCTCGACGCTACGTTTCCGAAATATCTTTTGGAGCATCCGGAAAAATTTGCCACGTGGATTCGTTCGGTTTGAACCGCCGCGTGCGAATTCCAGATTTACTTTGCCGCGCCAAACGCCAATGATGGCGGCGCAAATCCAATGATTGTCTTTTTGCACATCCCGAAAACCGCCGGTTCCACTTTCCAATTCATTTTGGAAAACACCTTCGGCGTTTCCGCCTGTCACACCAACCACACCAAGCAGGATTTTTTCCGGCAGGACGATTTCGAATTCGCTCGCAAATTTTTTCCGGGCATGAAAAGTCTCGCCGGCCACAACCTCGTGGATCCGCTGGCACTGAACATTCCCGACGCGTTTCACGTCACGTTTTTGCGCGAGCCGGTGGCGCGCGTCTTTTCGCATTATCAGGACATGATTTTGACCGGCGGCAAGACGTGGACGTTTGAAGAATTCATGCGCGAGAGTGACGTCGCCGAAAATCTCCACGTCCGGCTCATGGCGGGTGGACCCAATCTCGATAAGGCAAAAAAATATCTGGAACGCTGCGACTTCGTCGGCCTCACAGAAAAATTTAATCTCTCGCTGCACGTTCTCGACAAGCTCACGCCGCTGCCGCTGAACTTAAATTACAAACGCCGCCGCACCGCTGCCACCAATACGATTCGTCAGCCCGTCGCGAACGACCCGCGCATGATTGACCTCGCGCGCGAACGCAATCAGCTCGACCTTGCGCTTTATGATTTCGCCGTAAAAGAAATTTTCCCGAAGTTCTGCGCCAAGGCCGGTTTCACGCCGGATTCTGAAGTAACTTCCTTTGACACCTACACCAGCGACCGGCATTTCCGCTATCGGCTGTGCCATCTCTACAATCTTTTGATTTACCGCCAGCTCGGCAAGCTGCGCCGCCGCTCATGAATGCGTCGCAAAAACTACCCGTTTCCGTCTGCATCATCGCCGGCAACGAGGCGCATCGCATCACGCCCACGTTGCAAAGCGTCGCGGATTGGGCGGGCGAAATCATCGTCGTCATCAACGACGACGTGAACGATGGCACGGATAAAATCGTGGAAGCCTTCGGCGGCAAAGTTTTTCGCGAACCGTGGAAAGGCAACATCGAGCAAAATCGTTCCGCCTCCGAAAAAGCCACGGGCGAATGGCTGCTCGCGCTCGACGCCGATGAAGTCGTCTCGCCCGAACTCGCGGCGGAAATAAAAAAATTATTTTCCACGCCGGAAAAACTTTC
>CAILDU010000083.1 GCA_903833055.1 uncultured Verrucomicrobia subdivision 3 bacterium | reverse complement strand
TGGCGGGCACGGCCATTTTGTTTTGCATTGGAAAGAGTTTTTCATTGCTACACCCAGACAATACCAAAGCAGCTTTTGTATAACAAGAAAAAGTTTTGTAAATCTATTTTCTGGTCTTGGAACGTCTCGCCGGCTGCTCGCAGACTTGGCCGTGATCACCTGCGGCAAGCGTCACATGCGGCACGCAGAAACGAGATGGAATAACCCGCTACGCGCGCAGGAACACCGCACAGAAAGGGGGTTAAAACGAAGAGTAAATTTATTTGTCTAACACTCGCCACAATAACAACAAGCGTGCTCCGGCCTCGATTACAGCCACTTTGGTTCCACCCACGTCGGGCTTGTTCCCCTGCCCGTCTAAAAATCGCCCTGTTTCAAATTGATTGCATTTTGATTGCAGTTTGGCAGGTCAACCAAGGGACACACAAGGGAACACAAGCGAAGTGATAAAGTAGCCTATTACATTGATTTTAATGACGCTTACCACGTTTTGCCCGTCATTATTAGCGAAGGCTGAAACACCCCTAAAAGGGCGTTTTTCAGTCATAATCATTGAACCGCCAAAGCTGCCGTTTGTTGCGCGAGAAAATTTGTTAATTCCAGCAAACCAGTTTGCCCCGACGACGGCGGCAAAGTCCGCAACGCGCCGCGCGCCAATGCCAGAAAACGCTCGATCTCGCCGACCGACGGCGCGAAGGTTTCATATTTTGTCAGCAAGTTTTTTACGGGTGTAAAATTTTCCGGCGACCATTTGGAAATTAGATTTTCCAACTGCGCGCGGTCGGTCGCGTTCGCGCGTTCCCACGCGAGCAGCAGCGGCCACGTCAATTTTCCTTTTGCCAAATCTGTGCCGAGCGATTTTCCGGCTTCTGCTTCCGTGCCGAACAAATCCACGCAGTCGTCATAAATCTGATACGCCGTGCCGACCGCCGCGCCGAACTCGCGCAATGCCGCGCGCTGCTCTGGTTTCGCGCCGCTCAAAAATGCCGCCAAGTCGCACGAGAGTGTGAACAACTCGCCCGTCTTCATTTCGATAACGCGAAAATAATCTTTCCGCGCCGCGACAAAATTTCTCCGCTGCTGCGTCTGCAAAATTTCGCCGGAACAAACCGTGTTCGTCGCGAGCGCAACTGAACGGCAGATTTCCGTCGTCGGAAATTCCGAAGCCAGTTTTAGCGCTTGCGCAAAAAGACAATCGCCAAAAAGAACCGCGATTTCATTACCCCATTTCGCTGCGACCGTCGGGCTGCCACGCCGGATTTGCGCCTCGTCCATCACGTCGTCGTGAACGAGCGTGGCGAGATGCACCATCTCAATGATGACCGCCGCCGTGACATGCGATTCATTCGGCTTGCCGAAACAACCCGCCGCCAGCGCGACGAGCGTCGGGCGCAAATGTTTGCCGCCATTGTTCAGCGCGTGTTCGGCGTAAGGCACGAGTTGCGGATCAAAATCCTGCGCCTGCCGCATCAACCGCTGCGTCACGGCATGGAGAAACGGCTCCACCGGTTCCACAATCATTTTCCAGGAACGGGCGGGGTCTGAAGAGTGTTCGCGTTGGGAGTTTCCCACTTTGGTTTCAGCAGCCAGCATCGTCGCGATTTTACTTTCGCCGCGCAGTCGAGTCAAACTTGTTGTCGCACCAACCGCAAAAACACTTTGTTCGCCACCGCAGGTTTGGCTTGTTTCCAGCGGCAAAAATCAAGATTATCCGCGCGTGCCAGTTCAACCCGCTGACACAAAATCTCATGAAGAACGAATCCCGCATTGTCCCGCTAATCGCGCTGTTGCTACTGTTTGGCATCTTGGTGTTCGGTTTTGTTTTCAACCGCTCCACACCAGCCACCGCGCCCGCAACGCCCGCACCGGACGCCAGCACCGCCGTCGCAAAACCTGAAACCACCGCGCCAACCGAGACGCCGACTATTTCCAATACGCCACCCGCCATCACCACCGTCAAAGCCACCACCGCGCCGGAAAAAATTCAGGAAGCGCCCGCGCCGACCAAACCCGCCGCCAAACCAGAAACGAAAATTGTCGAGATGTCCACGACCGTGCCGCAAGCACCCACGAACTTTTATTCCGGCGATATGGCTGCCACACACGCGGCAACCACAATCACGACCAACCAAAATTATTTCTTCCGCTTTCGCGCCGGTTACCAACACACCAGCTTCGGCGGCAACAATGACACCTATTGGTTGAGCCTGAAATTTTATGCCTTTGGCAATCAATGGCGTCAGGACGTCGGCAAAAACGCTTGGCTAGTGCCGGATTCCAGCGCCGAAATTTCGCATCAAGATTTGCCGAAAAATCAGAGCGGCAATAATTCCGGCACAACCGACGGTTTGCAAGTCGCGGCGAATTTCTTCTGGCCGTGGGGCAATTGGACAGTGAAAAACGCCAGTGCTACCAAGGCTTTTTGTCCCTTTAGCGGGCCGCTGGCGATTGCGATCGGCCCCACGGCCAACGTCGGATTCGATCAGCTTTTTAACAGCGGTTCCTCGCCGGAAACTTTCGGCCACGGCGGCGCGCGCCTGACGCTCAACCGCGACGCCTACATCGAATACACTGTCGGCGAGGCGCAAAATCTGCCCGGCACGCGCCAGCAACTCGCCACGGAATTGCCGATTTACCAAAGCCGCGACGGACAGGTGCGCTACGTTGTGCGCGGTTTGTGGGATCACGTTGGCGGCAGCCATCCCGACTTGCTGCAAGGCGTGTTCTTGGTGGAAATGCCGTTTGATTTTCTCATCACGCCGTCCAAGTGGAGCGGCCTGATTCCGTTCACGAAATAAAATTATTCAAACTAAAATGCCGGATGGAATTTTTCCGTCCGGCATTTTTTATTTCTAGAAAATAATTGGGGGCGCGGGATTTGGCTTGATAACCGGATGCGGCGGAAATACGGTCAGGCGAAATGAAACGGCGGCACAAACTCAAGGATAGGCTGAATAATCCGCCGTCAATCATCTGTAAGGTGTCTAACCACGTTTTAACTTTATGACCGCCGAGTGGGAAGCGATACGAAAGATGCCAGTCGAGATGAGGACGCTTGAGAAGCGTAGTAAGCTACTTTTGGATTTTTTGCGTGAGCATGGGCTTGGAGAACCAAAAAGCGTTGAGTATTCCCCTCTGGTTGGTTGCATCCAAAATTATTGCTTCAAAAATGTTGATGTGCAGATTGCGAAGGCTGGAGGCAGTTTGGAATCTGGTTGGGTTTTCCGAGAGACTAGAGATGTTTCTTTGCACACCATCGCTCATGCTATTTGGATTACACCGCAAGGTCGGCGCATGGATATTACACCGTGGGCGCTTCCTCCAGAGCGTAGGATTTTGTTTTTGCCGGATCCGAAGGTTGCTCCAAAGCGCGGCTATGCCGCCGGATACCGCACAATATATTCGACTGACCCTCGCATCCGTGCCGCCGAGCTTTATGAGCATGAGCTTGACCGGATTTATGATGAGTTTTACCCAGGTTTGGGTGGAGAATTTATAATCCCAAATTCTAGGTTTTGGGAGGCGGCCGAGCGAGTTGGACTTCCATTAGATGTTGCGCGTGAGGTAGTCGAGTATCGGAGACTCACTGGTGGACATTGACAAATTTCTAAAAACAAAAAAGCGCGGACGGCTTTCGCCATCCGCGCTTTGAATTTTTTCGGGATTAAGCCTGCGGAGCCGCCGGAGCCGCCGCCGCTTCTTCCTTGTCGCGATCTTCCATCGCGGCTTTGCGAGAGAGACGGACGCGGCCTTTTTCATCCACGCCGAGGCATTTGACGGTGATGTCATCGCCGACTTTGCAGATGTCTTCCGTGTTTTTCACGCGGAAATTCGCAAGCTCGCTGATGTGGACGAGGCCGTCCTTGCCCGGCAGAAATTCGACGAACGCGCCGAATTCTTTCACGGTCACAACTTTGCCGCGATAAATGCGGCCGATTTCGGCTTCCGCCGTCAGACCGCTGATTGAATCCACGGCGATCTTCATGCCCTCCGCCGAGACGGAGAAAATGTTGACCGTGCCGTCGTCTTCGATGTCGATTTCGCAACCGGATTCTTCGACGAGGCGTTTGATGTTCTTGCCGCCTGGCCCGATGATCGCGCCGATTTTTTCGGGGTTGACCTTGAGCGTCGTGATGCGCGGCGCGAACGGGCTGATATCCTTGCGCGGCGCGGCGATGGTCTTGGCCATTTCACCGAGAATCGAGAGACGGGCGATGCGCGCTTTTTCCACGGCCTTCGCCATGATGTCGTGCGGAATGCCTTTGAGCTTCAAGTCGAGTTGGAAGCCGGTGATGCCTTTTTCCGTGCCGGCGATTTTGCAATCCATGTCGCAATACGCATCTTCCCAGCCGATGATGTCGGTGAGCAGTTCGTATTTGGAAATGCTGTCGCCGCTATATTCCGTGCAGATGCCGACGCTGATGCCGGCGACCGGACGAATCATCGGAACGCCCGCATCAAGCAGCGCGAGTGTGCCGCCGCAGACGGACGCCATCGAGGTGGAGCCGTTGGACTCCATGATCTCGCTGACGACGCGGATGGTGTAAGGATAATTCACCGAAGGAATCATGGATTCAATCGAGCGTTCGGCGAGAGCGCCGTGGCCGATTTCGCGGCGGCCGGGTCCGCTGATGCGGCCGGTTTCGCCGACGGAGAAATTCGGGAAGTTGTAAT
>CAILDU010000082.1 GCA_903833055.1 uncultured Verrucomicrobia subdivision 3 bacterium | reverse complement strand
TCACCACGGTCCGCCTCCCGCAGGATGCGAATCTTGTCTTCCGTCGTATACCGTTTGCCTTTCATCGTCTGGTCCTTTCTTGTGGCCCAGACTAACACATCAACTGGCCTGAAAAAGCCGAGTCACATCAGTCGCGGGCCGGAAACTCGAAGGTGATCTTGCCCTTCTTGTCCATGACGAGAAACGCCGGGAACGGCTTGCCGGATTTGGAGATGAACTTTTCCATCACGTCGCTCTTTTTGTCCTTGAGAATTTTCGCCGCCTGCACCGCGTCAATCGGCTGCTCCAAAATCGTTTTGCCGATGGGCTTGAAGGTGCAGCGCTTCTCGGCGCGCTGCGAATTTTCGCAGACGTAGCCCGACTCGACATCAAACACCTGACCGCCGCACTTCGGACATTTGCCCACGACTTCTTTGCCGGTGAAATCAAGCTTTGGCGGCGGTTCCGCCGGTGCGCCCGCTCTGCCTTTGCCCTTGCCTTCGCGCGGCGGAAACTCAAATGCCGTGCCGCCATCTTTAATTATGAGATACGCTTTGAACGGACGATTGTTTTTCTTCGAGATGAATTTCGTGAACAAATCCGTCTTGCCCGTCTCCAACATTTTTTTCACCTGCGCGGCTTCGATCGGCTGCTGCAAAATGATTTTGCCGGTCTTGAATTTGCAGGTCTTGTCCGGGCCGGTCGCTTTCTCGCACAGATAATTCATCCCGCCGTCAAAAACATTTGCGCCGCACGCGGGACATTTGCCAAGCGGTTCTTTGCCAGTAAAATCAATGGCCGCAGCCGCCTCGCCGTCCTTGCCCTGCTCGTTGCCAAAATCAAATTCCGGCTTAAACTCCGCGCCCAGCTTGATGACGGCGGCGAACGGAAAACCCTGCTTGCTGCGAAAACCTTGCAGCGGCCCAACCGTGCCTTTGCTGAGCAATTCGTCCACTTCGGAAATTTCCAATTGCCGGCTGGCGACAATTTTCCACAACGCGTAATCGCATTTTTGGCACTGAAATTTTTTGTAGTTTTCGTGAATCTCGCCACCGCATTTCGGGCACGGCGTTTGCAAAGTTCCAAAGTCGCCGGGAATCGTGTCGCTCTCGTAGCTCTTCGCCTTCGCCACCATGTCACGCGTCGCATCGGCGATTTCGCGCATGAAATCTTCGCGCTTTAATTTGCCGCGCGACATCTCGTTGAGCTTATGTTCCCACTCGCCTGTCAATTCCGGCGAGCAAAGTTGCGGAATATCCAATCCGCGCAACAAAGTGATAATCGAAAATGCCTTCGCCGTCGGCTGTAATTCGCGGCCGACGCGGTGGACATATTTTTCCCAGATCAAACCTTCGATGATGGTCGCGCGCGTCGCGGGCGTGCCGAGACCTTTGTCGCTCATGGCCGCGCGCAATTCTTCGTCGTCAATCAATTTGCCGGCGCTCTCCATCGCGCCGAGCAACGTCGCTTCCGAATAGCGCGCCGGCGGTTTCGTGACGTTCGCCTCGACTTCGATTTTCTCGGTCTTGACGGTTTCGTTCGCTTTCACCGGCACGAGGCTCGGCGTGTCATCCGCTTCCGCCGCTTCCTTGCCGTAAACCGCGAGCCAACCCGCGTTCACCATCACTTTGCCTTCGCTTTTGAACGGCTCATTTTCGACACGCGTAATTCGTGTCGTCACGAGAAATTCCGCCGCCGGATAAAAAACCGCGAGAAAACGCTTCGTGACGAGGTCGTAAAGTTTCTGCTCCGGCTCGCTCAAATGTTTGGGCGCAACCAGCGTGGGAATAATCGCGAAGTGATCCGAGATTTTTGCATTATTAAATATGCGCTTATTCGGACGCACCCAGCCGCTTTTCAAAATCTGGTCGGCAAACGTGGAATAACCCGTCACGCCGTCGAGCATCTTCAGCGTTTCCTTCACCGTGTCCAAATAATCTTCCGGCAACGCGCGCGCGTCCGTTCTCGGATACGTCAGCACTTTATGTTTTTCGTAAAGCGCCTGCGCGAGTCCCAAAGTATTTTTTGCGGAAAAACCAAACCGCCCGTTCGCCTCGCGCTGCAACGTCGTCAAATCGTATAGCATCGGCGACATCGAAGTCGTCGGCTTGCTTTCTTCCGTAACGATGCCCGGCTTGCCTAGACATTTTTTCTGGATTTCTTCCGCCCGCGAAATTTCCCAGACCCGCTCCGGCTTGGCTTGTTCGTCGCCTTCCTTTT
>CAILDU010000081.1 GCA_903833055.1 uncultured Verrucomicrobia subdivision 3 bacterium | reverse complement strand
TGTGAATTGACCGGCAAACGCCCGATGAAGGGCAGCATCATTTGGCGCTCCGGTAAAGCCAAGAAAACCGGCGGCATCGGCACGCACATCACCGCGATCACCAAGCGCAAATTCCATGTGAATTTGCAGCGCGTGAAGGCGCTGCTGCCCAGCGGCGAAGTCCGTTACATCCGCGTTGCGGCGACCGCACTCAAGCAAGGTCTCGTCGTCAAAGCGCCCAAGCGCACTTGGAAAAAAGGCGACGAAGCGAAGAAGAAAGCTTAAGCCAAACCAACCATTTCAAAGCGAGGTCTAACGGCCTCGCTTTTTTATTTGGCCGCATCAGCGGGCGGATGTTGTTGGATGGCCCATTTCGCTGCTTCGGTCTCACCGTAAATTTTCATCCGTTCGGAGTAATTGAGCATTTCGTCAGGTGACATTTGAAGATAGGCCGCTGAAGCTTGTTGAACAAACTGCCTGGTCGCCACCTTCTGATCTTTTAATTGCTGTGAAATTTGTGCTGGTGTTTGGCCGTCCAGAAAATCATAGCTGGTGTTTTGATCCAATTTGGAAAGCATGATTTTTTCGATAGCTACGCCGACGAGTTGATTGATGAGATATTTTCCACTGTCACCGCTTTGAATTTGATTTCCTAGCGTCATTCCCATTTGAGCGAGATTGACGGCTGAATTGGCGTCGCCAGCATCCGTGTAATTTTTCTCCGAATCTTCGATTCCTAGGGCAAGCTGTTTGAAAGCTGCCAATTCTGGCAAGTCTTCACCGGCCATGTCCGACATCCCATCCGTGGCAATATCGATAGGCGATTTGCCGGACGCCGAATACAATTGTTCAGCATCCAATTGGTTTTCCATCGCAAAATTGTCGAATTGAGATTTGCCGGAAGCCGCCAAAAGTTCCTGCACCGCTTCATCCGATTTTCCATTCTTGAAATCGTCTTCAGCGGAAAAATAATTCGCCAACGAATTGCTCGGCGAAGATTGTTTGAACAAGTCCAGCCACTTGCGCCGGTCAGCCGGAAATTCATCACGCGACAAAACTGCCAGTTCAACGTGCGGGTCGTTTGGAAAATTGGTCGCCGCCTCGTTCAAATAATTCGTGTCGCCCAGCGCGCGAAATGCCGCGAGCAGACTCATCGCATTGCGATTGTGTTTCGTCAGCCACGCTTCCGCCTGCTCACGGGAAATTTTCGGAGCCGGCGCACTTTCAACTTCTTCGGAATTTGTCGGCACTGGATTTCTGCTGCCAGCGGACTTTGGTGGTGAATAATGATAAGCAAACTCCGGCTTGAATGTTTTCGGTTGTGGATTTTCCTGCGGCTTCAATTCCAAATTAATAAATTGCAGCAGTAAGGCTGCGCCCGTCGCCGCGAGTAAAATAATCAGGAGAAGTTTTTTGAGCGGCGAATTTTGCATGGCGATGTCTGCGTTTTATCCCTTTCAACCGTTGCCGTCACGAAAATTTATTTCCCCTTCGTCCACTTCATCGTCGCGCGTTTCATCTCGCGGTCGTCATCGCGCTTCTTGATGTCGTCGCGTTTGTCGAAGGACTGTTTGCCGGAGCCAACGCCGAGGGAAACTTTCACTTTTCCATTCTTCCAATAAAACGCCAGCGGAAACAGCGCGTTGCCCTTGACCGATGAGAGTTCAAACAGTTTGCGAATCTCCGATTTGTGCAACAGCAATTTGCGCGGCGCTTTCGTGGCGTGATTCTGCAAATTGCCGTGCGAATACTCGTCAATGTGCGCGTTGTAGAGCCAGACCTCGTCCTTTTCCACGCGCGCGAAGGCGTCCGCAATCTGCCCTTTGCCCGCGCGCAACGACTTGACCTCCGTGCCATGCAGCACGATGCCCGCCTCGAACGTGTCGAGGACGTGATAGTCGCGCCGGGCTTTATGGTTGGTCACGATGTCGGCCATGAAAAATTCTTTCGCGCAGTTTACGCGGATTTTAGGAAATAAAAAAGCCGGAAGAAAAATTCCTCCGGCTTCGTAAAAATTTCCGAAACGCGCTTAATGCTTCTTGCGCTTCTTGGCGATCGGGCGGACGGCGGCTTTTTCTTCGGGAACTTCCCAGCCCATCTTTTCCTCGATGATTTCCGTGAGGGCGATGTCGGCGAGACCCATGCTGGCCGGCACATCCACGAGCGGACGACCCAACCCGCCGCCACCGGCGTTCAGTTGGCGCACGCGGCGCGATACGATGTTGATGAGCACGTTGGGGCTAC
Source organism: uncultured Verrucomicrobia subdivision 3 bacterium (assembly GCA_903833055.1). Taxonomy (GTDB): domain Bacteria; phylum Verrucomicrobiota; class Verrucomicrobiia; order Limisphaerales; family UBA11358; genus UBA11358. The sequence continues at coordinate 3,592 of CAILDU010000081.1, read as the reverse complement.
CAACTTTTTCCAAGGCCTTTTTGCAAAGTTCAGCGTTCATTCGATAAAGAGCGGGTCAGAATACCAGCGAACCGCTTCAAAGCAATCTTAAAAATTCCCTTCTAACTTGCGCTCAAATCCGGCATTTTCTTCCGATAACTTTATGGCCGCCAAACAATCATCGTTCGACCTGAACCACTTTCTCGCCACGCGCACCGAAACCGTCAACGCCGCGCTCGACAAATTTCTGCCGTCCGAAAAAACCAAGCCTGCGACGATTCACAAGGCCATGCGCTACTCGCTTTTCGCCGGCGGCAAGCGGATGCGTCCGGCGGTCCTTTTGGCGGCGGCGGAAGCGTGCGGTGGCAGCGATGCGGACGCCATGCCGCTCGCGTGCGCCGTCGAGTGCATTCACACTTATTCGCTCATCCACGACGATTTGCCCGCGATGGACAATGACGATTATCGTCGCGGCAAATTGACCAACCACAAAGTTTTCGGCGAAGGCATCGCTGTGCTCGCGGGCGACGCGCTGTTGACGCAGGCATTTGAGATCGCCGCGCAATGCAAAAAATTTCCGCGCTATCCGCACGACAAAATTATTCTGGAAATCGCCAAAGCCTCCGGCTCGCTACAACTCGTCGGCGGTCAGGTCGCCGATTTGGAAGGCGAGAACAAAAAACTTTCCATCGCCGAATTGAAATTCATCCACGAGCGCAAGACCTCCGCGCTGCTGTGCTGTTCCGTGCGGCTCGGCGGCATGAGCGCCAACTGCACGCCCGCGCAACTCGCCGCGCTCACCGACTTCGGCTATCACGTCGGCCTCGCGTTTCAGGTGATTGACGACATTCTCGACGTGACGCAGACCAGCGAGCAGCTTGGCAAAACGGCGGGCAAAGACGTGGCCGTGCAAAAAGCAACTTATCCCTCCATCGTCGGCTTGGAAAAATCCAAAAAAATTGCCGTGCAACTGACGGACAAAGCGTTTGGCGCGCTGAAAATTTTCAAAGGCAAAGCCGTCGCGCTCGAAGCGCTGGCGGAATTTCTGTTGAAGCGGGAGAAATAAACCAAGTTTATAACCCTCAAATCTTTCGGCCTTGGCGCATCTTCACAAGAACTCTCTGAAAATTAAATTGTCTAGCAAGACCATCTTTCCCAATTCGCCAAACTCCCGGCGGATGATTTTCGTCGACTAAACGTTTGATGGTTTTATAGGCTTTCAAAATACAATCAGCCTTGTCAGCAGCCGATGCGCCATTGAGGGCGTGAAGGATGAAGACGAAAGTTTTGGATTTTGATAGGCGAAGTAAAAATAGCGGGCTTGAAGTGGTCGCATTATCGCCGGTGACAACAACCCATCCGCGTTCACCAACTGACATAACCCAATCTTCGTCCGCAGCCGTCTGGGGAAATTCTTCATCGTGAAGAACTACTTTTAATCCTTGTTCGATCAATAAACCATGAAATGACCGCCCGCCAGAATTACGGTCTATAAAAAGAGTCAGCGATTCATTTAGCGGTGCGTTCATGCCAGCGAATAGCCTCTTCCACTTCTTCCCGTGTCGCCGCGTAATCTTGAGCCAAGTCAGTAATTCGTTCGCCAGCAACAAATCTCATGGCAATCGCATCTGCCCCCACCCCAAGCCGGACAAGGCAAGGCCGACCAAAATTGATGGTGGGATCAAGAACGATCGATTCCTGACGCCTTTCGTCGTGGCGCGGAAAAAACCGTGCGGCGTAGCCATCGTCACCATAGGTGATTTGCTTCAAACCTTCTGCGATGACTTCTTTATCCACTAATTGTCCGCGCTCCGATAGCGAAACAAGTTTGTTATCCCATTTAAGAAATAAATCTCGCCGGTCATGCAAAAATTCACGATGAGCCAAAAAATGTAGGTCACCGCCGGTCTCACGAAGATGGTCCATTGCGGTGCGAAATCGCTTTAGTGGGATTCCGTAGCCTCGACGAATTGCCAGTAAAATATGGGCTTCAATTAAATCCAAAAACGAAATTGGTTCACCTTTGATTCTGGCCGACATTAAAACAGCTTTTGCCTTTTTAGGTTGTCCGTTGACTTTGTAATCGCGGCCATTAAACCACGCCCCCAAGGTCGAAGGATTCGACCCGAGGTAACGAGCTGCTTCAGCGAGTGGATACGCAGGGAGCAGCTTAATTTCCGACGGATGTAAGCGGCGCGTGTCCATGTTCTAACACTAGCTTTATTTAAGACGCTTTCAAGCAACATTTGCGGATGCCGACGATCCGGTTGCCAACAGCGCAGTTGAACTAGCCCCGCGCATCAGCTATGCTGTCTGCCTTATGACGTTGACGGAAAAAATTCTCGCGCGTGCCGCCGGCAAAACTTCGGTCCAGGCCGGCGACAACATCTGGGTGAATGCCGACGTGCTCATGACGCACGACGTTTGCGGGCCGGGCACCATCGGCGTGTTCAAACGCGAATTCGGTCAGGCCGCGAAAGTCTGGGACAAAAAGAAAATTGTCATCATCCCTGATCACTACATTTTCACCGCCGATTCCAAATCGAATCGCAACGTGGACATCCTCCGCGATTTTTCGCGCGAGCAGGGCATCGAATATTTCTATGACGTGATTGACGACTCGAACGGCCATTGGCATTTCGACGCGGCCAAGGGCAACATGAAGCGCCAATACGGTTCGCGTTACGCGGGCGTCTGTCACACGGCGTTGCCGGCGAAAGGCCACACGCGTCCCGGCGAAATTCTTTTCGGCACGGATTCGCACACCTGTATGGCGGGCGCGTTCAATCAATTCGCAACGGGAATCGGCAACACTGACGCGGGTTTCGTGATGGGCACGGGCAAACTTCTCATTAAAGTTCCGGAGACAATGCACTTCCGCCTCGAAGGAAAATTGCAGCCCGGCGTGATGGCAAAGGATATTATTTTGCATTGCATCGGCGAAATCGGTTTCGACGGCGCGACCTATCGCGCAATGCAGTTCGACGGCGAAGGCGCGTTGAATTTGTCCATTGATGACCGCATGACGATTGCGAACATGGCCATCGAAGCGGGCGGCAAAAACGCCATGTTTGAATTTGATTCGCGCACGGCGGAATACGTGGACGCGCGCGTGAAATTGAACGGAACGAAGTCCACTTACGAACCCGTCGCGCGCGACAAGAATGAAAAATTTGTTTACGAACTCGTCGTGGATTTGAGCAAGCTCGAACCGACGGTCGCGTGTCATCCTGATCCGGGCCAGCGCAAGAAGGCGAAGGAAATGAACCAACCGCTCGACCGCGCTTACGTCGGTTCCTGCACCGGCGGCAAGACGAGCGACTTCGTGGAGTTCGCCCACATCTTGCGCGGCAAGAAAGTGGTGATTGATACCTTCGGTGTGCCCGCGACGCCGGACATCGTCAACGACTTGCAGTCAACTTATTGGGGCAACTCGACCATCTGGCAAATCCTCGTGGATGCCGGTGTGCAGATGACGGAGAACGCCGGTTGCGCCGCGTGCCTTGGCGGGCCGGTGGACACGTTTGGCCGCATCAACAAATCCGGCATCAACTGCATCAGCGCGACGAACCGCAATTTCCCCGGCCGCATGGGCGACAAGGAATCCAAGGTG
>CAILDU010000080.1 GCA_903833055.1 uncultured Verrucomicrobia subdivision 3 bacterium | reverse complement strand
TTACCTTTAGGATTAACCCGAATAATCGCCATCACACCGTTCGGTGTTGACGACGCGCCAATATTCAGGCCGCCCCACCTGCATTGAAACCGTTGGCGCAATATAGTCAGGATACAAAATCGGCGTGCCATTAACGGAGATATCCCATGCAGGAGTACTATCGGTCACAGTTGCGATGGTAGGCAACAATTGATCTCTCAAAACGAGAACCCGTGGCCTCAAGCCGTTTACTTCTTTGATGAGACGACCGACACCATCAACCACCAACGCTCCAGAAGCGCCACCTTGAACAGCGGCCTCCGCCAAACCGTGGATACGGGGATGCGAGACGACCTGTACCAAAAGTTCTGTCGTCTTTCACTCACTCAAAATCTTGATGATGCCTTTTTTTCCATCCATTCGAACCCGCATGCCGGACTTGAGAGTTTTTGTGAGCCCTTTGATGCTGACGATTGCGGGCAAACCCATTTCGCGCGCGACGATCGCGCCCCATCATGTCGCCGAAATTGCCGCTCGGCACGGAAAACACCGGCTCGCCCGCCTGCGCGACGCGCGACGCGGCGTAAAAATAATAAACGCTCTGCGGCAGCAAGCGTCCGATGTTGATGGAATTTGCCGAGGACAGCGGGATATGCTTCAAGTCAGCGTCGGCAAACGCGCGTTTCACCATCGCCTGACAGTCGTCAAATTTTCCGTTGATCTCCACCGTGCGGACATTGTCCTTGAGCGTGGTCATCAGCTTGCGCTGGCTGTCGCTGACTTCGCCAACCGGAAACAAAACAATGACGCGCACGCCGGGGATTTTATGAAACGCGTGCGCCACCGCCGAGCCGGTGTCGCCGCTTGTCGCCGTGAGAATCGTGACTTGCTTGCCGTCTTCACGCAAAAATTTTCCAAATAACCGCGCCATCATCTGCGCCGCGAAATCCTTGAACGATGCCGTCGGGCCTTGGTCGAGGCGCATCAGAAACGTGCGGAAGTTCACGACTTCCAGCGGCACGGGAAAGTTGTAGGCGTCCGCGCAAAACTTGGCGAGTTCATCGGGCGCAACGATGCCGTCGGTGAATTTGGACAAAACGCGGAACGCGATTTCGTGATACGGCAGGTGCGAGAACTCTGCGAGTTCATTGAACGTGAAGCGCGGAAATTTTTCAGGAAAATAAAGTCCGCGATCTGGCGCTTGGCCGGCAAGGAGCGCTTCGCGCAAGGTGACAGCGGGCGATTGTCCGTTGGTGCTGCGAAAAAGAAGCGCGCTCATTGCTCAAAACTTTCCACGCGGATCATCACCGGTTTGCCTTTGACGGTCGGCAGCTTCGCAATTTTCGCGAGCGCTTTGGCGGCGACGCCGTTGGTCGCGTAGTGCAGCATGAAAATCAATGGAACACTTTCGCCCTCGTGACCTTCCGGCTGGATGACGGACGAAATGCCGATGTTTGACTGACCGAAAATCGTCGCGATTTTTGCCAGCACGCCGGGTTTATCCACGACGTTCAAGCGGACAAAATATTGCGAAACCACTTCGTCAATCGGCGCAACCGCTCCGGCGCATTCGTGCGGCACGAACGCGGGCAGACGATTTTTAATTCCAGTTTTGAGATCAAGCATCGCGTCGCCGATGTCGCTCAAAACGGAACTGGCCGTGGCGTCTTTGCCCGCGCCGCGTCCGTAAAAAAGTGCGTCGCCAACGATGTCGCCTTGCACGAAAACCGCGTTGAACACGCCGTTAACACTGGCTAAAACGTGTGCGTTCGGCACGAGCGTCGGATAAACCGAGACTTGCACGCGGCAACTGCCTTCGAGTTTTTTTACCGTGCCGATGAGCTTGATGGTGTAACCAAGTTCGCCCGCAAACTTGATGTCGAGCGCGCTGATGTGGCGGATGCCTTCGACGTGGATTTTTTTCGGGTTAATCCAAAAGCCGTGCGCAAGCGAGGCGAGAATTCCCGTCTTGTGCGCGGCGTCGTGGCCGTCAATGTCCAAGTCCGGCGGCGTCTCGGCGTAACCCAATTTTTGCGCGTCGGCCAACACGGCAGAAAAATCCGCGCCTTCCAATTTCATGCGCGTGAGAATGTAATTGCACGTTCCATTCACGATGCCGTAAAGCGCCGTGATGCGGTTGCCAACAAAACCTTCGCGCAACGATTTAATAATCGGAATGCCGCCGCACACACTCGCTTCGTAATAAAGATTGGTGCCGTATTTTTTGGCGGCGGCAAAAAGTTCTTCGCCGTGCGCGGACAATAAGGCTTTGTTCGCCGTGACAACGGGCTTGCCGAGTTTGAGCGAAGTCAAAACGACTTCGCGCGCAATCGTCGTGCCGCCGATGAGTTCGGCGACGAGATTGACTTCGGGATCGCACACGACTTCGCGCCAGTCGGTCGTGAGCAGATTTTTCGGAATGGTCGCGGCGCGTTTTTTCTGCAAGTCGCGCACGGCGACGCGGTGGACTTTTATGTTCGCGCCGACGCGCGAGGAGAGGAGCGCGCCGTTGCGCGCGAGCGCGTCAAACACGCCGCTGCCCACGGTTCCGCCGCCGATGATTCCGAGATTTACCTGCTGCATAATCAAGCGCACAGCTTGCCGCGAAACGGAGCAGGGGACAACTTCAAAGAATGCAGAAGGACGAATAAAGAATTCAGAAACAAATCAAACTGCGCGCCAGTGCGCGCCAATTTGTTCCGCGATTTTTTCCAGCGTGCGCGTTTCGTTCGGTGTGTAAGTATGTTCGCGTCGCGTGCCGATGCCGAGGGTGCCGAGAATTTTTTCGCCGTCGCGGATGGGCACGCAGAGCGCACCGCCGACGCCGGTTTTTTTCGCGCCCGGTTTGGCGACGCTGCTGGTGTCGGTCTGCAAGTTGCAAATCGTGACGGGACGATTTTCCGCAACGACTTGTCCGGCGATGCCTTTGCCGACGGGAATTATTTTTACAACTTCGGCGATATGCGGCGGCAAGCCGATTTGCGCGACGAGGTGAAGCAATTGCGTTTGCGCATCCAACCGGTGAACTGTGCCGGTCTCGGAATGAAATTGAGCGAGCGCATCGCGCAGGATTTTTTTAAGGTCGGTTTGAGGCATAAAAATGTTGTCGTGTGAAGGTGGCAAAAGAAGTTTGTTGCCTATCCTAGCCGTGGGCTACGGATAGACTATTTTTTGTGCTCTGGTTGAAGCAAGATGTCACCCATCTCAAACACGAGTGAGTCAATTCCTTCAACAGTTAATTGTCTGGGTTGATAAGCAGATTGCAATATACTTATCTCGAATGTAGCTGGCCATGGATGGCTGTCTTGATATGGCCGAAGGCCTTCCATTGTCATGATGCCAACATGAAACTCCCGTAGAGGCCCGAGAAGGAAATAGCCATCTGCATCAGACTTCGTCGATGCATTTAGTAACCCAGATTGTATTTTCAAACTGGCATTATCCACTGGCAAACCTGTGTCAGCATTGAGCAATCGCCCATGATAGGTAGCGGACTTGTTAAATGACTGACCCGCTGGATAGCAACCCTGTGATAACAATGCCGTTAGCACTACTAAAGATAAGGTTCTAGCACGAATCACTGTCGCTCGGATGGAGATGAAGTAACTCATGGCGCAAGCCAGTAGATTTGTTTAGATGGTTTCATGGATTATTTCCTTTTAGCAAAGGTTGCAATATTCCTTCGACACCTTCGCGCGACATCATTTCTCCGCATCGCCGGAACGATAATGCAGCACTTTCACTTTTTCCAAAGTCACCAGTCCGCCGCCGAGCATTTTTTCCAGTTCAGGCAGAAAGGAATTTATTTTCTCCTCGCTGTCCACGATTTCGATGACGAGCGGCAAGTCCATCGAGAGCCGCAAAATTTTCGCCGTGTGCAGGCGGCTGGCTTTGCCAAAACCCATCGGCCCGCGCAACACGGTCGCTCCGGCGAGGTGCAGTTCGCGCGCCTTGAGCACGATGGCTTCGTAGAGCGGCGTGTGTTCCCAGCGGTCGCTTTCGCCAAGAAAAATGCGGAGCAGGACGGCATCAGTTGGAATTTGCATAATTAACTTTTACACGGATTGCACGGATTTTCACGGATTAAAACTTTCCATTTCGAATCCGTGTGAATCGGTGAAATCCGTGTCTTCATTTCGCGGAACTAAAAATTGTTCCCGTCAGCCAGCCGAGCCACACGGCAATCATGCACAGCACGACGGACAAAATGACGTTGCCGCCGGCGTAAAGCCATTCGCGGTCGCGCAGCAGATTGAGCGTCTGCAAACTGAACGAGGAAAAGGTGGTGTAGCCGCCGCACACGCCGATCATGAGAAATTGCGTGGCGAACTGGCGCGACGACGAATCCAGCCGCCCTTCGGGAATCGCCAGCGCGCCGATGATGCCGATGATGAACGAGCCGGTGACGTTGATGACGAGCGTGCCCCACGGAAAGGTCGCGCTGGTCTTGTCAATGACGAGACCATTGATCCAAAACCGCGCCACGCTGCCGAGCGCGCCACCGAGTGCGACCCAAAGATACGCAAGCATAAATTTGCCAGAATCTTGCAATCGTCCGCGAATCAGCGCAACCGAAATGCGCTTAACGCGCCAAGCCGTCGGTGATGAGCACGGGTTTGGATTCAAGTTGAATCGTGGCTGGTTCAAGTCCGTCGCGCGTGGCGGTCAAAGTGATTTTGCCAGCGGACAATGTGGAACGGATGGCGACGCGATTGATACCGCACTCGGTATCGAGCCAGAGATTATTGACGGAATTTATCTTGCCGCTGTTATAACCGCCGCGCCAAATCGCCGCGCCGTCCAATTTGAAATCCACGCGCGCTTCGTCGGTCGGGCAGCGACGGCCTTGCGCGTCCACCACTTCCACATCGAAGAACGCCACGTCCGAACCGTCCGCTTGCAAACCATTCGGCGAAACGTGCGGCGTAAGTTTTATTTTTTTTGGTTCACCTGCCGTTTCAATTTCGTCTTGCGCGACAATTTTGCCATTCACGCTGGCGACGGCGGAAATTTTTCCGGCGGCAAATTTAATTTGCGGGAACGCGAAGATGTAACCGTTCATCGGCGCGCTGGATTTGCTGAGCGATTTGCCATTCACGAAAAGCTCCACGGCGTCGCAGTGATTGGCGGCGACGTAAATCGTCTTCACCGTATTCGTCGGATAATTCCAATGACCGATAATGTGTATATCTGGCGCGGGATTTTGCATCACGCGATAAACATAGTAGGCCTGCTTTGGCAAACGCACGGAATCCACTTTGCCGCTGACGCGACAGACTTCGCTGCTGTCCTGCCGCCCGTCAGCGTTCGAGTCGGAAAAATAAATCGAAGCGTAGGCCGCCCATTTCGAGTGCGCCGGATCGGTATTGGAAATCTTATTGCTGGCGTAATCGTGATAGCGCTCGGCGGCGGCGATGCAGAACGTTTCCGAGTTCCACGCGTAAGTATCGTTCTCGCCTTTTTTGAAACCGAAATGCGGCGGCGAAAAATCATCCCAGAAACGGCGCGCGGACTCGTCGCGAAAATCTTCTGTCTCGATGAACGGCGCGCGGTCACGGCGCTCAAGGCTGAACGCGCGGAACAATTCTGACTTGTCGGCGAGCGCATCCGTGCGTTTGTCCTGCCCAATCATCACACCAAAATATTCTGCAATCGGAGTTGAACCGGCATCGTTTAACGTGCGGCAGCCGACGACGCGTCCGCCGTTCGGATCAAATTGTTTTCGCAAGTCCACCATCTGTTGCAAGTGCGCGGGCGTGACGGAATTATTTCCGGTTTCCCAAAATAAAATGCTCGGCGAATTGCGGAAATAAATCATGGAGTCGCGCATGACTTCGACGCGTTGTTCCCATTGGCGACCGATAGCATCTTTTTCTTTGTCGCCTGCCGGACAGACTTCGACGATGCCGTTTTTGTCGCACGCGCGCACGTCCACCGCCTGCGGCGAGATGTGCATCCAGCGGATATAATTCGCGTGGGTGCTGCGAATGAGTTGCGCGTTGTAATCGTGCATCCAGTCGGGAAACGCTTCGCCGAGTCCCGCCCATTCGTCCGACGAGCGCTGCGCGTAGCCGGTGAGATAAACAAACTTGTCGTTCAGATAAACACCGCCGGTGCCAACGCCACCTTTGAATTCTGTTTTGCGAAAACCAGTCGTAATTTTCTGCACGTCCACGATTTTGTCATTCACGGTTAGGATGGAATAAACGTTGTAAAGATTAGGCGTTTCATCGCTCCAGAATTTTGCATCGCTCAACTTTCCATTCACGGTGAACTCTTCGGTTTCACCGTTTACCAAGTCCAAGGCATCGCTTTGAAATTTCGCGCGGACGTTGCCCTCCGCGTCCACGACGACCGCCGAGAGCGTGATGGATTGTTGATCGCCGCTTTCATTTTTCACCTGCGATTCAAGATTGACGTCGCAGGATTTATTTTTGATGTCGAAGTTGGAACCGTAAATATAAACGCCCGTAGTCTTGAGATTTTCGTAAAGCGGCAAGGTCTGATAAACCTTGCTCGTCAGGTGCAGCACGATGTCGTGATTCAGGCCGCCGTAATTGGGATTGAACGCGCGCCCCATCCATTCGTAGCCGGTGCCAGTCGCTTCCTCGACGTAATCGTTGCTGTTGTCCACCTTCACGGCGATGACGTTGTCCGCATCGCCGAAATTGACGAAGCTGGTCAAATCCAAACCGCACGCCGAGATGCCGTTCTCAAATTTTCCGACAAATTTTCCATTCACCCAAAAACGTCCGGCCTGTTTGATTCCTTCAAATTCCAGAAAAACTTTTCCGTCTTTCGCGTTCGCGGGCAGTTTGAAATGTTTGCGATACCAAGTAATGCCTGACCAAGCGCGTCGGTCGCCGCCGCTGTGCGAAATGATTTGCGTGTAGGAATCCACGTCGTTGTAAGTGTGTGGCGCGCTCACGTCGGTCCACTTGGAATCGTCAAACGCAACTTGCTCGGCGTTCGTCACGTCCGCGCGGATAAATTTCCAGTTGGAATTAAAACTGTAATCCGCGTGCGGCGATGCAGGTGGCGTGAAAATTTCCGCCGCCGTAAGTGATGTGGTGAGCGCGATTAAAAGGCCGAGTCCGACAAGGATTTGTTTTTTCATTTTTGAAATTCAATTGGGCAGACGTAAACCGCAGGCAGTTGGTCGCAAAAATAAAACGGCGACGAATGGCTGCGGGAAATTCATCCGCGCAGGATAACTTTTTCGCTGGGCGAAGCTATCGCCAAAACCGGTGACACGTCCGCCAGACAGTATTTCAAAAGTCGCTTTCCAGCCGCCAAAGCCAATGGGTTTCAGAAAATAAATCGTTGTTTATCAGTAAGTTGTGGCTTAACCGTGAACGGCTTTGGCAACTTCTGCGTCTGACACTTGTTAGAATGAACTGCGGTCAACATTAACCAACTGACTTATGAAAAAACTTTTCACCTCCAAAACCTTGATTGCGCTGGCCGTGGCGGTCGCTGCGGCAGCCGCTTACGACAGCCTTGCCACCGAACAGCCGATTCCGCCCCCCGCGAGCGCCAGCGCGTTGCCAGATTACATCGCGCCCGGCAGTCCGGTCGCGCAAGTGCTCAAGCTCGCGCAGGCGGGCGTGGATGCCAACGTGATTCATACTTACATTGTTAATTGTCCCACCGCATTTAATCTCGATGCCGATAAAATTATTGTTCTGACCGATGCTGGAGTTACTTCCGACATGGTGAACGATATGTTTGCCCACGATAAAAACTTTTTAGCTTCGATTGCGCCTGCCGCCGCACCTGCGCCTACTAGTCCGCCGCCAACGCCAACGGCCACTGCCGAAAATAATTCGCCGCCACCCGCTGCGCCCGCAGTCTCGGCGCCGCCTGCAGAAATTTCCGTAAATGATTTTAACAACACGCTTTCACCCTACGGCCAGTGGGTTGAAGTGGATGGCTATGGTCGCTGCTGGCGACCGACGGCGGTGGCGTATGATCCAAATTGGCAACCGTATTGCGACCGTGGCCATTGGGTTTACACGGATTGCGGTTGGTATTGGAATTCAGATTATTCGTGGGGCGTGACGTTTCATTACGGACGCTGGTTCAACACGCCGCAATACGGTTGGTGCTGGTGGCCGGACACCGTTTGGGCGCCGTCATGGGTGACGTGGCGTTCGAGCAGTGACTATTGTGGCTGGGCGCCGTTGCCGCCTTACACCGCGTATCAACCCGGCGTCGGCTTCACCTATCACGGCGGAAATGTGTCGGTGAGTTTTGGTTTCGGGCTGGCCGCGAATTGTTTTACGTTCGTGTCCATCGGCAATTTCTGCGAATCGCATCCGCGTTATTATTGTTTGCCGCAACAACAAGTCACGCAGATTTACAACCAGACCACGATTATCAACAATTACAATTGCAACAACCGCACCATCGTGAACAACGGTGTTTCCGTCACGGTTATCGGTGCGGCGGCGCATCATCCGATTCAAGCGGTGAGCATCGGCACGATTGGCAACGCTGGTCGCCACGGCTGGCGCGGTCAGGGCGAAATTCATCCGGCGCGTCCGCTCGGTGCGGGTAATTCCGATGGCGCGACCACGCGGCCATTGGCCGGCAATGGTTCGCATCACGACGGAACTGTGCCGAACAACGGCGTCACGGCGAGTAGCGGCAATCATGCTTACGCTCCGACGGTCACGCAAAATCCGTCGCGCGGACAGAACCAGCACGAAACTGGATTCACGCGTGGAAATGTAAATTCACCCGTGTTGCCAACGCAAAATCAAACTGGCACAGCCAATAATTCCGCGCCGACTCACAACCAGTCGCGCAACAACTTGATTCTCACCGGCGGCGAAAATCATCCGACGCAACACCCTTACACCGCGCCTTCCACCACCGTTTCCGCGCCGATGCGTGGCGGAGTTTCTGCGCCTATGAACAGCGGCGTTTCGGCACCGATGAATGGCAATGTTTCCGCGCCAGTGAACAACACGCCTTCCGCGCCCGTCACCCAGCACTCGCCCGCGCAAGGCGATTTCCACCAGCAATTGCGGCAGATGAACCCGCAATCCAGTTACACTGCCCCGGCGCCGGTTGCGCCGTCGCAGCGGTTTGAGTCACACCAAAATTACAGCCAATCTGTGCCGCGCAGTTATTCGCCCGCCGCGCCGGTGATTTCTGCGCCCGCGCAAAATCAAAACGGCGCGTTCAATGGCGGCGGCCATTCGCAAAACTGGATGGTGCAAAATCACTGAACAGTTGTTCTCCTCAACGCCGCGACGAATCCCGTCGCGGCGTTTTTCCTTTTGCCCGCGCGCGCCCGCTGGCAACCTTTTCGCGTGGGCATTTCCATGCAACAATTCGAGCAGATGCAGCAGCGTCTCGGCGGAAAAAAATCGCGCGCGACCGCAATTGTTTTGCCCGCCACTCGCCACTCGCCACTCGTCACTCAAATCATTCTTGGCGTTGATCCGTCCGTGCGCGGCACGGGCTACGGCGTTATTCGCGTGGAAAAATCTGCGCCGGTCGCGCTCGCGCAAGGGACGATTACCTGCCCGAAAGATTGGGAACGCTCGCGTTGCCTCGCCAAAATTACGCAGACGCTGCGCGACATTGTGCGCGAACATCAGCCGACGGTTTGTGTCGTCGAAGGACTTTTCTTCGCGCAAAATCTGAAGACGGCCATCATCATGGGCGAGGCGCGCGGCGCGGCGATGGCGGCGATTGCCGAGGCCGGTCTGGACATTTACGAAATCGCCACGCGCAAAGTGAAGCTGGCGATTGTCGGCTACGGCGCGGCGCAAAAACTGGCCGTCGCCAAGATGGTGCAGCGGATGTTGAACCTCGCTGAACTGCCCGCGCCCGACGCGGCGGACGCGCTCGCGCTCGCGCTGACGCACGCGCAGGAAAATTCGCGCCACGGTTTGACGGTGTTGAAAAAGATTTGAACTGCCGATGAAAAAACAAAAAACAACTGGCCGCGAAAAAGCACAAAAAGCGCAAAACTTTCCAAGAAATTCTTTTGCGCCTTTTGCGCTTTTTTGCGGCAATTCTTCCCGCAGTTTATGATTACTTTTCTCCACGGCAAACTCGTCGAATCGCTGCCCACGCAAGTCATCGTGGACGTGAACGGCATCGGCTACGAAGTGCTGATTCCCTTGTCATCATTCGACAAACTGCCGTCGCCCGGCGGCGAGGTGAAATTGCTCACGCAACTCATCGTCCGCGAAGACGCGCACATTCTTTACGGCTTCGCAACGGCGGTGGAGCGCGATTTGTTTCGGATGCTCATCAACAACGTCAGCGGCATCGGCCCGAAAACCGCGCTGAACATTTTGAGCGGCATGAACGCCGTCGCGTTTCGCGGCGCGGTGGCGAATGGCGACGTAAAATCGCTTTCGCAAATTTCCGGCGTTGGCAAAAAAACGGCGGAACGAATCGTCGTTGAACTGCGCGATAAAGTCGGCGCGGCGGGCGCGCTGGAAGCGTCGAGCGCGAAAAATTCATTGTCGTCCGACGACCAAAAAACCAACGACGCCACGCTCGCGCTCATGGCGCTCGGCTTCAAACAAATGGACGCGCACGATTCTGTCCGCGCCGCACAAACGATGCTCGGCGCGTCGGCGACGGTGGAACAACTCGTGCGCGCGTGTCTGAAAAAGGGCGCATGACAACCGAAGCGAATTCATCGTCCGCGCGTCACAAACGTCAATCTGGCGTGGTGATTCCGCACGCGCCGAAATGGCATCAGTGGCTGCTGGCGGGGTTGATTTATTTCGTGGCGCAGTGCATCACCGCGACGCTGCGTTTTCGATTGGAAGATTTATCCGGCTATTTTTCCGACGTGCCGCAGGAGAAATACATTTTTGTCATCTGGCATAACCGTCTCGCGCTTGCGCTGATTGTTTATCGTCGCTATGTCGCGCGCCGCGACCGCAAACGGCGGCTGGTTGCGTTGGTGAGCGCGAGCAAAGATGGCGGTTTGTTGACGGGAATTTTAGAATTGTTCAAGGTGCAGCCCGTGCGCGGTTCGTCGTCGCGACGCGGCGCGCAGGCGTTTCGCGAACTGGTCGCATGGGGGCGGCGCGGACACGATTTGGCACTCACGCCGGACGGTCCGCGCGGTCCGTGTTACGTCGTGCAGGATGGTGTGATTTCGATGGCGCAAATGACGGGCCTGCCGATTGTGCCGGTGACGTATCATCTCAGCTGGAAGATTCGCGTGAAGAGCTGGGATCGTTTTCAAATCCCGCTGCCGTTCGCAATTTGCACGGTGACGATGGGTCAAGCTCTGCGTGTGCCGCGCGACACGGACGAAGCCGGTCGCGAAAAACTTCGCCTACAACTCGAAGCCGATTTGCGCTCCGTCACGCGGGATTAAGAACGAGACGAGTGTCGAGTGACATGAAAAACGCTAACGCCATCTTGCTAATTACTCGCCACTCGCCACTCGTCACTGGCTTATGATCGCTCGCGTTAGTCTGGAAATTGCGCTGCGGAAGGAATTTGATTATTCGATTCCGGCGGAGCTGGCCGGACAAATTGATGTCGGCAGCCGCGTGCAAGTGCCCTTCGGCCCGCGCAAAATTCTCGGTGTCGTCACTGCCGTCGCGGAAGAATCTGGTCACGCAAATCTTAAACCCATTCTTAAAGTCATCGGCGCACAAACGCTAGTGACCCCAAAGGTTTTGAAGCTCGCGCGGTGGATTGGCGAGTATTATTGCTGTGCGCCAGAAATCGCGTTGAAATCCGTTTTGCCCGAAGCCGTGCGCAAAGAAGATGCGGGCTGGCGCGAGCGATTATTTGTCCGCGCGCTGACCGTGAGCGGCGAATTTCCGAAGTTGCCCAAGCGTCAGCAGGACGTTTGGAACATCATCGAGGAGCGCCGCGAATTGCCGCTGGTGGAATTATTGGAGCTCACCAAAACCACTGCCGCGACGGTTCGCAAACTGGAAGATCGCGGCTTGGTTTCCATCGTGAATGAAATTTCCGAGCGCGACCCATATGCGCGCGAAACTATTTTGCCGACGCAAAACATCGTGCTGAATCCGGCGCAGGCGCAGGCGCTCGGCGAAATCACGAAGGCGATGGACACGGAAAATTCTTCGCACACTTTTTTACTCCACGGCGTGACTGGTAGCGGCAAAACGGAAATTTATTTGCAGGCGTTGGCGCACGCGCTGGAGCAGGGCAAAGGCGCAATTGTTCTTGTTCCGGAAATTTCACTGACACCGCAAACCGTGGAAAGATTCAAGGCGCGGTTCAGTTCGGGCAAATTGCAGACGCTCGTCGCCGTTTTGCATTCGCACTTGAGCGCCGGCGAGCGGCACGACGAGTGGCACAAGATTCGGCAAGGCCGCGCGCGCATCGTCATTGGCGCGCGCTCGGCGATTTTTGCGCCGGTCGAACCGCTCGGCCTCATCATCGTGGACGAGGAACACGAACAGACTTACAAACAGGAAGAATCGCCGCGCTATCATGCGCGCGATGTGGCGGTCATGCGCGGGCAAATGGAAAACGCCGTCGTCGTGCTTGGTTCGGCCACGCCTTCGATGGAGAGTTACGCCAATTGTAAGAAGAGAAAATTCACTTTGTTGAACTTGCCGGAGCGTGTGGACGACCAGAAAATGCCGCATGTTCGCGTCGTAGATATGCGGCAGGCGATGTTCAAAGAAAAAGGTCCGCCGCTGTTTTCGCCGCAACTAAAAGAGGCCATCACGCAACGGCTGGAACGCAAGGAACAGACGATTTTATTTTTGAACCGGCGCGGCTATTCGACTTCGTTGATGTGTCCGAAATGCGGTTACGTTGCCGAGTGTCCGAATTGCAGCGTGTCGCTGACGTATCATCGCATCGAGCAAAAACTTTCCTGCCACATCTGCGGTCATAACGCGAAAGTTCCGAACGTCTGCCCGAACGAAAAATGTAAAAACCCGGCGATCCGTTTTGCGGGAACCGGCACACAAAAAGTCGAAGAAGTCTTGGCGAAATTATTTCCCAAGGCGCGCGTCAAACGCATGGACGCCGACACGATGAAAAAGAAAGATGATTATCGCCACGTCCTCGGCGATTTTCGCGCAGGCAAAATTGACATTCTCGTCGGCACACAGATGATCGCGAAGGGACTGCATTTTCCGAACGTCACGCTCGTCGGCATCATTTACGCGGACTCCGCGTTGCATCAGCCGGATTTTCGCGCGGGCGAGCGGACGTTTCAATTGCTCACGCAAGTCGCCGGGCGAGCGGGTCGCGGCGATGTCGAGGGCGAAGTTTTTGTGCAGGCGTTCACGCCGTTTCATCCCGCGATTCAATTTGCGCGCCGCCACGATTTTGTCGGTTTTTACGAACAGGAGATTGAATTTCGTGAACAATTAAAATATCCGCCCGCGAGCCGCGTCGCGCTGCTCACGCTCAAAGGTCGCAACGAGGAAAAAGTAAAATTCTCCGCCGACCATCTGAAACGCGAGCTGGAGAAAAAATTAAAAGCCTTGAAAGATTTGGTCATTGCTGGACCCGCGCCGGCGCCGTTGCTGCGCGCGGAAAATTATTACCGCTACCAAATCATGCTGCGGACGCGTGCGATGAGCGCGTTGAGTCGCGAACTTGCGGTCATCGTCCAGTCGCTGACGTTGCCGGACGACGTGACGCTGGCGGTGGACATTGATCCGGTGAGTTTGAGTTGAGCCGCGATTTTATCCGCGCTCATTGCCCTTCGCTTTTATCAGCGCGATGCGCCGTTCGTATTCCGCCTCGGTGACTTCGCGCGGGAAGGCTTTGCATGTCTGCTGAAAGCCGGGAAAATTCCAGAGATTCGGAAAATCG
>CAILDU010000079.1 GCA_903833055.1 uncultured Verrucomicrobia subdivision 3 bacterium | reverse complement strand
CACGGTCCGCCTCCCGCAGGATGCGAATCTTGTCTTCCGTCGTATACCGTTTGCCTTTCATCGTCTGGTCCTTTCTTGTGGCCCAGACTAACACATCAACTGGCCTGAAAAAGCCGAGTCACATCAAATCCAAAGACGGCGTGGTCACGTTGACCGGTTCGGTCGCTGCGGATTCGCACAAGACGCTCGCGGAAAATACCGTGTCCAGTTTGCCCGGCGTCACCAGTGTGAATGATCAATTGGCCGTGGTCGGCGCGCAACCGCCTGAACATTCGGATGCGTGGATCACCACAAAAGTGAAAACCGCGCTGCTGTTCCATCGCAATGTGAGCGCGAGCGGCACGACGGTTACGACGGTTGGCGGCATTGTCACTTTGACTGGCATCGCGGACAGCGCGGCGCAAAAGGAACTCACGACTGAATATGCCAAGGACATTGATAACGTCGTCTCTGTGAACAACGAGATGACGATTACCAAAACGCCGGCGGTTCCGGCGGCGACGATGGGCGACAAGATTGATGACGCATCCATAACGGCGCAGGTCAAGTCAACGTTACTTTCGCATTCGTCCACGAGCGCGCTGCACACGACGGTTTCCACGACGGCTGGCGTTGTGACGGTCGGCGGCATCGCCAAGAACGACGCGGAACGCAGTCTCGTCACGAAGCTCGCGACGGACATCGAAGGTGTCGTCAGCGTCATCAACAACATGACCATCGCCGTGCCGGACGCTGCGAAGTAAATCAATAATCACCAATGCTGGCGGGCGCGAAAGCGTTCGCCAGCAAATCTAAACGAAGAATTTCTTTATGTTATACACGATTGCCATGGTGCTGGTCATTTTGTGGCTGCTCGGTCTCGTGACTGGAACCACGATGGGCGGCTTCATCAACATTCTGCTCGTCATTGCCATCGTGGTGGTGCTGTTGCGGATAATTTCCGGGCGCAAACCGCTTTGAGAAATTGCGGCAAAATTATTTTATATAAATATGAAAACTATTATTTCCGTTTTGCTCATCACGCTGGGCATTGTCGTTCTCGCTTATTCGGGTTTGAGCTTCACGACGCCAGGCCAGACCATCAATTTTCTGGGGATGCACATTGCGACCACGGAAAATCATTTTATTCCGCCGGTCGGCGGCGCGCTCATGCTGGTTGGCGGCATCGCGTTGTTGTTGTTCAAACCAAAAAGTGCCTGATGAACAAAACCGATTCAGCCACCGTCACCACCGTTGCCGCCAGCTTCCGGATTTTGGAATGGAACGAACTGGTGCGGCGCGGCGATTTCGTCGAGGACGGACATCAGGGCTTTGAACCTTGGGAAGGACCGGCGGGCTTTCGCGCCGACGCCTTCGTGAAACAAATTTATCGCCGGTTGAAATCCGCGCCGTCCGCAATCTTGAAAGCCCAATGACTATGTTGAAATCAATTCGCCAAGCCTGCGCCCCGTTATTGGACTGGTTCCACCAGTTTCCAGAAATTTTGGCGGCGGCGCTGAAAGAACGCCAGCGGCAGACGGTCTTGATCGAGCAGGAAGCCGAACGGATTGACCGGATTCGGAATCCATCGAAGTATCGCTTGAAATAATTTGCCTGCCGCGAACGAACCAAAATTCATCCGTGCCGGCATCGCCCGGCGAACATTCTTCCTCCAGTGTTCGCCGGGTTTTTATTTTAGCGCGCCGGACGCGAACGCGGTGGGCGCAATGACAATGTGAAAATAAAGAACGCCAGCGGTTGCCCGCCAGCGTTGTGAGCGAAAGTTTTTTAGAAAGTGAATCGCAGACTATTTGCAGCCGCAGGCGTCGGAGTATTCCTTGATGGTGTTCTCGACCACTTCGCGGGTTTCGCCGGTGAGCTTTTGAATCCGGCCAACGAGTTCCTCGGCCTTGCCTTCGCCGAATTGGAGGTCGTTATCCGTGAGCTGCGCCCATTTCTGTTTTAATTTGCCTTTGGTGATGTTCCAGTCGCCTTTAATTTCGATGGTCGTCATAATTTTATATTTTGGTTGTTGGTTGGTTCACGGCTTGATCTTGTCGCTCACCCATTGGCGGGCGTCCGCGAAACTGGCGGCGGTTGCGTCGTAGGCTTTTTTGGTGCCGGCCTTGACGCTGTCCCAAGTGGATTCAGTGGCGTTCGAGTCATCGGCGAGCTGCTGATTTAATTTCGCAGCTTGGTCGCGCAAAGCTTGCAACTTTGGCTTGGCCTCGGCCTTGATGGCGTCGCTGGAACTGTCAATTTTGGCGGAGAGCGCGTCGAGATCCTGATTCAAGGTGGTCAACTGATCCTGCATATATTTTACGAATGCGTCCTTCTCGGCGAAGGTGTAATCCTTCATGTCCGCTGCGGCCTGTTTCGTCTCGGTCTTGACCTGATCAATTTGTTGCGAGGTGGTTTTTTCCTTGTCGCAACCAACGGCAAACGCGGCGGCGGCGAGGAACGTGACGAGCAATATTTTATTTTTCATGGCCAGAAGTATCGTTGGAAAAATGAGTCGCGACCATCAGGTGTTCACCCCATGGCAATGTGCGCGGAATTGGCCGATGCTGACTTTGGCGTGGCGGAGAATAGGCGGAGATAAAGCTTTCTTAACCGACCACCCGCCGTGAGTATGCGACTATGAAGCAAAGACTGATTATCTTGTCACAAAATTATGTGACCGCATTGCGCGCGCACTTGCAGCCGGGCGCGCCCGCGCGTTTGCTCGCGGCGCAAGGCTTGGGACGACAGGCAATCGCGCTCGGTTTGGAAACGCTGGAACTCGCGCGCATCCACGAACACGCGCTCGTCACCTTGCATTTATCGCCGGATAAAAAAAAGCTGGTCAGCCGCGCAGAAAGTTTTTTTTCCGAGGCCAACGCGCCGATTGAAGAAACCCATCGCGCGACGCAAACCAGCGAAGTTCATTTGAGCCGACTGAAAGAAACGCTCGGCCAGCGCACAGTGGAACTGGCCGCGACCAACCGGCAAATAAAACGCGTCGTCGTCCGGCGCAAGGTCATGGAAGAAGCGGCGGAGAAGACCGGACAACATTACAAAAAATGTCTGGAGGAATCGCTCGAACTGCAAAAACGTCTGCGGCTACTGACGCACCGTGTCATCGCTTCACAGGAGGATGAACGCAAAAGCATCAGCCATGAACTTCACGATGAAATCGCGCAGACGCTGCTCGGCATCAATGTCCGCTTGCTTTCGCTGAAGCAGGAAGCGCGCGTCAATCACAGGGGGTTGAAAAATGACATCGCCAGCACTGCGCGGCTCGTAGCGAAGTCGGTGCAATCGGTCAAACGGATTGCGAAGGAGTTTGGAACACTATGAAACGCCAACTTTTTGTTTTGTCGCGGCGTTATCAGGACACGTTGCGCGCACATTTGAAACAGGGTCGCCACGCCACGCTGGAATCGGCGCGCGGCTTGGGCAGCAAGGCGCTGGCCGCCGGTTTGCAAACGCTCGATCTCGCGAAGCTGCACGAGAAAACTTTAATTACGGAGCTGCTGCCGGGTTGTGCGCCGGGCAAACGTGCCGCGCTCATCAAGCAGGCGGGAATTTTCTTTGCGATGGCGGTGTTGCCGATTGAAAAATCGCATCGCGACACGCGGGCGGCAACGGCGCACCTGAAGAAATTCATCGAGTCGTTGAGCCAGCGCACGGTGGAACTGGCGGCGTCGAATCTGGAACTGGAACAGGAAATCGCCACGCGCAAGGCGGTGGAGGCGGCGCTCAAAAAAAGCGAGCGGCACTATTCGGTTTTGTTGGAACAGTCCGACCGCTTGCAAGAACAGTTGCGGCAGTTGTCGCGCCAGATTTTGTCGGCGCAGGAAGAAGAACGCAAACGCATCAGCCGTGAGTTGCACGATGTCATCGCGCAGACGTTGACGGGCATCAACATCCGGCTGGCGACGTTGAAAAAAGAGGCGTCCGTCAACACGCGCGGGCTGGAGGCGAACATCGCGCGCACGCAAAAGCTCGTGGAAAAATCCGTGGACATCGTGCATCAGTTCGCGCGCGAGTTGCGTCCGGCGGTGCTGGACGATCTGGGTTTGATTCCCGCGCTGCATTCATTTGTAAAAACTTTTTCGCAGCGCACGCGTCTGCCGGTTCACCTGCACGCATTCGCAGAAGTCGAAACGCTGGACATTGCCAAGCGCACGGTTTTATTTCGCGTGGCGCAGGAGGCGTTGACTAATGTCGCGCGGCACGCGCACGCGCGTCGCGTGGATTTGAACATCACAAAGCTCGCCGCCGGCGTTTCGATGCACGTCAAGGACGACGGCAAATCATTTTCGGTGGAACGCGTGTTGCACGGCAAGGGCAGCAAACGGCTCGGCCTGCTCGGTATGCGGGAACGCGTCGAAATGGTCGGCGGAACTTTTTGTGTCGAGTCTGCTCCGGGCAAGGGAACGACCATTGCGGTGGAAGTGCCGTTTGCGAAAGTGCGCGCGGCCACGTTAAAAAAATCCAGTCAATCAACCTCGCTCGAATGCCCATGAAACCCATCACTGTTTTGCTCGCGGAAGATCACATGATTGTGCGCGAAGGTTTTCGCAAGATGCTTGAATTCGAGGACGACTTCACCGTGGTCGGCGAGGCGTCCGATGGTCGGCAGGCCGTGGCGCTGGCAATTAAATTGCGCCCCGACGTGGTGTTGATGGACATTGCGATGCCGTTGCTCAACGGTCTGGAAGCCACGCTCCAGTTGCTCAAGGCCGCGCCCGCCGCGAAGGTGCTGATGCTCTCCGCGCATAATGACGACGCGTATGTGACCAACGCCATCGAGTCCGGCGCGCGCGGTTTTTTGCTTAAGCAAACTTCCACGCACGACGTTTGTCGCGCGATCCGCGAAGTGCAAAAAGGAAAAACCTTTTTCAGTCCGTCCATCGCCAAACGGCAGGAGCGGCTGCATCCGCAGACGCTCGACCGCGCGGGTTTGCTCAAAAAGAAAATGGCGGAATTGACTTCGCGCGAAATGGAAGTGTTGCAGCTTATCGCCGAAGGCAAGGCCAACAAACAGACGGCGGCAGAACTCGGCATCGGCCTCAAGACCGTCGAGAAACATCGGGAACATCTCATGGAAAAACTCGACATCCACGACACGGCGGGACTGACGCGTTACGCCATTAGTGCGGGAATTATCGAGAGCAGCGTGCAGTTGACGATTGTTTAGGCGGCGTTCTCGCATGAACGAAAACAATCTCGCTTTTTGGATGACTGTCGTCGGCACAATTTGCTGGGGCATTTGTTTTTGGTGGATGCGCCGGATTTCCATCAAACAAAATTTTCTGCTGGATCAGTTGCGTGATCAGGGCAAGCGCATCGAAAAACTTTCCAAACTGGAACACGACTTAATTAAAGAAGTTCATCCGCAGGTCAATGAAATCAAGGAAGGGATGGAAACGATGATTGCCGTGGTGACGGAAAATCTGGAAAGCAAACCGCCGGTGATTAAAAAGAAATAGCCGTCGCGAATTAATTTGCCAGCAGGAAGCGCATCAAGACCAGCAAGCCTGCGGACAGACTTACCACCGTTACTCCGCCAAAAACATCCGACCGATTATCCGGCGCAGATTTGAATGGCAACGCCAGAGTCATGAGATTGTGCAAAACGCTGTGGCTAGTTTTGGCAGCAACGGTTTTCAACATGGCAGGAGTGGACATAAGGACGAGTTGAGTATGGAATCCGCTTCGCGAAAAAACCATGGGGTGTTCTCCCCATAACTGCTGACGGGTTTTGGTTTGGTAAAATTAAGGTAGGGTTACACCCCATAGCTGGCATTCACTTGACCGTCTAGCATCACAACGTGAACTGCAAAAACCTTTACCCAACCGGAATTATTTTATGCCGCTAATTAATCTCATTGTCACCCTCATCGTCATCGGTGTGCTGCTCTGGCTCATCAATGCCTACATTCCGATGGACGGAAAAATCAAAAAAATTCTCAACGTCGTCGTGGTGATTTGTGTCGTCGTGTGGCTGCTGTCCGTGTTCGGCGTCATCAATCATTCGGGCGACATCCATGTGCCGCAAGTCCGCTGAACCACCACGACGAAATAAATTATCACCATGAAACACAATCACAATCACGACAACACGCCCGCCGCGCAACTCATGCCGGTGCGCTTCGAGTTCACGAGTCCGACGGCCAAGAGCGTTTGCATCGCGGGAACTTTTAATCAATGGAAACCGGAAGCGAAGACGCTGCATTCTTCCGGCGCGGGCAATTGGTGGAAGGAAACCAATCTTGCGCCCGGCACTTACGAGTATTGCCTCGTCGTGGATGGTAATTGGATTTGCGATCCGCGTGCGCGCGAGTCCGTGCCGAATCCGTTTGGCGGGAGAAATTCCATTTTGACGGTGGCGGATTCGCCGGAAGCCAAACATCTCGCCGACGCGGAAAATTTACCGTTGAAAAACATAAACAAAAACAAAACAAAAAATATATGAACCAAGAAATCAAAGCAGTTGGTGATGACCTCGGCACACTCGCGGCGGACGCGCGCGAATTATTATCCGCCACCGCCGATGTGGCCGGTGAAAAAGTTGGCGCCGCGCGCAAGCGTCTCGCCGCCGCGCTCGACAGCGCCAAAGAAGTCGCCGGTTGCGTTCGCGACAAAGCCATCGCCGGTGCGAAGGTCACCGACCAGACCATCCGCGCGAATCCGTATCAGGCCATCGCCATTGGCGTTGGCGTGGGTGCGCTTCTCGGATTCCTCATCGCGCGCCGTTGTTCCTCGCGCAATTGCGAATAATAAAGTTATGGAAACATCCACCGTCAGTTTTAGTCAGCTCGCAACGACTTCAAAAAAGTTTGTGCGGCGGTTGGCGACCATCGGCGAAAACCGGCTGGAACTGCTGGCGGTGGAAGTGCAGGAGGAACGCGAACGTCTCCTGCACGCGTTTCTTTTGGCGCTCAGCGTCGCGGCGTTCGGGTTGCTCGCGGGCATCGCGCTTACGGCGGCCATTGCGGTTTTGCTTTGGGCTTGGTCGCCCGTGGCTGTGCTGCTGATTTTGACGGGCATCTACGCCGCCGCCGGAATTTTTCTTTACCAACGGCTGACTGGCTTGCTGCGTAACTGGCAGACGCTGTCTGCCTCGCTCGACCAGCTCCGCAAAGATCGCGAATGTCTGGAAAATTTTCTCGCATGAGCCAACTCGAATCGCGGAAAAAACTTTTGATCGCGGAGAGCGAACTCAACCGTGTGCAACTCGTTCAGGAATGGCGCACGCTTGCGGGCGATGTTCACGCGCTTGCGGCGCAGGCGAAAACCATTGGTATCATTGCATCCGCCGCGGCTTCGCTCGTGGCCGGATTATCGGTGTTTCGTCAAAAAAAATCCGAGCCGGTCGCCCAAAAAACGTCGTGGCTGCAAACTATTTTGCGCGGCGCGGAACTGGCTGGTTCGCTGTGGACGCAATTTCGCTCGCCGGATGGCGGGCAAAAAAACAAATAGAAAAATCAAGCAAGACAACCCCGCGAAGCCGGTTCGCACATCGAAAGAAAAAAATTATGCTCGGAACAATTCTGTTAGTGCTGCTCGTTCTTATGCTCATCGGTGCGCTGCCCAACTGGCCGCACAGCAAGAAGTGGGGCTATTACCCGAGTGGCGGATTGGGTTTGCTGGTGGCGATTCTGCTAATTCTGATTTTGCTTGGACGAATCTGAAACCTTTGCATCAATTTATCTCCGGCCAGCACGGCCAAAAAACATTCTATGAAAGCACTTGTCTATCGCGGTCCTGGAAAAAAGTCATTGGAAGAAATGCCCAAGCCCGCGTTGCGCGACGCGACTGACGCCGTGGTGCGAATGGTCAAAACCACCATCTGCGGAACGGATTTGCATATTCTTAAAGGCGATCTGCCGTCGGTTGCGGCTGGCCGGATTCTTGGTCACGAAGGCATCGGCATCATTGAAGAAATCGGCGCGGGCGTCAGCCGTTTTCACAAGGGCGACCGCGTTTTGATTTCGTGCATCACGGCGTGTGGCAAATGTGATTATTGCCGTCGCAGTATGCCATCGCACTGCGAAGTCGGCGGCTGGATTTTGGGCAACACCATTGATGGCACACAGGCGGAGTTCGTGCGAATTCCTTTTGCTGACACGAGTCTTTATGCCATTCCCGAAAACGCGGATGACGACGCGATGGTGATGTTGAGCGACATTTTGCCGACCGGCTACGAATGCGGCGTGCTCAACGGCGCGGTTAAACCCGGCGACACCGTGGCCATCGTCGGCGCGGGGCCGGTTGGGCTTTCGGCGTTGCTGACGACGCAATTTTTTGCGGCGGCAAAAATTATCGTGATTGATCTCGATGACAACCGGCTGGAAGTCGCCAAAAAATTTGGCGCGACGGAAATCATTAATAGCACCGACGGCAAGGCCGTTGAAAAAGTTATGGCGCTGACGGCGGGGCAGGGTGTGGATGTCGCCATCGAAGCGGTCGGCGTGGCGGCGACGTTTGAACTGTGTCAGGAAATTATTGGCGCGGGCGGACACATCGCCAACATTGGGGTGCATGGCGCGAGTGTCACGTTGCATCTCGAAAAACTTTGGTCGCAAAATATCACCATCACCACGCGGCTCGTGGACGCAATCACCACGCCGTTGCTGCTCAAAACCGTCATGGCCGGGAAGCTCCAGCCGAAGCAACTCATCACGCATCACTTCGCGCTGAATGATATTCTGAAAGCTTACGACACGTTCGGCAATGCCGGTCGCGAGCGCGCATTGAAAGTTATTTTAACGAATTAAAAAGTTCGCGCGCCCGATTTCCAACGTGCGCGCTGCAATGGCTACAAACGAAAAACTGGTTGAGGCGCTGGCTGGCTCCGAAATGTTCCAAGCTTATGCGAGTGCTTATAACGAGGCGACCGGAATGCCGCTGGCCTTGCGTTCCGTCGTGAACTGGCAACTGCCATTCCACGGCAAGCCGAAGGAAAATGCGTTTTGCGCGCTGGCGGCGGTCAGGAGCCACGCCTGTGCCGCTTGCCTCCGGCTGCAAGGACAATTGACGCAGGCGGCCATGGATTATCCGGCTACGAAAAACTGTGCCTACGGCCTGTGCGAAACCGCCGTGCCATTGAAGTTTGGCGCGGAGACGGTCGGCTTTTTGCAAACCGGACAGGTGCTGCGGAAAAAGCCGACGCCAGCGTCGTTCCGCCGCGTTGTCCTTGAGGCACAAAAATCGGGCGTGGATCTCAGTGATGCGGAAATGATGCAGGCATATTTTGCCACGCCGGTGGCTTCCCCAAAAAAACTGGATTCGGTCACGAGCCTACTGGTTATTTTCGCCGATCATTTGGCGATGAAAGGTAACCAGCTCGCGCTGAAGACGGTCAACGCCGAGCCGGTGATGATTACGCAGGCCAAGCAATTCATCGCGGAACATTATGCGGAGGAAATTTCGTTGCGGCAGGTGGCGCGCGTCGTGAATGTAAGTCTGTTTTACTTTTGCAAACGCTTCCGGCGGGTGACGGGCTTAAGCTTTACCCAGTTCGTCTCACGCACGCGGATTGAAAAGGCGACTAATCTTTTGCTCAACCCCAACTTGCGCGTCAGCGAAATCGCCTACGCCATCGGGTTCCAGTCGCTCACGCACTTCAACCGGGCGTTTAAGAAAATCATGGGTCAATCCCCGACGGCGTATCGCCACCAACTGCTGGCCGTGGTTTGAGGTCATGCTTGGCGCGTGAATGGGGTGAACACCCCATGGCGAAATCACCGGTGACTTAGCTATTCTTTTTTATGAAACATAATAAATATTCTCAAGACGCAAATCCGACCCGAGCGGCACAACTAACGGCGGCGGAGCTGAAGCAAAACGAAATTAATTTTTCGCCGTCGCCGGACGAAGTCGCGCGCCGCGCTTATTTTGCTTACGAGAACAATGGCTCGTTGCCCGGCCACGAGGTGCAGCATTGGCTCGCGGCGGAGGCGGACTTGATTGCGGAACGGAACAAGACCCGCGTGCACGGCTTTCACAACAAATCGTAAACGACAAATTAACTTCACAAACCGACACCAATAAAAAATAAATTTATGAATAATGCCAACACTAGTTTTCCCGAAGCGCCGGTCATGTATGAAACGGAAAATGACATTTCCAAAGATCGTCGGATTCAACTTAACGCGCTGCTAAACCAGCGGCTCGCGTCCGCCGTGGATTTGCAGATGCAGATGAAGCAGGCGCATTGGAATGTGAAAGGCCCAAATTTCATCGGCCTGCACGAGCTGTTTGACAAAGTTGCCGAGGTCGTCGAAAACTATGTGGACGAGATTGCCGAACGTGTTGTCCAGCTTGGCGGCGTGGCCGAAGGCACGGTGCGGATGGCGGCGGCGCGCACGCGGCTCACGGAGTATTCACCGGAAATTTCCGAGGGGCCGGCGCACGTCGAAGGCGTGGCGCGCGCGCTGTCAACTTTCGGTCAGGAAATTCGCAACAGCATTAATGAAGCGGATGAATTGGAAGACGCGGACACGGCGGATTTGTTCACGGAAATTTCACGTGGCATTGATAAATGGCTGTGGTTTGTGGAAGCGCATTCACAGGCGGCGAAATAAATTTATGAAAAAATCCGTCGCCAAAAAACCTGCGGCCAAAGCGCTGCCGCCGGTGTTTCCGAAAACCGCGCACCAATTTCGTCCGGTTGCCGAAACGGCGGCCAAGCCAAAGCCGGTGAAGCGCGACAACATTTTTTCCAAGTCGCGCGATACGCGGGAAGATCGCGGCACACGGGAAATGAAATCGTCAAAGAACGCGCAGACATTTTCCCACGGAAAATAATTTTTGTTTTATGAATACGAATCCATTTAAGCCATTGAAGTCCGACGTGGACGCAAAAACCGCCGCGCTCGAAGCCGCGCCGGAATCCGAACGCTGGGATCCGGTGCCTGGCTCAACTGGGAAAAAAGTGCCGGTGACACCGAGTGCCGATGAGGATGAAGAAGGCCGCAGCGATCAGGGACGGCTCATCGAAAAAGGCATCGCCGACGCGGAGCATGACCAGATTAATAAGGCCGCCAAAGATTCCGCCGTCTGATAATTCGCGTGAGAAAATTTTCATCGCGCCCTTGCCGCCGCATTTCGATGTTGGCGGTTTTGATGTTGAGCCTCGCGCTGTTTGCGCGCGGGCAAGGAACTGCCGTCGGTTTAACCAATTCGCCGGTGGCGGAAAAAGTGGTGCTGCCCAAATCTGTACCCGATCCCATTGAGCCGTTCAACCGCGTGATGTGGGGATTTAATAAAGCGTTGATGACGGATGTTATCAAGCCGACGAGCCGCGTTTATCGTTTCGTGGTCGTGAAACCGGCGCGCACGAGCATCGGAAATTTTGGCCGCAATCTTACTTATCCTGGACGGCTGATAAATAATTTACTGCAAGGAAAATGGTCGGGCGCGCGCGATGAAACCTGGCGGTTCGCCTGCAACACCACCGTTGGTATCATTGGTTTATTTGACCCGGCAACGAAATGGAACATTCCCAAATCAGACGCGGATTTTGGCCAGACGTTCGGCAAGTGGGGCTGGTCGCCGCAATTTTTTATCATGCTGCCGATTTTTGGGCCGAGCAATGACCGCGACACCGTCGGCCTCGCCGCCGACACCGCTGCGAATCCGTTGCTCTACATCGCACCCTACCGTTTCGACATCAACAAGCCGCTGACGTATCTCGGTCCGTATTCGTATCTCAACTACGCCATCATGTATAATAATCTCGCCGACAGCGTGGACGAATATGTGCGGTTCAGTAAGGCCGAAGCCGATCCGTATTCGGAGATTCAATATGCGTGGACGTTTGCGCGCGCCAATCAAGTTGCCGATTTTCAGGTGAAAGGCGAACAAGACGAAGCCACGTTGGAAACACTCCAAACAGTTTTCTTCACGTTCAAAGACCCGGAATTTCCAAATCACGGCACGACCAAGTCGGTGCGGATTCCGGCGACGGGCAAGGATTTGAAATTTACATTTTGGCTGCAACCCGGCTCGGCGAACGTGGTTTATATCGTTCCCGGTTTGGGCGGACATCGGTTGGCCGAAACGTCGCTCGCGCTGGCGGAATTGGTTTTCAAAAATGGTTTTTCCGCCGTGGTCGTCAGCAGTCCGTTCAATTCCGAATTCATGGAACACGCTTCGACCGCCACGCTGCCCGCGTATTTGCCGGTGGATGGAAATGATTTGCACGTCGCCATCACGGAGATTGATCGCCACTTGCACAAATTATATCCCGACCGTTTGGGCAACAAAGCATTGATGGGTTATTCGATGGGCGCGCTGGAAACTTTGTTCATTGCGGCCAACGACCCGACGAATTCGCTGCTGCACTTTGACCGCTACGTCGCCATCAATTCGCCCGTGCGGATGGCACAGGGGATTGCCAAGCTGGATGAATTTTATTCCGCGCCGCTGGACTGGCCGGTCGCCGAGCGCAGCAATAATTTGGAAAATACTTTTCTGAAAGTGGCCGCGTTGAGCCGCAGCACGCTCACGCCGCAAACGTCGCTGCCGTTCAGCGCCATCGAATCCAAGTTTCTCATCGGCCTGACGTTCCGGCTTGCGCTGCGCGACATCATTTACAGCAGTCAGTCGCGCACCAATCAGGGCGTGCTGCATCATGCAATTCATAATTTTCGACGCGATTCCGCCTATCAGGAAATTTTGCAATTTTCCTATCAGGATTATTTCGACAAGTTTGCGATTCCTTATTATTCAGCTCGTAACATTGGCGATTCGACGGCTGCCGCGATGGAGAAATCCGGCGACTTGCGGACGTATGAAACGGCTTTGCGTGCAAATTCCGACATTCGCATCATCACGAACCAAAATGATTTTTTGCTGACGGACGACGATTTGCTCTGGCTGCACGCGACGTTCGCGCCAAATCAATTGACCGTTTTTGACAAGGGCGGGCACTTGGGAAATCTCGTTAATCCGGCGGTGCAAAAATCTATTCTCGCCGCACTCACACCGATGCGTCCGCCGGAAATAAAATCCAAATGAACTGGTCACCACTCAATCTCACCGTCCGCGTCGGCTGCCATCTCGCCTACGAAACCACCGTGCAAACGCCCGTGCTGTTCGTGCTCAAGCCGCGCCTCGAAGGTCGCGTGCTCGTGATGCAGGAACGGTTGTCATTCGGCATCGGTTTGCCGTCGTATGAATTTCAAGATTCGCACGGCAACATCACTTACCGCTCCACGTTCATGCCGGGGCGAAATGAAATTCGCCACGACGCGCTCGTCGCTGTTTCGTCATTGCCCGACAGCCGACAAATTTTTGGCAACATTTTGCCAGTCGGCCAACTGCCGTTTGAATTGTTGCGCTACACGTTGCCCAGCCGCTATTGCGATTCCGACAAGCTGATGAATTTTGCGTGGAATAATTTTGGCCAAATCCAACACGGTCTGCCGCGTGTGCAAGCCATTTGCGACTGGGTTCACAACAACATCGAATATCGCTTCGGTTCTGGGCGACCGGATTTGTCCGCGTCGGAAGTCATTGCGCGTCGCCACGGCGTCTGCCGCGATTTCGCACACGCGGCGATTGCGTTGTGCCGTGCTTTCAATCTACCCGCGCGCTACGTCACCGGCCATTTGCCGGATATTGGTTTCACCGACCCCGGCACCGCGATGGATTTTCACGCCTACTGCGAAGTGTATCTCGGTAACGAATGGCTCACGTTCGACCCGCGTTTCAACGTCCCGCGCATCGGTCGCGTCAAAGTCGCGCATGGTGCTGATGCGGTGGACGGCGCGTTCGCGACCATTTACGGCGAAGCCAATTTGAGCTATTTCCAAATCTGGGCTTACCAAGTGAACCCGTCGCAAGTTTCCGTCGGCGATCCGATTGATTTATCCAAACGTCTTGATGGCAATCAGACGTTGCGGTTTAGTTAATTAAACTAGAGCGCTACGCACGCCATCCCCATCCGCCTTGCGACCCACGCGGATGGACTTGCCCTTAACCCGCAACCGTGCATAGTAAGTGCTGGATGGAACGCAATTAGAACCCTTAAAACGCCTTGGTTTAATTGGATTGCGACCGTAGCTCAGTTGGATAGAGCATCTGCCTTCTAAGCAGGTTGTCGTGGGTTCGATTCCCGCCGGTCGCACCACTTCAAATTTTCCGCTGTAATTTTTGCCGCTAAAAAGCACAAAAGACGCAAAACAAATTTCTGTTCTGCGCCTTTTGCGTTTTTTCGTGGCTAAAATTTTCCGGCAATTTTATTTCGGCACCGGCCCTTGCGTCACTTGCACGAGGCCGTCGGGACGAAGCCATTTTACAAACGCCTTCTGCACATCTTTCGCGCTCAATTGAACGTAAATTTTTCCGGCGCGCACCGGTTCGTCCAACGGCAAGCCAAGCGCCGTGCGCGTGAGCCAGCCGCTTGCGATGCCGTCCACGCTCGCCTCCGCCAACGGAATGTCGCGCAGCAACATCAGCTTGGCCTGATGCAATTCGCGTTCCGTAACTTTTTTCGTCTGCATTTCTTTCAGGTCACGCAGAATCAGCGCGCGTGCCTTCGTCACGTTTTGCGGATCGCACGCGTAGGAAGATTGATAAACACCGCGCGTCAGGCCGATGTTGAAACTGGAGCTGACGAAATAAACCAAGCCGGCTTTCTCGCGCAAATCACGATACAAACGCGTCGCGTAAAATCCGCCGCCGAGAACGTGATTGCCTAGTTGCAGCGCGTAATAGTCTGCGTTCGTGCGCGTGAGTTGCAATGTTTCCGCCAGCGTCACCTTATCTTGCACACGGCTCGCGTCGGGAACGTGCGTAACAGAAACGGAATTTGTCGGCGCGGGCGGAAACAGTGTGCTCGGTTTTTCGCCATTGGCTTTCCAAGCACCAAAGTTATT
This sequence comes from uncultured Verrucomicrobia subdivision 3 bacterium, assembly GCA_903833055.1. Taxonomy (GTDB): domain Bacteria; phylum Verrucomicrobiota; class Verrucomicrobiia; order Limisphaerales; family UBA11358; genus UBA11358. Next base: position 3,032 of record CAILDU010000079.1, on the reverse strand, counting down.
TTCGATGGCCGTCACGGCCTCGTCCGGCGAAATTTTTCCGATGACGACAATCGTGGTCATGTCCGGTCGAAACGTGCTGGCGTAATAATTTTTCACATCGTCAATCGTCAGCGATTTGACCGTCGCCGGTGTGGTTTGGCGCGTGGACGGATCGCCTTTCGGAAACAGCGCGGTCGTCAGCGCGTGACCGGAAATGTGATCGGGACTTTGCAATTCGCCCGCGACCTGCGCGGCGAGTTGCGTTTGGACAATTTTGAAATCGGCTTCCGGCAGCGCGGGCGAAAGTTGATTGTCCGCGAGCAACTGCACGCCGCGCGCAAAATTTTCCGGCAGCACCTGCAGCGAAAAATTTGCGCCCGCCGATTCGTTCGCGCCGATGTCGTCGAGCGCTTTTTGAAACGCGAGCCGGTCGAGCGATTTGGAGCCGTAATTAAAAAGTTGTTCCAGCGTTTCGCTCACGCCGTCCTGACCGGCGGGCGTTTGCACCAGCGCATTATTTTTCACGCGACCAAACACGCTGACCGTGCCGCTGACAGTTTCTGGCTGCACAATCAGCTTGATTCCATTGGGCAAATTCGTGACGAATGGATTCAGCGCCGAAGACGGAACGGGCAATTCATCCGCAACTTTTTTCGCCCACGACGGTAATTTTACATTTTCATTTTTGGTGGAAACGAGCGACTCGCCGCCGCCAAAACTTTTCGACGAAATTGGTTTGTCCGACGGCGTCGGCGTGAGAATCGCGGAAAAAGCATGGTCAAAATCGAGATAAGTTTTGGCAATGCGATTCACGTCGTCCACGGTCACAGCACGGAAAAGATTGATGTCGTCGTCTGGCGAATTGCGGCCTTCGACCGCGACCGCTTGCGACCACGCGGAGGCGAGGCCGGACACGGAATTTTTCGACAATTCGGCGCTGATGATTTCGTGGCGCTTCGCGGCCTCGACCAATTCCGCGCTGACGCCGTTGGTGATTTCCGCGAGCAGTATCGCTTTAACTTGGTTCAGTAAATTTGTCGAATCGCCGCCCGCAGGAAACCCCGCGATGGCGTAACCAATGCCGGCTTTGGGCAAACTGTCATAGGAAAATTGTGCGAAGAGCGCATTGCCGGCTGGCACGAGTCCGTAAAGATTTCCGCGCTGGCTGCTCAACACATCGGACAAAATTTGCGCGGCGGCGAAGTCGGGGTTTTCCGTGCCGGGAAAACGAAATGTGATGGCGGCCATGCCGTAAGGCAAATCCGTATCGAGCTTCAAAGTGTCTGGTTTTACAGGTGAAAAATTGTATTCCGGCCGCGCAGGCAAAACTTTTGCGGGCAACGCGCCAAAAGTTTTTTTCACCTGCGCGAGAACGGTCTGCGGTTCGACATTGCCGACGACGACGAGCACGGCATTGTTCGGCGCATACCAAGTATTGTGAAATTTTCGCAAATCTGCGCCAGTAGTTTTGTCAAAGGAAGGACGAGTGCCGAGCGCGTCGTGTTCGTAAGGCGAGCCTTTGAACATCGCTTGCAAAAGCTGCATGTAAAAAACGTATTCGGGATTCGACAAGTCTTGCGCCACTTCCTGTTCGATCGCGCCGCGCTCTTTTGTCCAGAGCGATTCGTCGGGCAACAGGTCTTGCATCCGCGTGGCCTCGATGCGAAGCGCGACTTCGAGATTATCGGCGGGTGTAGTGAAGAAATACTGCGTGACGGCCTGTTGCGTGTCGGCGTTGTCATCGCCGCCGAACGCGGCGGAAATCGCAGCAAGTTGGTCGGCGCTTAAACCGGGACTGCCGCGAAACATCATGTGTTCGGTCGCGTGCGCCGTGCCGGGAAAACCGGACGGGCATTCGTCGGAACCAACGCGATAATTTACCATTGTCGTGACAACGGGCGCGATGGTGTTGCGCACGATGACGACTTGTAGTCCGTTCGTCAGCGTGGCGCGAAGAATATTTTCGCTGATGGAAATTTTATTCTCGTCTGCGCGGCTGGAAAAAATCAGCGCGGAAGTTAGAATTGAAATGAGTAAAAACGTGGAGGGTTTTTTTTGGTAAGCCGTCATAATTTGAATGTCTGACAAGGCTAAACGCGTGTCGTTCAAGAGCGAGAGAAAATTTGCATTGGCGATGTGTGCCGGACAAAATCAACGTGTGAAAGCTGATTTGAAAAGAGATTGGAACAAGTTGCAGCAACTGGCGCTGAGAGAAATTGAAGACACGTTGGCCGAATTGCCAAAACCATTGCGTGAGCAGGCGCAAAAATTACCGGTGACGTTTGAGCGTGTGCCGAATGTTGGATTGCAAGCTGATGGAATTGCGCCGGATACATTGGGTTTATTCACGGGCGCGGAGTTTGCGGACGAAGGTGCTTCGGTGTTACCGCCGCAGATTATTTTGTTCCTCGAAAACCTGTGGGATTTTGCGGAAAGCGACGAAGAAGTGTTTTGCGAGGAAGTTCACACAACCTTTTTGCACGAGATGGGACATTTTTTTGGTCTCGACGAAGACGATTTGGCGGCGCGCGGCCTCGATTAGCTTGAAAACAAAGGGGATTTTCGACTTTTAATCATTGCTAAATTATTTCTAAAAAACTCTTGCGTGATAACAAATGTCTGATAATCTTTCTGTCCCTTCGCGGTAGCAAGCGGTGCGAGGGCCGGGTGAAAAACTCGGTTGACAACGGTCTAAATCTGAAAAGATGATAGGCCAAAGTTCGATTCTGACGCGGCCGTGTTATAAGTATAAAAACGGCAGTCAGATTTTTTGTCCCCTGATAGGGTTCTGAAAAAAACGAACGCAGCAGAATTTTGGCGGTAAAACGCCGACTGCTCTTTGAAAATTGAATTGTGCGATTAGTAAAGAGCCCCTTTATTATCGGCGAGTTAGATCGCTGGTTTTAAGGGTTTTAACCAAAAATTAGTAAAAAGCTGCCTGATGTTAAAGTCAGGCAGGAATCATCTAACGTATTTTTATACGGAGAGTTTGATTCTGGCTCAGAACGAACGCTGGCGGCGTGGATAAGACATGCAAGTCGAGCGCTGATTTG
>CAILDU010000078.1 GCA_903833055.1 uncultured Verrucomicrobia subdivision 3 bacterium | reverse complement strand
TTGCCGAGCTACGGCACGACGCAGGCGGATTACTGGTATGGCGACGTGCCTTGCACGCGCTTGCTGAAACCGACGGAAATCAAAAATGATTACGAAGCGAACACGGGCGAAGTCATCGCGGAGACATTCAAGAAATTAAAATTTGATCCGTTGCAATATCCCGCCGTGCTGGTGGCAAGTCATGGGCCGTTCACTTGGGGCAAGGACGTGGCCGACGCGGTTCACAATGCGGGCGTGTTGGAATTCGTCGCGCAACTGGCGAGTGAGACGTTGAAGATCAATCCGAAATTGAAGCCGATGCAGCCGGTGCTGCTGGACAAACACTTTTTGCGGAAGCACGGTCCGGGGGCGTATTACGGACAGAAGTAGTTAAAACACATGACTAACATTTTCTTCGCAAACGCGGGCTGGCTGCTTATTATGTTTAGAAATAAACTTTCAACCAACGCACACACCATGAAAAAAATTATTCAACTTATCACCCTCACGTCGCTGGGAATTTTCGCGGCGACTTTAACCGGCTGTAACACTATGTCAAACACACCTAAAGGAAACATCACGAAAGCGGACTTCGGCACGACGCCGGACGGCAAGGCCGTGGAACTTTATACGCTGGCCAACAGCCACGGCATGACGGCGACCATCATGACTTACGGTGGTATTGTCACGTCGCTCAAGACGCCGGATAAGAATGGCAAGTTCGGCGATGTCGTGCTTGGCTACGACAATCTCGACGGCTACATCAAATCCACGCCTTATTTTGGCGCGCTCATCGGACGTTACGGCAATCGCATTGCGTTCGGAAAATTTTCTTTGGACGGACAGACTTACACGCTCGCGACGAACAACGGCGTGAATTCATTGCATGGCGGTTTGAAAGGTTTTGACAAGCAGGTGTGGACGGCGCAGCCGTTGCCGACCGTGAATGGTCCGGCGCTGATCCTGACTTATGTGAGCCGCGACGGCGAAGAAGGTTATCCCGGCAATCTGTTCGTCACGGCGGTTTACATGGTGACGGAAGACAATGCGTTGCGCGTGGATTTCACCGCGACGACGGACAAGGATACGGTCTGCAACCTGACGCATCATTCCTACTTTAATTTGCGCGGCAGCGGCGATGTGCTCGGCCATGTCGTCACCATCAACGCCGACAAATTCACGCCGGTGGACAGCGGTTTGATTCCGACGGGCGAACTTTATCCGGTCGCCGGAACGCCGTTTGATTTTCGCACGCCGACGACGATTGGCGCGCGCATCAACAACACGAACGACCTGCAAATCAAGCTCGGCAACGGTTACGACCACAACTGGGTTTTGAACAAGAGCGGCAACGAACTTTCCTTCGCGGCGCGTGTTTATGAGCCGACGACGGGTCGCACGCTGGAAGTTTGGTCAACCGAACCGGCGACGCAGTTTTACTCCGGCAATTTTCTCGACGGCACACTCACGGGCAAAGGCGGCTGGACGTATCAGTTCCGCAATGGTTTCTGTTTCGAGCCGCAGCATTATCCCGACGCGCCGAACCATCCGGCGTTTCCCACAACTGAGTTGAAACCGGGCGAGACTTACAAGAACACGATCATTTATAAATTCTCCGTCGAATAAAAAAATCTGCAACCAACAACTAAAAATTAAATCATGAAAAAAATTCAATCCATTCTCGTCGCGCTGTGTGTCGCGGCGATTGTTTCCGGCTGCGGCAAAACGGAAACGCCGACGCCAAGTTCCGGCGGCACGCCCGCACCGGCGGCTGGCAAAAAACTGAAACTCGCGTTCGTCTCCAACAACGCGGCGACGTTCTGGACCATCGCCCGCACCGGTTGCGAAGCGGCGTCCGCTGAACTCGGTAATGTTGACGTGGATTTTCGCATTCCCTCGACCGGCAGCGCCGCCGAACAGCAGCAAATTCTCGACGATTTGGTCGCGAAGGGCGTTGACGGCATCGCGGTCAGCCCGATTGACCCGAAGAACCAGATTGATTTTCTGAACAAGATTGCCGCCAGCACGCTGCTCATCTGCGTGGACAGCGATGCGGCGGACAGCAAACGCGTTTGCTACATCGGCACGGATAATTTCGCGGCGGGTCAGGCGGCGGGCAAGCTCATCAAGGAAGCGTTGCCCAACGGCGGCAAGATCATGGTATTCGTCGGTTACGCGGACGCGCAGAACGCGAAGGATCGTTTTGGCGGCATCAAGAAGGAACTCGAAGGCTCGAATGTTTCCATCATTGATCTCCGCACGGACGACACGGACAACGTTCGCGCGCAGAAAAATGCCGAGGACACCCTCGTGAAATATCCTGACATTTCGATGCTCGTTGGTCTCTACAATTACAACGGCCCGGCGATTCTCAACGCCGTTCGTTCTGCAAACGCTCAAGGCAAAGTGAAGATTGTCTGCTTCGACGAAAATGCGGAAACGCTTGATGGCGTTGCCAGCGGTGACATCTACGGCACGGTCGTGCAACAGCCGTATGAATTCGGCAAACAGGCGATGACCAAGATGGCGAAGTATCTCGGCGGCGACAAAGACGCGCTCGCGGGCGGCAAACAAATCGTCGCGACACGCAGCTTGAAGAAGGACGACATCGCGGGTTTCAAAGCTGATCTCGCAAAAATTCTCGGCAAGTAAAACGAAACCGCGAAATACTCGAACCACGCGAAATTATTTCGTGTTCGCGTATTTAGAGTATTTCGCGGTTAAATAAATTTAGAATCATGAGTAACGCCCCGCTACTTTCCATGCGCGGAATCGGCAAACGATTTCCCGGTGTCATCGCGCTCGACAACGTCTCGCTGGACATCGGCGCGGGCGAAGTCGTGGCGTTGTGCGGCGAGAATGGCGCGGGCAAGTCCACGATGATGAAAATCCTCGGCGGCGTTTATCAGCCGGACGCCGGCGAACTTTTCATGGACGGCGTGGCGGTGAAAATCAACAACGTCACCGACTCGATGAAGCTGCGGATTGCCTTTATTCATCAGGAGTTAAACGTCCTCGACAATCTCGATGTGGCGGCAAATGTTTTTCTCGGACGCGAGCCGAAGAACGCGCTCGGCCTGATTGATTTCAAAAAAATCCACGCGGACACCGAGCCGTTGTTGAAACGGTTGGGCTTGGATGTCTCCAGCAAAACGCCGTTGGAAAAATTGTCCATCGCGCAAAAACAAATGGTTGAGATTGCGAAAGCGCTTTCGCTGAATTCGCGCATCATCATTATGGACGAACCGACGTCGTCGCTGACGTTGACAGAGACGGATCGGTTGCTCGAACTGGTTCTTGAATTAAAAAAGCAGGGCGTGAGTATCGTCTATATTTCGCATCGCTTGAGCGAGGTGGAGCATATTGCCGACCGCGTGGTGGTTTTGCGCGACGGTAAAAATGCCGGCGAACTTCCCAAGGCTGACATTTGCCACGACAAAATCGTGAGCCTGATGGTCGGGCGCGAAATCAAAAGTTCCTACACGGCTTCGACCGCAACCAAGACGCCGGGTTATTTCAAAGTTCGCAACGCGCGTTCCAGCCGTTATCCCGCAAAGTCCGTGGAGTTTGATGCAACACGCGGCGAAATTTTGGGATTCGCCGGATTGGTTGGGGCAGGGCGCTCGGAAATTGTGAAGGCGATGGTTGGTCTCGATCACGGTGGCAGCGCGGAAGTGACGATTGGTGAAGAACGAATTTCCATTCACAAACCCGCCGATGCGATTGGCCACGGCATTTATCTCGTGCCGGAAGACCGGCGCGGCGAAGGTCTTGTCACCGCGATGACCGTGCGTGAAAACACCACGCTGCCGTCGCTAGAAAAATATTCCACGTTCAACCTCATCAGCAAAGACCGCGAGCGCAAAGTCACGGACGAACAAATCAAATCTTTGAAAATTAAAACGCCGAGCGGCGAGTCGCTCGTGTTGAATTTGAGCGGCGGCAACCAGCAGAAAGTCGTCCTCGGCAAATGGCTTTCGATGTCGCCGAAGGTGATGATCCTCGACGAGCCGACGCGCGGCATTGATGTCGGCGCGAAAGCGGAAATTTACCGGCTCATGCGCGAACTGGCCGACAATGGCGGCGTGATTTTGATGATCAGTTCTGACATGGAAGAAGTTTTGAATGTCAGCGACCGCGTGGCCGTGATGCATGAAGGCAGAATCACCGGTGTCCTCGAACGCGCCGACTGCAAAGAGGAAAATGTCATGAACCTCGCCGTCGGCAAAACTATTTCCGCCGCGAAGTCGGCGGTGAACAATTAATTTCCAGCAAGAATTTTCCATGAAAAAAGAAATTGGCATATCGGTCTTGTTATTCGTCCTGTGCGCGGTCACTTCGATCATGAATCCGAAGTTTCTGTCGCCGGTCAATCTGGTGAACACGGCGAATCTCATCGGGCTTTACGGCGTATTCAGCCTCGGCCTTGGCCTTGTCATCATCACGGGCGGCATTGATTTGTCCGTCGGTTCGATGTGCGCGTTGACCGGCGTGATTCTCGCGATGGGTTTGACGGAATGGCATTGGTCGTGGCCGGTGGCGACGCTCGTGGTGCTGGGACTTTCCGCGCTACTTGGTCTCGCGCATGGCTTGCTCATCACTCGCGCAAAATTGCAGCCGTTCATCGTGACGCTCTGCGGCTTGCTGATGTATCGCGGTATCGCGCGCTACATCGCGCACGACAGCACGAAAGGATTTTCCGGCGCGGAAGGCATCGAACCGTTGCGCCATTTCGTGAGCGGAAAAATTTTCGGCCTGCCCGCGCCATTTGCGATTCTCATCGTGCTTTCCGTTATCATGTGGTTCGTGTTGCACCGTTCGATTTACGGACGTTATCTGCTCGCCGTTGGCCGCAACGAACAGGCCGCGCGCTTTTCCGGCATCAATACGCAACTCGTCACGGCGAGCGCTTACACGATCGCTGGATTGCTCACGGGTATTTCGGGCATCATGATTGCGTTCTACACGAACTCCGTCGGGCCGTCGAACCACGGAAATTTTTATGAACTTTACGGCATCGCAGCGGCGGTGCTGGGCGGTTGCAGTTTGCGCGGCGGCGAAGGTTCGGTGGTCGGCATTATCATTGGCACGGCGCTCTTGCTCGTGCTGCAAAATCTCGTGAATCTGCTTGGCATTGACAGCTCGCTCAACTTCGCCGTCATGGGCGCAGTCGTGTTGTTCGGCGTGTTGGCCGACCAACTCTTCAAAAATCGTTCCGCCAAAAAAATTACTGCGCCAGCCAAATGAAATTATTTCTCGGTCTGCTCGCTCTTGTCGCGGCGGCAAATGTTTTGTCCGCGCAAACCGTTTCGCCGAACACGAATCTTAACGAACGCGAGCAGCAGATTGTTGCCGCCACCAAGACGGAAGCCGCTCCGCAGTTCAATGGCGCCCGCGTTATCGGCATCCGCCCAAATACGCTGCTGATTTATTCGCTCGCGGTGAGCGGTGAGCGACCAATTTCTTTTTCCGAAAAAAATTTGCCGAGCGGACTGAAACTAGATTCCAAGACGGGAATCATCACCGGTTCGCTGAAACAGGCGGGAGAATTTGCTTTTTATGCGGCGGCAAAAAACTCCGCAGGTAAAACGGGATCCGAAATCAAAATTATCTGCGGCGATCAGCTTGCGCTCACGCCGCCGATGGGTTGGAACAGCTACGACACGTTTGGCGATTCCGTGACCGAGGCGGAAATGCGCGCGAACATTGATTGGTTCAAGGCGCATTTGCAGCCGCTCGGTTGGGATTATGTCGTGGTGGATTATCGTTGGTATGACCCCGGCGCGCATGACAACAACGCCAACGGGCGCAGCGGAGCGAAGCTCACGGCGGATGAATTTGGCCGCCTCTTGCCTTCACCGAATCGTTTTCCCACGGCCACGAATGGTGCGGGATTCAAGCCGCTCGCCGATTACGCACATTCCCTCGGATTGAAATTCGGTATTCACGTCATGCGTGGAATTCCGCGCCAGTCAGTTTTTACTAACACACCGATTGAAGGCAGTTCTTTCCATGCCGCCGACGCGGCGGACACGAACAACAAATGCGTTTGGTGTCCCGATATGTTTGGCGTGGACGCGACCAAGCCGGCAGGGCAGGCGTGGTATGATTCCATCCTGCGACTTTACGCGAGCTGGGGTGTGGACTTCATCAAGGTGGACGACTTGTCGCGCCCGTATTCGACGGCGGAGATTGAGGCGATTCACCGCGCGATTGAGCAGAGCGGACGTTCCATTGTTTTCAGCACGTCGCCCGGTGAAACGCCCGTGACCAGCGCGGCGCATATTTCGGCGCAGGCAAATATGTGGCGTATGTCCGATGACTTTTGGGACAACTGGAAATTTATAGATCACAATCTCGACCTGCTCCCTGCGTGGCGCGGCGTCGCCGGGCCGGGGCATTGGCCGGATGCGGACATGATTCCGCTTGGCAAAATCGGCAAGCGCAGCGTGGGGAAAAGTCGTTGGACGGCGTTTACGCGCGACGAACAAATCACGTTAATGAGTCTGTGGGCAGTGGTGTCCTCGCCGCTCATGCTCGGCATGAATCTCCCAGAGAACGATGACTGGACTACCGCGCTGCTCTCGAATCCCGAAGTGCTGGCGGTGAATCAAGACCCGTTGGGCAAAGCCGCCGTGCGCGTTGCGGCAGAAAATAAAATCGAAGTCTGGTCGAAAACTTTGGCGGACGGTTCGCAAGCTGTGGCACTCATCAATCGTGGTAACTCAACCGACATTGATGAATCGCGCGCCATTTTCAAAAGCCCGCTGGTGACGCGTTCGTCGCCCGGCCCAATCAGCATTGACCTTGATGTGACCGGTGCGAAAAAACTTTGGCTCGTCGTGGATGACGGCGGTGATAGTTACGATTGCGACCATGCCGACTGGCTGGAGCCAAAAATCTTCACGGCGGACGGTGAAAGAAAACTTACGAGCCTGAAATGGAAATCCGCCACGGCGGGCTGGCAAAAACCGCTTATCAACCGCAGCGTCAGTGGCGGTGCGCTCACCGTTGCGGGTGAGACGAGCGCAGACGGCATCGGCACACATTCGCCTTCAGTCATCGAATATAATTTACCCGCTGGCAGCACTCGCTTTACGACGCGCGCCGGACTCGACATCGGCGGCACGAGCCAGAACAACGGCGCGACCGTTCACTTTCTGGTCTTCACCAGTGACCCGCATCCGTCCGCCAAGACCGAGACGGCGAATCTTTCTTTTAGCAGCCTTGGACTCAACGGCAAACAGAAAGTGCGTGATTTGTGGCTGCGAAAAGATTTGCCGTCCGCTGAAAATTTCACCGCCGAAATTCCGGCGCACGGCTGTGTGCTGTTGAAAGTTCAGCCCTGATTATCGCAGCGGTAAAACACCTGCCGCTACCAGCGCCGCCCGCGTTTTTTCCGGCGACTCGTGCAGAATTGCGCGCCAACCGCGCGCCGCACCCGCCTCAATGTTTTCAAGGCGATCGTCAATATAGATCAAGTCCGCGCCGCGCCGTCCGCACTTTTTTTCCATCGCTGCATAAATCTCCGGCAGCGGTTTCATCGCGCCGACTTCGCAGGAAAAAATGTAGCCGTCAAAATTTTTGAAGAACGGAAAGTTTCGTCGGACGTGTTCGATGGCAAGGTCGTTGGTGTTCGAGAAAATATAAGTTTTGAAACCACGTTGCCGCAGTTCGGCGTGCAACGAAGTCATTGCCGTCATTTCTGAAAAAATGTCGGCGAAGAAGCTGCCGAACTCTTCCAGATTGCCCGCAAAGCCGATGGCATTGCCAACCGCCTCGTAAAATTTCTGGCGCGTGAGCCGCCCCGATTCGTATTCCACCAGCAGTGGCGAACTGCCGAGGAACGCGTGCAAATCTTTGGGCGCATTGGAACTGCGCGCGGCAATTTTTTTGGCCGCGATAGTGTAATCAAAATCCACCAGCACTTTGCCGAGATCGAAAATGATGACAGGTTGGCTCATAACATTTCCCGGCGGCCTTCGAGCGCACGGTTCAGCGTGAGTTCATCGGCGAATTCCAGTCCGCTGCCCGCCGGTAAACCGAAACCGATGCGGGAAATTTTCAGTCCCGCGCGCGCGAGGCGTTTCGCCAAGTAATTACTCGTGGCGTCGCCTTCCACATCTGTGCCGAGCGCGATGATGATTTCTTTTATCGGCTCATTCGCCAGCCGCTTTTCCAAATCGCCGATGCGTAAATCGTCCGGCTCTACGCCGTCGAGCGGCGAAATTTTTCCGCCGAGCACATGGAATTTGCCGCGAAAAGTTCCCGACCGTTCGATGCTCAAGATGTCCACAGGTTTTTCCACAACGCACACGAGCGCGCTGTCGCGCCGCGCATCGGTGCAAGTGGAGCAGGGGGATTTCTCTGTGAGCGCGCCGCAGGTCTCGCAAAAGCGAATGCGTTCGCGCGCCGTAAGAATAGTTTCCGCGAGATGCTTCACCGTGGCCGGATCGCCTTGAACAATGTGCAAGGCGACACGCTCCGCTGAGCGCGGCCCGATGCCGGGCAACTTACTCAACGCGGCGGTCAGGGCGGTGATGGGTTCGGGAAGCATAAAACAAATGATGAATTATGAATGATGAAACTTATTTGCGCGGACGCGAAGGTTTCATTCATCATTCATAATTCTTCCTTCATCATTTCCGCTCACATTCCGGGTAGGCTGAATCCCGCCGTGGCCTTGCCCATTTCCGTGTTGGAAATTTCTTTGGCTTGCGCGAGTGCCTGATTGACGGCGGTGAGAATCATGTCCTCGACGATTTGCACGTCGGACGGATTCAACGCCTGCGGGTCAATCTTGATGGACGCAATCGAACCATCGCATTTCGCAACGGCCTTGACCGCGCCGCCGCCGCTGGTCGCCTCGACCGTGCGCGTGGCGAGGCTGGCTTGAATCTGTTCCATTTGCTGCTGCATTTTTGCAGCCTGTTTCATGAGTTTTCCAAGTGACATGATTTGAGAGTTTTAAGTTTTGAGTTTTTAATTTTAAGTTTGGAATCAGGCACGCACTTCGACAATTGTGCCTTTGAAAATTTCCAATGCCTTCTGGATAAGCGGATCGTTCTTGAAATCTTCTTTGCTGAACGCGACGGGCGCAGTTTTTTTTTCGGCGGCGGGCGCGGCTTCAGCAGGCTTGGCCGATGAAGTGGGCGAAGTGGTTTTCGCGGTAGCGGGAACTGGCAGCGGCGTGGCGGCAACGGATTTGCGTTCCCAACCGGCGGGCGCTTCCGCTTTGATGAACTTAATCAGCGCGTTGTGATGGCCGAGTTCGGCGAGCTTCGTCGCGATTAAAGTATGGTTGCGCGCGTTGTCCACGAGGCCGAGGTGGTCGGAAAATTCCGGATCGAAGCCGATGATGAATATATTTTTCTCGAACGACACCGGATGCGCGTCAATCAAGTAACCGCGCGTGAATGGACTGGCGCGGCCAATGGCGGCAATGAGGTTTGCCCACAAGCCGGTCAAATCGCCGGAAGCCACCGCTACGATGGGAACAGGTTCGGCAACTGGCGCAACAGGTTTTGGCGTTGGCGCGGGCGGCGCAGAGATCGGTGCGGCAAATTGTGCGGGACGTGCGGCGGCTTGAACTGGTGCGTTGGCGGTTGGTGCAACTGCAGCGCCACTTTGTCCGCGCAACTGGTTGAGTTGTTTCAGCACGGCGTCGAGCGATAACGCGTTGCGCGCTTCGATGGCGCGGAGCAGGGTGACTTCCAGCAAAATCTTTTTGGATGCGGCGTCACGCAGGCGCAATTCGGTGTCGGCCAAAACTTCAAGCACGCGCGTGAACGCGTCGGTGGTCGCGAGCGAAGCTTGTTCCTTGAGCGCGGAAACTTCCGCTTCGGAAACTTCGAGCAAATTCAAATCGCCTTTGGATACTTGGTAAATGAGCAGGTTGCGAAAGTGGTTCAGTAAATCGCCGAGCAGTCGGCCAAGGTCTTTGCCGCCGCGCGCGAGTTCGTCCAATTGCGTGAGCGCGGTGGAAATTTCTCCAGCGAGCACGGCGTGGCTCAACTTGAGAATTTGATTTTGCGCGGCCAAACCAAACATCGAGAGCACATCGGCTTCTTCAATTTTGTCGCCACAAAAGCTGATGAGTTGGTCGAGTGTGGATTCGGCATCGCGCATTCCGCCGTCGGCTCCGCGCGCGATGGCGTGTAAAGCGGCGGCGTCAATCGTCACTTTTTCTTTACCCGCAATTTCCGCCAGATGCTTGGTGATGAGCGCGGACGGAATCCGGCGCAAATCAAATCGCTGGCAACGCGAGAGAATCGTCGGCAAAACTTTTTCCGGGTCGGTCGTCGCGAACATGAATTTGACGTGCGCGGGCGGCTCTTCCAACGTTTTTAGCAGCGCATTGAACGCTGCCGTGGAGAGCATGTGAACTTCGTCAATGATGTAGATTTTGAACTGCGAATTGGCGGGCGAGTATTTGCAGGTCTCGCGCAGTTCGCGCACTTGCTCGACGCCGTTGTTGCTTGCACCGTCAATTTCCAAAACGTCTAGCGCGCGGCCTTCGGTGATTTCCTGAACGCGGGTGTCGTTATCGTCGAAATCTACTTTGGGTCCGCCGGTGCAGTTCAGCGCCTTCGCGAAAATGCGGGCGATGGTGGTCTTGCCGGTGCCGCGCGGGCCGCAAAAAAGATACGCGTGCGCGATGCGTTTCTGCGCGATGGCGTTGGCGAGCGTCTGCGTGACGTGTTCCTGTCCGACGACGTCGGCGAAACGCTGCGGGCGGTATTTGCGGGCGATGACTTGGTAGGACACAGAGTTTTAAGTTTTTAATTCTTAATTTTTAGTTGCGGTGGTTTGTAATTCAAAACTAAAAACTCACAACTAAAAACTGAAAGAGATGCCAGGGTGACTGCGGCAATTGCAAAGCTAACTACCGTTGCTGCCTTCCGGCTCTGGCGGGGTTCGTAAGTCCACACTCCGCAGGCCCTGACGAAAATAATTTTGTGGCACGACTCCGGCGGTGACAAGCAGAAACGCCGGACATCGAAATGTCCGGCGTCGCTGGCTTAATAATTTTTTAAAGGTTGGTGCTGATGTTCAGCGGCACACCGGTGGGCGCGGTCACATCAATCGGCGCACCCGCGTTGAGCTGGGCGAGGACGGAGGCGGTGACGTCGTTGTCCGTATTGGCGAAGACGACGACCTCGATGGAGGCGGAATTTAGCACCATGGAGTAACCGCCGGCTTTGGCTTTTTCCGCCACGGCCTTCTGGATTTCACCGACGAGCGCAACGCTCATGCGCTGGCTCTGGTCGCCCAGTTGGGACTCGGCCTGATGCTGAAATTGTTCAATGGCGGCGCGGGAATTATTGATCTCCTTGGCCTTGTCTTCGCTGGCAATCCGGTTCTTGGTGCGTTCGTCGGCGGAAAGCGTCTGGTCATTGGCCTTGTCGAGCAATTGTTTGTAGTCGGCCTGGGATTTGTCGAGGCCGTCGGCCATGTCCTTGATTTCTTTGCGCAACTCCGACTTGCGATTTTCGAGGGAGGTCTGGGATAACTTGGTTTTGTAGTAGCCGTTGAAAAGTTTCTTCATGTCCACGGTGGCCACTTTGCTTTGGGCGCTGGCGGAGGCAATCGTGGCGACGAGCAGAACGACGGTTAAAATGAGGTAACGCAAATTTTTCATGGCCGAAAAGGAAAACAGAAACTCGACGGGATGTCAGCAAAAAATGGTGTTCGATGCTGGTGCAGATAGGAAGCCGTGGCCGTGTCAGTTTGGCGAAATTATAGACATGAACATATCATTCGTGCCGTTGCGGTGTGTTTGCAGTGCGCTGATGCTGTTGGAAGAATCAATTGTTACGGGGAAATTGGTCGAAAGCGTCTGGCCGACGATGTAGGCATTGTCAAATTTATCCACGGCGATGGCGTTGCCATAATCATTTTCTTTGCCGCCCAAGTAAAACGAGTAGAGCAGGGCGGTGGCGTCGGGGTTGAAAGCGATGACGACCACGTCGCTCTTGTGACGTTTCTTATCGAAATGATTGGTGGCCGAAAGATCGCCACCGATGTTGTTGGTGGTGACGGGAAAATTCGTGCTGCTGGCCGAGCCGATGACATAGGCGTTGCCGAGCGAATCAAGCGCGACGCCGTTGGCGACATCCACGCCGCGTCCGCCGAACATCGAGGAATAGGCGATGCTCGTATTAGTTCCATCCCATGAAATCTTGGTCAGGAAACCATTGGTGGCATTGACATATCTAAACCCGTTGGTGTGCACATAAGAGTTGGCGAGGCCGGGAACCGTATCGGGAAAATTAGTGGAGGTGGTGTAGCCAGCCACAAACGCATTGCCGCTGGCATCGGCGGCGATGCCGTTGGCGCGATCATCATTGGTGCCACCGAGAAAGGTGGAGTAGAGCAGGGTGAAACTGGTCGGTGAATCAACACTGAAAGCGGTGATAAAAGCGTCGGTAGCCCGATTATTCTTGTTGGTCGAACCGTTAAGTTTTTCGCCGGAGAAATAGTTGGTAAAAATACTGACGTTGGTCACGAGCACACCATGATCCTTCTTCGTGTAGTAATTGGTATCAATCAAGACCATCGCGGGTAGGTAGTTGGTGGCTGGAAAATTGGTCGAGGCCGTGAAGCCGGTCACAAACAGTTTGCCACTGTTGTAGGCGAGGGCGCGGCCTTCGTCATAATTGGTTCCGCCCAAATAGGTGGAGTAATTTAGGGTCGTGCCGCCCGCAGAAATTTCGGACACGAAAGCGTTGGCGTTGATGTAAACGGTGTTGGTGCAGCCGAGCTTCGGTTGAAACGCACCGGGCGTTACGGGGAAATTCGTTGAGTAAGTGTAGCCGGTGACGTAGGCATTGCCGGCGTCGTCCAACGTAATGCCGTAAGCGGCATCCATGCTGTTGCCACCGAGATAAGTGGAATAAACCAGTCCGTTGCCAGCGGGATTCAATTCAGTTACGAAGGCGTCGGTCAAATGACTTTTGGCAAATTTATCAATGCCGCCGCTGACGGTGGGGTAAAGCGCGTTGGCCGTCGGAAAATTGGTCGAGTCCGTGAAGCCGGCTAGGAAGGCGTTGCCGGCAGCGTCCACGGCGAGACCGAGCGCGCCGTCGTTGCCGCTACCGCCGAGGTAGGTTGCATAAATCAAACTCAAATTAGTTCCGTTTCCGTCAGTATCAAACTCGATATTAAACCGCGCGACAAACGCATCGCCGCTGACTCTGCCGCCTTGGTAATTGGTCTGGAACGCGCCGGGCGTGGAAAAAGTCAGGGTTGGAAGGTTGTTAGTGTTCTTGGACGAATACGTTTGTCCCGCGACATAAATGGAACCGTCAATGGGATTCACCGCGATGGCCCAGCCGGTCTCGCCCAAATTGCCGCCGTAATAGGTGGAGAAGCTCAACACGGGATCAATCACCAGCGGTTCACTGCGATTGTAATCGCCGAGAGCGAACGCCGCCGTATGTGCGTCCAAAATTTTATAGCTGGCGGCGATTTCCTGCCGCGCGCCATGAATGGTCTGGTAGGCCACGGGTGGATGTTGAATGACTTCGCCGGAATTAAAACTAATGACGAGTGCGCCCTGTGCGTCCACAGAAATTTTCTCCGCGCCGGCGAAGTGCAGCGCGATGACGGATGGATTGACGTTGGCCGCGAGGTTGAAATCGTATTCCAACTTCTGGCGGTTGCCGTAATAGACGACGTTGATGCCGGGATAAATATTTTCCACGCGCACTTGCGCGAAGGTCGGGACGCCCGCCCGCCATTGATTCGGATTGCTGCCGTAGAAATAATTGATTGTGCCGGTCAGCGGCGCGTCGCCGGCAATGCGGGCGGACGGATTCGCGCCGACGAATTGCAAACTGCAGCCAGCGTTCTCGCCGGTGTTTTTGGTGAGGCTAAAGGTTGCACCGTCGGGCGTGATGGTAAATTGTGAATCGCTGGCGTGCGCGGTGAATTGTGTCGGCGAACCGGCTTCAAACCACAATGGCAGATTACCGAATTGCGCCGCGCTCTGCGCGCCGACGTTCCAAGCCGCAACGCCGAGCGCGAGGCTAGTTCCGAGAATTTTTTTGACGGAAAGTTTCATATTAAAATTCGCGGGTGTAGCCGACACCAAATTGGAACTGGCCGCTGCTGTTGTTGTATTTGTCGTGGTGCATGGGGATGCCGTAGTCCAACCGCAACGGGCCGAGATGCGGAATATTTAACCGCATGCCGAGACCCCAATCGTCGCTGTAATTGAGCGAGTAGGAATAGGAGCGTTCGTCCACGCAGCCGATGTCGTAGAACAATGCAAAGCGCAAACTCACGCCGCCGTCTTTTTCAAAAACCGGCACGCTGTATTCATACGAGCTGAACCAGTAAGTATCGCCGCCGATGGGTTCGGTGGAAACATTGGGGGTTTGCGGATTGTAAGCCTGACGCGGCGCGACGTTGCGAAATTTGAAACCGCGCAGCGAGTAAAGTCCGCCTAAATAATAGCGGTCGTAGAACGGCACGTCGCCGCCTTGCAAGCTGTCGGCGATGCCGGTGCGACCGACGGCTTCGATGACGTGACCTTTGAGCAGGCCGGGAAAATACCAGGCGGTGTGCGCTTCCACTTTGTAGAAATCCGTGTTGCCCGCGCTGACTTCGGTGGACAATTCGGTGCGCTGACCGTGGTTCGGCAGTTGCGTGCTGTTGCGCGTGTCATAGGCGAGCGACGTGCCGACGCGCTGATAAAGGTTGTCGCCGACTTGTGCGAGAATCGCGTTCGGAACATTCGGGGTGACAACCTGCGGCGGGTTTCCAGAATACTCACCACCGTGCCAGCCGCTGTTCAGGGAAATGCCGATGTCTTCAACCGTGTAGCTGACGCTGCCGATGAGGAAGTCGCTGCCGAGCGCGCGCGTGAGGCTGACTTTTCCGCCGGTGCGGGTTTCGTCATAAATATTATTCGGACTTTCAAAATTCAACTGGTGGCGGAAAAGATCAACGCCGAGGGCGAGCTTGCGATTCAGAAACCACGGCTCGGTGAAGGAGAGTTCGTAATCCTGACGTTGCGTGCCGAGCTGAACGCGCAAGCGCAGTTTCTGGCCGCCGCCGGTGAAGTAGGGTGGGTGGAACAAATCAAAGTTGCCCTGCGAAATTTCTGCGTAGCCGACGAGCGCATCTACGGAACTGAAACCGGCGCCGATGCTGAAATTGCCCGTATTCTGTTCTTCGACGCTTACGATCAGATTTTTGCGGCCAGCAATCGCCGGATCGGTCGGCTCCGGGCGCATATCTACCTTGTCAAAATACTGCAAACCTTCGAGCCGCTGTTTGCTGATTTTGACCTGCACCATATTAAAGACGTCGCCGGGGCTGATGGCGAGTTCGCGGCGAATGACTTTGTCCTTAGTTTTAAGGTTGCCGTGAATTTCAATTTTCTGAACGTAGGAAATTTGATCTTCGCCAACCTGAAAATCCAAATCCATCGTGCCCTTTTCGATGTTCGGCACGGTCTGGACGTGTAACGCCTGTCCCTGCGCAATTTCGATGTAGCCTTTGCTGCCGTAAAAATCCTGCACCGCTTCGGTGTCCTTGGCCAAACCTTGCGGCGTAAAAATATTGGTCACATCCATCACCAAACCGTTTGCACCGAGCTTGGCTTTGGAGTTCTGGAATTTTTGGATGGCGCGCACGCCTTTGATGATTTCCGCGTCAGTGAAAACTTTGTTGCCGCTAAACTTCACCGAACCGACTTTATATTGGTGACCTTCGTAAATATAAAATTTTAGGATCATCGAGTTGGTGGTCGGATGATCAAACTTCACGTCCTTCACTTCGAAGTCGAGATAGCCGTGGCTGTGATAAAATTCCGTGAGCTTATCCGTGTCGCCGTCAAACTCGTCCTGCTGGAAATAACCGCTGCCCGTCAGCCACGACCACATCCAATGTGCGCGCGTCTTGATTTCCTTCCGCAATTCTTTTTGGGTAAAAGCTTCCGCGCCCAAAAAAGTCACGAGGATGATTTTGACCTTCGGACTTTCTTGAATCTGGTAAGTCACCGTGCCGTGGCCGGTGGCTTCATCAATGTTCAGAACATATTTAACTTTCGTGTCGGAGTAACCCTGCTTCTCATAAAGCTTTTTCATTTCCTGCACGTCTGTGAAAACTTTCTGTTCGTCCAGCGGGTCGCCCACTTTCACCGTGACTTTTTTCTTGAGCTTCGACTCCTTCAATTTGACGTTGCCCTCGATTTTGATTTCCGTGATGCGCGGACGCACTTGCACGATGTAGGTGAGAATTACGCCGCCGTCATCCGCCGAATCTACCGAGATGCGGATATTGTAAAACTGACCCGTCGCGTAGAGGGAATGCACATCGTCCTGCGTGCCGCCGGGAATATAATTAGCGCCCGCTTTGAGTTTGATGTTGTCGCGGATGAGCGCCTCGCTGACCGAAGCTGGCCCGATGAACTTGATGTCTACGCGGGTAATTTTTGTCCCGATGCTCTGCGCCCACGCCGCCGTGCCGCAACCAATCAAAAGAAAAATGGCGACGAACCGTAAAATGGCTTTCATGATTTACCGGCCACCGGGCACGTCTTCGTCACTAAATTTTGTTGCGGTTTCAAATCGTGTATATGGTTTTAAGAACGTCAAATGGACATCGCCTGTCGGCCCGTTACGCTGCTTCGCGATCACTAAATTCACCGGCAATCCGTCACTCTCTTCCGTCGCCGCGCCGTCTTCATCATCACCGGCATTCGGCTTGTAAAGCAGTCCCACCAAATCCGCGTCCTGCTCAATCGAACCCGACTCGCGCAAATCGCTCATCCGTGGTTTCCGGCTCTTATCTTTCTCGATTTCGCGGTTCAACTGAGCCAGCACAATGATGGGAACATTCAGCTCTTTCGCCAGCGCTTTCACGCCGCTCGAAATGTCGGCAATTTCTTGCTGACGGTTGTCCTGCGCTCGCCGCGCAGTAGAGTTTAATAGCTGCAAATAGTCAATCACGAACAGCTTGATGCCATGCTGTTGCGACATGCGCCGCGCGCGTGCGCGCAACTGCAAAATGGAAAGTCCTGCCGTATCGTCAATGAACAATTTTGATCCCGACAACCGCCCCGCCGCGCTGGTCAATTTCGGAAAATCCGTTTCAATCATGAACCCTTCGCGGATATTCCGCAGATTCACGCGCGCCAGCGAACACATCATACGCAGAATGAGCGACTGCGAACTCATTTCCAGACTGAACACGCCCACCGGCAATTTCAGTTCCACCGCCACGTGTTCCGCGACATTCATCGCCAGCGAGGTTTTGCCCATCGAAGGCCGCGCCGCGATAACAATCATTTCACCGCCGTGCAAAC
>CAILDU010000077.1 GCA_903833055.1 uncultured Verrucomicrobia subdivision 3 bacterium | reverse complement strand
GGCTTGAGCCGCGCGTTGAGGATGAACGGCGCGACGGCATTGACGAGCTGCACTTCGAGCAGTTCCACCGTCGGGACTTCGTGCATGAGGAAACGCCAGGAATTGCGGTCGCGCAAATCCACCTGCTGCAAATCCTGATCAAGCTGGCCTTGCGGGAACAAACCCTTCTGCGCTTCGAGTTCCTCCGCGAGCAGCGGCAATTGCGAGAGCGCGGCCGCGTGCGTGAGACCGGCAATGGACGAAACATTTTTCTGAACAGCCGTCGCACCACCGGCTTCCGGCAAAATGTGATAACCGCGCAAACCTTCGTAAGCGCCCAAGAGTTTTGCCGCCTCTGGTGGCAGGTCATGCAACGGCCCGTGCTCGCGCTCCATCATGTGCGCGTAAAAATCCGGCGGACGCCGCACGGTCTGACAAGCGTTGTTGATGATGAAGTCGAGGCGCGAACGCGTGTTGAGCAGATGCTTGCAAAACGCTTCCACGCTCGGCGTGTGCCGCAAATCGAGACCAAAGATTTCGAGGCGGCTGCCCCAGTCTTTGAAATCCGGTTCCGCGGCGTAACGCATCGCGGAGTCGCGCGGAAAACGCGTGCAGACGATGAGTTGTGCGCCCGCGCGCAACAGTTTTATGCCCGCCTGATAACCAATCTTCACGCGCCCGCCGGTGAGCAGCGCCACGCGACCACGCAAGTCAGCAGACTCGGTGCGCTTGAAGAAATTCAGCTCCGCGCACTTCGGGCAAAGCTGATCGTAGAAATGATGGATGGTGGAGTAATCCTGTTTGCAGATGTAGCAATTCTGCGGTTCCACGACTTCGCGGAAGTCGGGATTGTCGGCAACTTCTTCCTGTTTGAAATCGAGCGGCGGAAAAACATTGGGCGTGGTGAAAACTTTTTCGCGGCGCAGTTTTCGGATGCCGGTTTCGTTGAGCTTGGTGTCGTCCTTCTGTTTCTTCTCGGCCTTGCGCTGTTTGACGGTGGCCTTCACGAGCTTGCGGCGCTGCGTGAGATCGGGGCAGTAAATATCACCCGCCGCTTTCAGCAGACGCGTGCGTTCCTCCTGACTCAACGCACCGAGCAGCGCGCGATTGGCCGACGCTTGCTCCAGAATCGCCGCGGCGGCTTTCAATTGCGCGATGGCTTCCGCGCTATGTTTTGAAACAGACATTTATTTGGCCGCGCAGAATAGCAGCGTCGCGCTAGTTGGGCGAATGAAATTAGGAAAAGGAAGGTCTACACCAAAGCACGTCAAACACAGATCGTAATTTAATCATCTAAAGGGCTTTTGAAAATGACAACCCCTTTTCGCAAGCCATAACTGCTTTCAACTTTTAAAACAACTTTTTGACTATATGAATATTGGTAGCAAAATTTTGTCTCAATATACAAATCCTTGCCATCTACTTTATAGAGATTAGAACCCTTGCGCGTAACTGTTACCGCATAATCGCCAGCGCTGATGACAACTGGCACCAAAATTAATTGAGCGTCATTGAGACTGCCAATCGAATCTACAACTTTTGTCCCGTCGGCTGGTGTTATTGCTTTATAAAAGCTAACAATATCATATTCATCAGCAATTCCCGCGTAAGAGGTCAGACAAATAAGACACAAAAATACGGCAGCAAAAATTTTCATAGAGTATTTTTCTTTTGGACTCCGACTAATTCATGTTTGACCAATTCAAAAAATTGTCGAGTTAATTTAAATCATTCGGATTTAACTGTGCTTTCCTTGACCCGCACGCCCAAAGGCGCAAAACTGGTCGTCACGTTTATGGCCACTAAAACCATCATCAAACCCGCCAAATCTCCCGCCGCCGTCGGCCCTTACAATCACGCCGTTCGCGTTGGCGATTTGCTATTTTGCGCCGGACAAATCCCCATTGAACCCGCCACGGGAAATTTAATTTCCGGCGACATCAAGGCGCAGACCGAACGCGTGCTGGAAAACGTGAAGGCGATTCTCGACGACCAAAAACTGACCTTTGCCAACGTCGTGAAAAGCACGGTGTTCATGACGAACCTCGGCGACTTCGCCGCGATGAATGAAGTTTACGCAAAATATTTCACGGAGAATTTTCCCGCACGTTCCACCGTGCAAGTCGCCGCGCTGCCCAAAGGCGCGAGCGTAGAAATCGAAGTCGTCGCGCATTTCTAAAATGTCTAACGGCGCTTATTTATTGATTGGCCTGATTATCGGCGGTGGCCTTGGCCTGCTCATCGGCTGGCTGGTCGGCGGACGCAAACAAACCGTCGCGCCGTCTGACGCGCGGCTGGAAAATGAATTGCGCCAGCAACTCGCGCAACGCGAAACGGAAATTACGCAAACACGCGAACAGCTTTTGCAGAGCAAAACTTCGCTCGCGACCGCGCAGGCAAATCAGGCGGCGGCGGAAAAAATTCTCGCGGAACAAAAATCGTTGCACGAACAAACTTTGCGCGACGGGAAGGCCGCGCAGGAAAAAGCCATCGCCGATTTGCGCGAGGCGTTCAAGGCGATGAGCGCGGACGCGCTGAAACAATCCGCGCCGGAATTTTTGCGGCTGGCGGAGCAGTCGTTTGGCAAATTTCAGGAAACGGCGAAAGGCGATTTGGCGCAGCGACAGGAAGCGATTAAAGGTTTGGTCGAGCCGTTGAAACAGCAGTTGGAAACGTATCAGAAAAATTTGCAGCAGAGTTCCGCCGCGCAATCTTCCGCGCTCGGCGAAGTCAAAAAGCACTTGGAAACATTGGCACAATCCAACCAGTCGCTCGCGGCGGAGACGCAGCAGTTCCGGCTGGTGTTACATTCAAATCAGGCGCGCGGCAAGTGGGGGGAAGAAACGTTGCGACGCGTCGTCGAGGCGGCGGGCATGAGCGCGCATTGCGATTTTACGGAGCAAACTTCTTCCGGCGAAAATCGTCCTGACCTCATCGTAAAATTGCCCGGCGACCGTTTCATCATCGTGGACGCGAAGGTTCCAGATTTTGATTTTCTCAACGCGCTGGAATCCGCCGAGCCGGTGAAACGTGCGGAAGCTCTCGCGGCGCACGCAGCCAAACTTAAAGGAACAATCAAAGCGCTGGCCGACCGCGATTATCCACGCCAGTTTCCGAACGCGCTGGATTACGTCGTTTTATTTGTGCCGGCGGAATCGTTGTTCAGCGCGGCGTTGGAAGGCGACCACGATTTAATTATTTGGGCGGCGGAAAAAAGAATTTTGCTCGCGACGCCCGCATCGCTCATTGCGCTGCTGCGTTCGGTTTCCGTCAGTTGGCAGCAGCACGCGCAGACGGAGAACGCGCAGAAAATTTCCGAGGCGGCACAGGAACTTTTTGTGCGCGTGGTGACGTTCACCGAGCATCTGGAAAAAATTCGCGGCGGACTGGACACGGCGAATCGCGCGTTCAATCAGGCAGTGGGCAGTTACGAATCGCGCATTAAACCTTCGGGTGAAAAATTGCAAAAGCTCGGCGGCGGCACGGGCGGAAAAGATTTATCAGAATTGCCGCCGCTGGATGCGACGCTGCGTTTGCCGCCGGTTTGAATCGTAGTGGCGTCTCGGCAGAGCGCCG
>CAILDU010000076.1 GCA_903833055.1 uncultured Verrucomicrobia subdivision 3 bacterium | reverse complement strand
CTCGCGGTTATGGCGTAATCACTTCGTGCTGCCACACATAAAATTCGCACCCGAAATTTTTTGTAGTGGCAGGTTGTATAATCCATGCTGAACACCAAGTCATTTTTGACCGTCGATTTCGGAGCCGGCAGCCTCAAGCTCGCCGAGTTTGAAATTGACGAGGCGGGCGGATTGCGGCTGAAAAATTTCGCCATCAAGCCGCTCGGGCTGGAAGGTTCGCAGGAAGCTTCTCGTGAAAAAATTATTTTGCAGGCATTGCAGGAGACGATTGCTGAAAAAGGTCTCAAGTCAAAAAACGTCAATGTTTGCGCGCCTGGATTCCATGTCTTCTCCAAGTTTGTAAAGCTCCCGCCGGTGGACGCGGCGAAAGTCGGGCAGATTATTCAATACGAAGCGCAGCAGAATGTTCCCTTTCCGTTGAGCGAAGTGGTTTGGGATTATCAAATCCTCGGCGCAGCTGCGAGCGGTGAATTGGAAGTGCTGCTCGTCGCCATTAAGTCGGAAATTGTCGAGGGACTTTTCCGCGTGGCTGCGCAGGCGAAGTTGAACTTGCAATTATGCGACGCTTCGCCCGCCGCGTTGTGCAACGCGTTCCGCTATAACTATCCCGACCTCGAAGATTGCACGATGCTGCTCGACATCGGTGCGAAGACGAGCAACTTGCTGTTCTTTGAAAAAGGAAAAGTTTTTTCGCGCAGTATTAATTTAGGCGCAAATATCATCACTCAGGATTTTGCGACCGAGGCGAAGTTGAAATTTGACGAGGCGGAAAAAATTAAAATCGCGGAAGGATTTGTCAGCCTGGGCGGCGCGTATGAAGAGCCGGAAAATGTGAATCAAGCGGCGATTTCAAAAATCGCGCGCCAGTTCATGACTAAATTGCACATCCAGGTCAATCAGACCATGCAGTTTTATCGCGGCCAGCAGGGCGGCACGGCGCCAGTGAGATTATTTTTGTCCGGCGGCGCGAGCATCATGCCTTACACGGCGCAGTTTTTTGCGGAAAAGCTGAATGTGCCGGTGGAATATTTTAATCCGTTCCGCAACACGCAGATTGATCCGTCGGTGAATTTGGAAGAATTGTCACGCGTCGCGCACGCCATGGGCGAAGTCGTCGGCCTCGGACTGCGTAATTTGGCGAACTGCCCGGTGGAAATGAATTTGATGCCGGATAGCACGTTGCGCTGGCAGGCGGTCAATCAGAAGAAACCTTATTTTGTCGCGACGGTTATCAGCTTGGTGCTGGTTGCATTTGGCGTTGGGTTTTTGTTCCAGAAGCTCGCGGTCAATAAAGAAGCGGAAATCGCCCGACTAGGCCCGAAGGTGGATGAGTTGAATCACAAGGTGGAGCGGTTTAACGCCGCCTACAAAAAACTGCAAAAAACGCAGAAAGAAGCGGGGCAAGTGATGACGTGGATGCAGCAACGTTATTATTGGGGTGATTTTCTGGCGGATATGCGCCGCGCGCTGCTTCGTTCCGAGGATGACATTAAGAAAAAACTTTCAGCGCAAAAAGCCGGTGTGGATGTCGGCATCTGGGTGGAAAATATGACTTCTGCTGCGAATTTGGGCAGTGTCGGAACGGGTCCGGTAGCGCCCATGCCCGGCATGGGAATGCCCGGAGAAGCGCCGCCCGTCGTTGATGCTGGACAATCGGCGATGGCCAATACCAATAACGCTATCACACTGCTTTGCCGTGCGGTCAGACTGGTTGGCGTAGATGTGCCGGACAGTGAAATCGCCTTTGCGGTTCAGACCGAGATTAGTAAATCGCCACTGGTGGATGCCAAGGCGACGCAGTTGACCGGCCAGATTACGCCGGATGATTCCAATGGCACGTTTACGTTTACAGTGAGCGTGACGCCGCTCAATCCGCTGAATTTTTGATATGGGCTGGATTAAACGACATTTATTTTTTGTGATTGGCGGCATCGTGACCTTGGGGTTTCTCGGTGCGGGCGGGTTTTATATTTACAAGGATTGGAACCGTAACTCCGAGGCGGCGGACAAGCTCAATGAAATTTACGGCACGCTGAAAAGTTTGCAGACGCAGACGCCGTCGCCGGGCAATGAGAAAATTGACAACACCAAAATTGCGAAAGAACAGCAGCAGCAATTACTGGCGTGGATGAAATCATCCGAGAAATTTTTTCAGCCCATTCCGTCCATTCCGTCGGGCAGCATCAGCAGCGAGACTTTTGCCGGTGCGTTGCGCCGCACGGTGGATGCGATGCAACACGAGGCGGAAAGCGCCGGAGTGCTGCTGCCGCCGAAGTATGACTTTTCATTTTCCGCCGAGCGGGCACTGGTAAAATTTGCGCCGGGCAGTTTGGAGCCGCTGGCCCAGCAGTTGGGCGAGGTCAGGGCAATCGTGGAAACTATATTTTCCACGCGTGCGAATGCTTTGGACGGCATTCAGCGGGTGCGCGTTTCCGAGGATGATTTAGCCGGCGCGCAGGGTGATTACATTGATGAACATTCAGTCACAAATGATTTGGCAGTCATTACGCCCTACGTGGTCACATTCCGCTGTTTCACGCCGGAGTTATCGCGGATTGTCAGCGCGTTTGCGACGTCCACGAATATGTTTTTGATTAAGTCCATCAACATCCAGCCAGCCGGTGCGGCGACGTCCGCGCCGGACGCTGCCGGAATGCCAGGTGGCTTCCCACCGGGGGCGCTGCCGGGAATGCCGGGACAAATGCCGCCAGTTGTTGCGCCCGTGACCGGCAAAGGTGGTTTGCCCACAGTTTTGAAAGAACAGCTCTTGCGCGTCTCGTTGGAAGTCGGGCTCGTGAAACTATTGCCGAAGAGTTAAAATGCAATTTCTCAAAAAACATTACGAAAAGATTTTGCTCGGCTTCATGCTGGCGGGTCTGATTGGCGTGCTCGTGTTCATGCTGTTCTATATTAAGTCTGACAAGGATTCGATGGATCGCCTAGCCCAAGACGTGCTGGCTCCGCGCGTGAAGGCGTTACCAGATTTGGATATGACGACCAATAGCGAGGCGATGACGCGGCTACAATCGTCCTTTGCTTTGGATTTTGAAACAGGCAATAAAGTATTCAATCCGTTCGAGTGGCAGAAAACGTTGGATGGCCAGATGGTGAGAAAGGCCGCGCTGACCGCGCAAGTCGTCGTGGTGACGAATATCGCGCCGTTGTATCTGGTGCTGACGCTGGATCAAGTGGCGACGAACGGAATGGATGTCCGCTATGTTTTCGGTGTGGAAAAACAGACGGCGGCCACGCCCGCCAAGCGTCGTAAGCAGCAACACTATGCTTCCAAGGGCGACAAGAATGACACGTTTACGTTGGTGGATGTGAAGGGTGCGGCGGAAAATCCCGACGCTTTTATTCTCAAACTTTTGGACACCGGCGAGACCATCACGCTGCTGCCCACCAAGCCGTTTCGCCGCATTGACGCTTACACGGCGGACTTCCGTTATGATCCGGAAAAGCGGGTGTTTCGCGGTCGTCGCGTGGGCGACAAAGTTTCCTTTGGCGGGACGGATTATATCGTGGTTGAAGTCAACCAGAACGAATTAATTTTGTCCGATCAATCAAATGGAAAAAAAACTCCTTTGCCATTTGCGCCCTGACTGTTAAAAATCTTACATTGAACCGCGCCACTTTGACGAACCTCATATTGCCATGACAAAAGCCGCCCTCATTTTACTCGGCCTCGCCGCCCTGCTGGCCTTGCCCGCTGCTGTGCCCGCCCAGGATAATTCCACCGCCATCGCGGTCAACGAAGCCGTATTGCGCCAGGCCAACACCATCGTGTTGCGCCAAAAATTGGCCGAAGCCCGCCGCGTGGAATTGGGGGGCGACACCGTTGCCGCCGCCAAGCTTTATCAAGAATCCTGCGAAATGGTTGGGCAAATTGGTTCAGGCATTGATGCCGAAGCCGCCCAAGCCATGAACGGTCTGTCCCGCACTCGGCTTGCGCTGGCGCGCGAAGATCAGGCGCGAGGCGATTTGCGTGATGCGGCCACGCAGGTGCAACAAGTCTTGAAGGTGAACCCAAAAAACTCTGAAGCCTTGGCCTTCAAGAAACAAAACGATGAGATGATTGCCGCCATGAAAGGGCAGATACCCAGTGCTGATGCTGTGGAACAGGCTTCGCAAGTGTCCACGCAAAAAACGGATGCTGGCACCTTGGTGCAAGATGGGAAATTGCTTTACGAAATGGGCAAGCTGGATGATGCTGAAAACAAATTAAATCAGGCGCTTGTTTTGGATCCCGACAGTCCGGCGGCTTTCTATTATTTGAATTTAATTCAGCAGGCCAAGTTTGCCCGCGAGGCGGCGATGCACGCGGTGGACACGCAAAAACGCATGTCGCAGGTGGAAAAACATTGGATTCTGCCTACGTCCAAAAATGCACTGCCAGTGCCCAATTCCTACGCCACTAATACGCTGGTTTACACCGGCCCCGGTCGTCAATCCATCGTTGCCAAACTCAATCGCATTCGTCTCGAATCCGTTTCTTACGACGGCCAACCTTTGAGCGAAGTGTTACGCGACCTTTCACGCTTGGCCAAAGATCGCGACCCGGAACGCAAAGGTATTAACTTTCTGATTAATCCTAATCCTGATCAGTCGGGTCAAGCGGTGGCCGCGCCTGCAGGCGGCGGTTTGCCCGGAGCCTTCGGCGCGCCCGGCGCGCCGGCGATTGATCCGGCCACAGGTCTGCCGGCAGCCGCTCCGGCGGCAGGTGCGGGCGGCACTGGCGAAGCCGTTGACGTGGGCGCGTTCATTGTAAAAATTCCGAACCTGACTGATGTGCGTTTGGCGGATGTTTTGGACGCCATCCAGTTGGTGTGCGACCATCCGGTTAAATACTCGGTTCAGGATTTTGCCGTAATATTTTCCGCCAAGGGAGCGGAAACACCGCAGCTTTTTAGCCGCGTCTTCAAAGTAGATCCAAACACATTTTATTCAGGTCTGGAAAGCGTCAGTTCGACCACCTTCGGTTCCGTCAGCAGCAGCGGCGGTAGTAGTGGTGGTGGTGGTAACAGCGGTGGTGGCGGTGGTAATAGCGGTGGTGGTGGTGGCAGCGGTCAGAACAACGGCGGCGCAGTCGTCGGCGTTGTGAATGCCTTTTCAGGAGCTGGCGGACTGCGCAGTTCTGGCAACAGCGGTGGTGGCGGCGGTGGTGGCGGTGGCGGTGGCGGTGGTCAGCAAGGCGGCGCAACGGCCAATTTGGGGGGCACTGCTGGCGGCGGGGCTGGCGGCGCGGCTAGTGGCGGCGGTGGCGGTTTGCGTAGTATAACGACGGTCAACCCGGCTTCGGATGTCAGTGTGGCAGCCCGCGCATTTTTCACGACGCTCGGAGTCAATCTCGAACAGCCGCCGGGCAAATCTATTTTCTTCAATGACCGGCTTGGAAAACTTTTTGTGAAAGCCACGGCGGAAGATTTGGACACGATTGAACGTGCTATTGAGACGCTGAATGAAGTCGCCCCGCAAGTGCACATTAAGGCGCGCTTTATCGAAGTGCAGCAAGATGACAGCAAGGCACTCGGTTTTGACTGGTATCTTGGCCAATTCAACATGAATGGCAGCGGCTCCATTGTCGGCACCGGCGGCAGTTCGCCTTCGCTGAACGTCCCGGCATCCGCCGCCAATCCGTTGGGTGCTTTTCCAGGCAACACGGCGGCCACGGTAATTCCGGGTTCAGCCAGCGATCAGTTGTTGACTGGCGGTCTGCGTAATTCGGCGCCGGCTCTGGGCACGATTACGGGTATTTTGACTGACCCGAATTTCCGCATGGTCATTCACGCGCTGCAACAACGCAGCGGCTTCGAAGCGCTTGCCGAACCGGAAGTGACCACCACCAGCGGTCGGCAGACGCAAATGCGTGCCACGCAAATCATCACGATTGAAACCGGCGTGAACTATCAGCAGGGCGCTTCCGCCAGCACCGGCAATAACACCGGCGGCAACGGCAACGCTGCCGGACAATAATTTAATTACCGAAAAGGCTAATATGAAAAATTTACGAGCAAACGACGGCATCAAATTGGCGCTGGTGGTGTCACTCGCGCTGGCCGCGCAATTTGTCCGCGCGCAGAACGTCAACAATCAGGCGGGCACGTCCGCCATCACCTTCACCACCCAGCCGGTGGAAGTCGGACCGATTCTGGACGTTGTGCCTTATGTCTTGTCGGATGGCTACACCATTAACATGGCGCTCATCCCATCCGTGACCGTTTTTGACGGTTACCAGACGCCGCCAGTAGTTCCTAACGTGACCGGCAATTTGAACGTGGTGCAACTTCCTGTTGTGTTGCCGTATTTTACGGTGCGCCAAGTGGTCACCACCGTGAACGTCTGGGACAATCAGACCGTCGTCATTGGCGGTCTTATCTCCTCAGAAGTTCAGTCCACCAAAGACACTGTGCCAGTCATCGGTGATTTGCCGATGGTGGGAAAATTATTTCAGAGCCAGAGCAAGACGACGCAGAAAAAAAATCTGATGATTTTTGTCACTGCCACCATTGTGGATCCGGCCGGTAACCGTGTGCATTCCGACGACGACCTGCCGTTTGCGCAGACCGCCGTTCCGCCGCAGCCGCCGGGAGCTGTCAAGGCGACGGAAACCACGCAGAAGATTCCGCCGCCCGTGGTCAACCAGTGAGCCGGTTACTGATTATTGACGGGCACGCCTACGCCTACCGAGCGTTTCACGCAATCCGAGAATTGCGTTCGCCCGAAGGCAAACCGACGAATGCCATTTATGGTTTCGTTAAAATGCTGGAAAAAATGCGGACGGCCTTGCAGCCAACGCATTTGATAGTGGTGTGGGATGGTGGATTGAGTGCAGAGCGGATGACGGCGTTGCCGGATTACAAGGCGCAGCGGCCCGAAATGCCGATGGATTTGCGGCCACAGTTTGACGAGATTGAAAGTTTTTTGGTGGCGGCTGGAATCGCCAGTTATCGCGCAGACGGCGTTGAGGCGGATGATTACATCGCCACGCTCGCGCGGCAGGCGGCGAACAGTAGGAACGTGGTGATTGCCAGTTCCGACAAAGATTTTATGCAGTTGGTTTCGGATCGGATTAGATTGGTCAATCCGAACGACAAGACTGGAACGATTTGGGGACGCGAACAAGTGTTCGCCAAAACCGGCGTGGAGCCGGAGCAGGTGGCGGACTGGCTGGCGCTGATGGGCGATGCGGTGGATAACATCCCCGGCGTGCCCGGCGTAGGGCCGAAGACCGCCGCCGAATTGCTAAGACAATTTGGATCGGTGGAAAATTTGTTGGCGCGGTTGGACGAAGTGAAGTCGGAAAAATTGCGCCAGTCATTGCGCGATTCGACGGCGAACGTGGTGCGCAACCAGAAATTGGTGCGGCTGCCGGAAGTGCCATGCGAATTTGTGCCGGAAAATTTGGTGGTGCGGGCAGGTGATAGCAAAGCATTGCGCCGGTTGTATGCCGGCTGGGGATTTAAGGGCATGCTCGCGGCGTTGGGTGCGCTCGGCGAAAAACAGGCAGAATTGATTTGATTTGAAAATGAATTTGCACAGTTGGATCAACCAGATGGCCAGTGTGATGAAACACGCGTCGGGAATTTTTAGACAAACCCGCCGAGGTGGGTTATTTTCTTCAACTCTCGTGATGCCAACAACCATCCGCCCCAGTTTTATTGCCGCGTGTGCCGGTTGGCTATTGACGCTGTCGCTCGCTGCTTCTGCCCAGACCAATTATTACGGAACCAATGGCACGGAATACGCCGTTGTTGGCTCGTTGCCGGGTGATCAAGTTTTTCCCTCCGCTGCGATTTCATCCACTGGTGGTTTTGTGGTTTGGCAGGACACCGCGACTGATGGCGATGGCTGGGGTATCAGTGCACGGCGATTGGACGCAACGCTTTCCGGCACACTTGGCACGTTTCGCGT
>CAILDU010000075.1 GCA_903833055.1 uncultured Verrucomicrobia subdivision 3 bacterium | reverse complement strand
TGCAACGCCTGCCCGACTTATTCAAAAAAATTGCCGCGTGGGAAAAGAAGCTCGGCGTGAACGAATAAATTTTGTCCGCCGTGAAATCCGCTGCTTCAGCCGGGAATCCTCGCCGTCAGGCTGCGCCGTTCACCGAAGCGGACGCGTGGCGCGATGTCGGTAAAGGCTGGCAACCGCTCTTCGGCAGTTTTCACGGCGCGGGTTACAGCATCGAGTGGCACGATTTTTTTGCGAAGCGGGAATTTGATTGGGGCGCAAGTTTTCATCCGGGCTGCGTCGAGCTTTGCCTGAATCTCGAAGGCAACGGTTTCGTGGAAAGCAAAAACAGCCGCGCCGAATTTGCGCCCGGCACGGTGGGATTTTATCATCGCAAAAATGAACCGCTGACGGCGAAGCGCGCGGCGAACGAGCCGCATCAATTTCTCACCGTGGAATTTTCCACTGCGTTTCTCGCGAAACATCTTGCTGGCATGGAAACCATGCTGCATCCGGTCGTGCGCGCGGCGATTGAAAATTCGAGCGCCGCGCCAACCACCGGCGCGACGGTGCGACTTACAGCGGCGCAACAACAACTCATTTCCACGCTGCGCCAGCCGCCGGTTTATGCGGCGGCGCAATCGCTGTGGTATCAATGCAAGGCACTGGAACTGGCCGTGACGTTTTTTCTCCAGCCGCCGCCAGAAACGGAAATGTTCTGCTCGCGCCAGCAACGCGTCGCGCAAGAGCGCGTCGAACAGGTGATTTTTTTATTGAAGCAAAATCTCGCCACGCCGCCGACCTTGGAAGAATTGGGGAAGAAAATCGGTTGCAGCCATTTTTATTTGAGCCGGATTTTTTCCGCGCAAACCGGCCACACCATCACGCAACATTTGCGCGAGCTGCGGATGGAGCGCGCGGCGGAACTGCTAAAATCCCGCGAGCACAACGTCACTGAAACGGCGCTCGAAGTCGGTTACAACAGCTTGAGCCATTTCAGCGCCGCGTTCCACGAGACATTCGGCTGCTGCCCCGGTTTGTATCCGCTCAAGACGCCGACGCAGAAAAAAGATTGATGGCGCGCGTTAGGCGGGCGGGTTTTCGCCGGCGGGCTTGATTACTGGTTTGGGAATAACAGGAGCTTTGGTCGCGTTATGATCCATTTTTAATCGCACGCCGTCCAAAGTAGAAGTCACGGTTTCGCGCCGCTTGTTGATGGTGTCGAGTCGCTGGTGCATGGCGGATTTATTGATGCAATACAGCAACGCCGTTTCCTGCGTGACCAGATCATTTTCGTAAGCGCGCACAAGCGATTGCTCAAAGCTGTGCCAGCCGGCGGTGCTGCCCGCTTCGATGATGTCGGCAAGCCGGCGATTGTCGCTTTCACCCAGCCCGATGGCTTCGCGCGAGCGCAGATTGCTGCCCATCAATTCCGTCACGAGCAATCGTCCCCCGCCATTTTTCGGCACGAGCCGCTGGCTGACGACGTAGCGCAGCGAACCGACGAGCCGTTCGCGCACCTGCTGTTCCTCGTCTTTCGTGAACATGCCAAGAATGCGGTTGATGGTCTGGCTCGCACTAATCGTGTGCAGCGTGCTCAAAACCAAATGGCCGGTTTCGCCCGCCGTCAACGCGATTTCCATTGTGTCGCGGTCGCGAATTTCGCCGACGAAAATAATTTTTGGCGCCTGCCGCAGCGCGGCGCGGAGGCCGTCAGGAAAATTAAAAAAATCCCGGCCCATCTCGCGCTGGCTGAAAGTGGCCATTTTGTGCGGATGCAAAAATTCAATTGGATCTTCCAGTGTAACAACGTGAATTTCCTCGCTCTGATTGATCTCGTTCAGCAATGCCGCCAGCGTGGTCGTCTTGCCGCTGCCCGTGCCGCCGGTCACAAAAATAATTCCGTTTTTTTCTTTGACCACCTCACGAAAAACTGCCGGCAATTGCAGCGCGGCGAGCGAGGGGATTTTGGATTGCAGCCGCCGCAGCACCATCGCGTAATTGCCGTTTTGCTTGTAAACATTGACGCGAAAGCGGCAATTGTCCTGCAACGAATAACTGCAATCGCAAGAACCTTGGTTGTCCAAATCCGTTAACAGGCGGAGATTATTATTGATGATGGCCTTGGCGAGTCCCTCGATATGCGCGCTCGTCAGAATCGGTGCGGTTGCGTCCGAAACGAACGGTTTGATCTTGCCATGAACTTCCATCTGCGGCGGCCGATTGGCCACGAATAACAAATCGGAAATTCCCTCGGCGCTGCTAATCATCGCCGTCAATAACGCATCCAGTTCAGTCGTTGAAATAGTTTCCATGTAAGTTGCGCTGATTCTTATCGGAAATCCGTGGCGGCGCAAATTATTCTGTTCGTTTCGTGGATAAAAAAATCGCCGGGACGTTTCCGCCCCGGCGAGGTGATTTAGCTTCGATTATTTTTGCAGCACGTCGCGCAACCCGCCGCATCCGTGCAACATTTGGCACACGTCGCACCGTCCTTGCAACAACTACCATCGCATTTCATGGCCGGCTTGGCACAGGCAGCATCTTTCTTGCAGCAACTCGCACAACCCGTCGTCAGGAATAATCCCGCGACCGCAATAACAGCCAATATAATTATGGTTTCATTGGTTTTGTATTTATTTCTCCGTGGTGGTTTGGTTGACGGCAGCACCCACGGATGCTGTCGAAAGTTTTTTCATCTCCCGCTCGCGTAGCCAGCAAAAAATCACCGGTGTCACAATGAGAATGTGGACAAGACTGCTCAACATACCACCAATCACCGGTGTCGCCAGCGGCTTCATGACTTCTGCGCCCGTGCGCGTGCTCCACAAAATCGGCAGCAGACCGGCCACAATCGTAGCCACCGTCATCACCTTCGGTCGCAACCGCAACCGCGCGCCGTCCTTCACGGCTTTAATCAAATCAGCGCGGGAAAAGTCTGCGCCGCGCTCGGCCATTTTCTTTTTCACCGCCTCATCAAGATAGACGACCATCACGACGCCGGTCTGAATTGCCGTGCCGAACAGCGCAATGTAGCCAACCCAAACCGCCACGCTAAAATTATAGCCGAGCCACCATTGCAGGAATACGCCGCCGGTCAGTGCGAACGGCACCGCGAGAATGACGTGCGCGGCCTCCTTGAAACTGTGATAGACGACGAAGAGCAAAATAAAAATCACGAATAGCGCCGCTGGCACGATGACCTGCAATGTCTTCTGCGCGCGAATTTGATTTTCGTATTGGCCACTCCATTCGATGGTCATGCCGGGCGGCAATGAAACTTCCTTGGCGATGCGCGCCTGCGTTTCGCGGACGAAGCCGGCGAGGTCGCGGCCCTCGACGTTCGCCTGCACGAATACGCGCAATCGCCCGTTTTCACTGGCGATTTCGCTCGGACCAACTTCGCGGCTGATTTTCGCCACTTGCGCGAGCGGAATAAATTTACCATCACCAACGGGAACTGAAATATCGCCGAGCCGTTCGATATCGTCGCGGTCGCCGCGCTCGAGACGCACTTGAATTGGAATTCTTTCGCGCCCGGAAATCGCCGTGGAAATATTTTCACCACCGATGCCCGCTTCGACCACGTCCAAAATATCCTGCGCGCGCAAACCGTGATGCGCCATCGCCGTGCGGTCAACTTCGATTTCGAGATACGGCTTGCCCTGCGTGCGCGACGCCGCGACGCCAACCGCACCGGGAATCGTGCGCACCACGCGCTCAACCTCGAACGCTTTCTTTTGCAGTTCGTCCAGATTGTCACCGAGAATTTTTATGCCGACTTGCGCGCGGATGCCGGTGCTGATCATCAAAATGCGGTTTTCAATCGGCTGCAAAAAACCCGGAACGTAGCCGGGCATCTTCGACAATTTTTCTTCAAGCTCCGCGATGAGTTTTTCCTTCGTCATGCCCGCGCGCCATTGCGCTTCTGGCTTGAGCATAATGGTCGTCTCAATCATTTCCACCGGCGCAGGATCGGTCGCAGTTTCGGACCGACCAAGTTTTCCGCCGACGCTGGCAACTTCCGGCAACTGTTTGATGGTCGCGTCCTGCCACGCCAAAATCTTTTTCACCTCCGTCAGCGACGTGCTCGGCAACAGCACCGGCATGAACAACAAACTGCCTTCATTCAGCGTCGGCATGAATTCGCTGCCCATGCCGTTCAGCTTGGTTGCAAGTTCAGGGTTCAAGGTTGAAAGTTTAGAAACAATTTTCTGCGGCAATCCAAATGCTAGAACCAGCGCGACGACCAATGTAATCAAGGCAATTCCAATGACAATTTTGCGGAAGCGCAACGCCAAATCCAAAAGTGGATTGTAAATCGCCAGCAGAATTTTCATCAGCGGATTGGAATTTTCCGAGTGAAACGGCCCGCGAATGAACGTCGCGCACAGTGCCGGCACGAGCGTGATGGCAAGAATCGTCGAGCCAAGCATCGCGAACGTTTTTGTGAAAGCGAGCGGATGAAACAGTTTCCCTTCCTGTCCGCTCAAAGCAAACACCGGCACGAATGCGAGAATGATGATGACCATCGCGAAGAAAATTGGCCGGCCAACTTGTTGCGCCGCTTCGAGTGTGACTTGTAGCGATTCGGCCTGGTTCAACCGCGAACCTTTCTTCGTTTCCGCCTGTTCGCAATGGCGGATGGCATTTTCGGCCATGACAATGCCTGCGTCCACCAGCACACCGATGGCAATGGCGATGCCGGCAAGCGACATGATGTTCGACGTGATGCCGAACTGGTTCATCAAAATGAACGAGAATAAAATCGAGAGCGGCAGCGGCAGCGTGACGATGAGGATGCTGCGGAAATGGAACAGGAAAATGACGATGACGAGCGTCACTAAAATAATTTCTTCGGTGAGCGCGTGCTTAAGCGTGTCGAGCGTGCGCGAAATCAATTCGCTGCGGTCGTAAAAAGATTTGATGCTGACGCCCGGCGGCAGGCTCGGCGCGATTTGTGCGATCTTGGCCTTCACATCGCGAATGACCTGCATCGCATTTTCGCCCGTTCGCATCACGACGATGCCGCCGACGGCTTCGTGTCCGTCAATGTCCAGCGCGCCGCGCCGGAAATCACCGCCGAGCTGCACATTCGCAATGTCCTTTAGATACAGGGGCAAACCGCTGTTTTGTTGCAGCACGATATTTTCCAAATCGCCCGCCGACTTCACGAGGCCGATGCCGCGCACGACAAATTCCATTCCGTTTTCTTCAATCACTTTTCCACCGACGTTCAAATTACTTTGCCGCACGGCGTCCATGACCGTTTGCAGCGACACGTTGCGGTCGCGCATTTTCAGCGAGGAAACTTCGATTTGATACTGCCGCACAAAGCCGCCAACGGTCGCGACTTCCGCGACGCCGTGAACGGAATTCAGTTGATAGCGCACGAACCAATCCTGCGTTGCGCGCAACTGGCCGAGGTCGTAGCCGCCGTGTGGAGATTTTTTTGGATCCACGTCGAGATAGTATTGATAGACCCAGCCGAGTCCGGTCGCGTCCGGGCCGAGTTGTGGCGTGACGCCGGTAGGAAGTTGGCTGCCAAGATAATTCAGCCGTTCAAGCACGCGTGAGCGCGCGAAGTAGTTGTCAATTTTGTCATCGAAAATAATCGTGACGAGCGAGAAGCCGAACATGGAATTCGCGCGGACAGTTTTCACACCGGCGAGTCCCTGTAAATTCACCGACAGCGGATAAGTCACTTGGTCTTCGACTTCCTGCGGACTGCGCCCCGGCCAATCGGCGAAAACGACAACCTGGTTTTCGCTTAAATCGGGAATCGCATCCACTGGCGTGCGATAGACCGCGCGCACGCCAAAACCAACGAGCAGCGCGACACCGCAGATGACGAGGAAACGGTTGCGCAGCGACCATTCGATGATGCGATTGATCATAAAATTATCTCCCGCTCGTGATTTGCGCCTCGGCATCAATCAGCAAATTGCCGTTTATAACCACTTTGTCACCGTCGTCGAGACCGGCCAGCACCTCGGCATATTCATCACCCATGCGACCGAGCGTCAGTTTTTTTGGGGTGTAGTAGCCAGCACTTTTCTCAACGTAAACAATCGGACTGCTGTCGCGCGCAATCACGGCACTGCGCGGGACGGACAACACTTCCGGGGTCGTCGCAGCGATGTGCGATTCGGCGTGAAGATTGTTGAAGAATGCTTTTCCCTCAAAGCCGGGCACTTCCACCGGCGGGTCAAGAATCTCTGCGCGAATTTTTGTGCTGTCACTCATGTCGTCCAAATTGCGATCGGCAAATGTCTGCGAGCTGTGCTGCCGAATTTGCGCCGAATAAATTTTGTCCGGCACCGACGGCAACGTGACTTCGAGATTCTGGCCCGTCTTGAGCCAAGGCAAATCGCGCTCATAAACGTCGAATGCGAACCACGCCGCCGTCGCGGAATTTTTCTGGATGCGACCGATGACGTGAATCGTATGCGTGATGGCGCGGCGCTGGACGGCTTCCGTCTGCACATTGATGGCGCTGACGCTATCAGCGTTGAGCGCAACCATGTTGGTGTCGCCTGTCGCATCACCTTCATAAACCGGCACGAGGTTCATACCGCAAATCGGGCACTTGCCCGGTTGGTCGGACTTGATCCACGGATGCATCGAGCTCTGGTAATACAGAATTTTGCGTCCGCTCGCCGCCGCCGTCGCGGATGCGGGCGAATGGCTTTTGGCCATCCACACTACACCCGCACCGACGAACACCACGAGCAACACAAATATAAATATTTTGTGCTTCATGATTTTGTTTCGGTTAATGACTCATTCCCGACGAACAACAGCCCGGCATCATCGCGGGGGCTTTGCTTTCGACGCTGGCCGACGAAGCGTTGGTGCTCGTGTTGCTGGCATAGACCGGCACGAGGTGCATGCCGCAAATCGAACAATCGCCCGGCTTGTCTGCCTTGACCGACGGGTGCATCGGACAAGTGTAATACGCTATTTTCTGGCTGGCTGGAGCCGTGTCTGCCGCCATTGCATGTTTAGTTGCAATCCACATCAAACCGCCGCCTAAAACCACCGCCAACGTGACCGTCAGAATAATTTTTATTTTCATAAATATTTATTTTTTATATTACTGCCGTCTGTGCGCGACAGAAAATTTCAGGGAAAATTCACGGGCACAAAATCCGTGGAACAAAGGAAATATCCGCAACGCGCCTGCTCGGGGCACACCACGGGCTTTAACCAAGAAGAATCAGATGAGCCGGACGCAGTTGCGCGCGAAGACCGGCACAACGCTGGCGGACAATGAAGCAGGGATGATCGGAGAAATGGAAACCGTTTCGGTATTCGTTAAAACCCAAACTACTAATACCGGAATGGAAGAGATGATTTGATTTTGCGCGCCTGCGGGCACGGTGGCCGCAACCGGTTGGGGAACCGAAGCTTGTTTTGCCGCGCAACAACTCATCTTGCCACCGCAGCCACAGTTATGCTTCGCGACGCTCGCGCTGGGAACCAATGTGCACTGCGCCGCTACCTGTCCCAACATCAGGAACAGGCTGCAAAGGAGTGTCAGCGCCATCTTCACAATCTACTTATCACACGTCCGGAAATTTTCTGCCGGACATTTTTTGGCATTCAACCGTCACTTTTTGCCAGCCGTATCGGCCTGACGAATCTTGACGATGAACTTATTCGGGTCTTTGTCGAAATCTTTTTTGCAGCTCTTGCAGCACAATTTCACTTCCTGACCTTGATAAGTGAACACATACGGTCCGCCCATATCGCCGCCTAGCTTTTCGCCGGACACTGGACAGGTCGTCAGCTTATCGGGCGTGGGTTTGGTGTCTTCGGCGCGCGCGCCCAGACCGGCGACCAGCGCAATTCCAGTAATGATGAGTAATTT
This sequence comes from uncultured Verrucomicrobia subdivision 3 bacterium, assembly GCA_903833055.1. Classification (GTDB taxonomy): domain Bacteria; phylum Verrucomicrobiota; class Verrucomicrobiia; order Limisphaerales; family UBA11358; genus UBA11358. Next base: position 31,957 of record CAILDU010000075.1, on the reverse strand, counting down.
TTTCATGGCTTGGTTTTGATGGCACAATGACACACCGCGTTCAAAATGCAAATGGAAGAATTATTCCGTCGTCGATTGCGCCGCTACGAACTGCGCCAAGTCCGCGACCGCTTTTTCCCATTCGGCGTTGGCCGCTTCCAAGCGATCCGTCACCTGAACCAGCTCGCGATTGATCTGCGTCGCGCGGCCGCCGGAATGATACGTCTCCGGTTTTTCCAATTCCGCCGCGTAGTCGCGTTCCTTCGCTTCGAGGTCGGCAATTTCTTTTTCCAGTGCGGCGATGCGTTTTGGAATTTCGTTTTTTTTGTCCGAGCGCGCCTGCCGTTCAGCGGCTTCCAAACGCTTCTGCTCTTTGCGATCCACTTTCGGAACAGCGGCTGGTCGGCTGACAACGCTGCCAAAGCTCGAACTCGTCAGCGCCGCGCGCGCGGACTGCGCGGTCTTGTCCAAATAATATTGGTAACCGCCGCCAAAATGTTTGAGTTGCCCCGCTTCGACGCGGACAACGTGCGTGGAAAGCGCACGAATAAAATGCACATCGTGGCTGATGAAAACCAATGTGCCCTGATATTGCTTCAACGCGACAATCAGCGCGTCAACACTGGCTAAATCCAGATGCGTTGTCGGCTCATCCATCAGCAAAAGATTGGGCGGATCGAGCAATAATTTTACCAGCGCGAGCCGGCTTTTTTCACCACCGCTCAAGACGCTGACCGGTTTGTAAATATCATCGCCGCGAAACAGAAAGCTGCCCAGCACCGTGCGGATGGCCTGCTCCGTGATGCGCTGCGGCGTATCGAGCGCCTCCTGAAAAACCGTGTGCTTGGGATTCAACATCGCCGCGCGATGTTGCGCGAAGTAACCAAACTTCGCGTTGTGACCGAGCTTGTGTTCGCCCGCTTGCGGCGTGAGCACTTGCGCGAGAATTTTCAGCAGCGTGGATTTTCCCGCGCCGTTTGGCCCGACCAAAACAATTCGCTGGTCGCGTTCTGCTTCAAAATCAATGCCGTCGTAAATTATTTTTTCGCCGTAGCCAAACTTAATTTTCTCCAGCGTGATGACGCGCTGGCCACTGCGCTGCGGTTGCGGAAAACGAAAACCCATCGTGGATTCCGGGCCGTCCGGCACTTCGATCATGTCTTCCTTGATGCGCTCAATCTGCTTGCGTTTGCTCTGCGCCTGCGAGGCTTTGCTGGCTTTCGCACCAAAGCGGTCGGCGAATAATTGCAGCCGGTCAATCTCGCGCTGCTGCGATTTTGCCGTCGCGATCAGCGTCGCTTCCATCGCCGCGCGCTGCACGAGATACTCGTCGTAGTTGCCCGTGTAACGCATGATTTTCGACGAACGCAATTCCGCAATGTGCGTGCAAAGATTGTTCAAAAATTCACGATCGTGCGAAATCATCAGAATCGCGCCCGGATAATATTTCAGATAATCCTGAAACCAAATCAGCGTTTCGAGATCGAGATGATTCGTCGGCTCATCGAGCATTAACAGATCCGGTTCCTCCGCGAGCAGACGCGCGAGGTGCGCGCGCATGATCCAGCCGCCGGACATTTCCTTCGCCGGACGATCGTGATCCGTCTGCTTGAAACCGAGGCTGGCGAGAATCTGCTTCACCTTGGCGATGAACTGGCCGTCGTGCTCGTGCTCGTGCGGCACGGCGACTTCCATCACGGTTTCATTTCCCGCCGGCTCGCTTTCCTGCGGCAGATAGCCGACGCGTGTGCCGCGAATGAACGACACGCTGCCGCCATCCGGCTCCTCCTGGCCGAGGATGATCTTGATGAGCGTGGATTTGCCCGCGCCGTTCGGCCCGGTGATGGCGATGCGGTCGCCCGACATGATGTTCAACGAAACGTCGTCAAACAATTCGCGGCCACCAAATGATTTAGAAAGTCCGGCTACGGTAAGCATAATTCTTTTTTCACGCAAAGACGCGAAGTCGCAAAGCTAGCATTCAAGTTGTGGAACAAGGACAGTTCTGTCTTCGCGCCTTGGCGACTTTGCGTGAGATTCATTTTGGCTTCAACTGCGGGAACAAAATCACATCACGAATACTTTCCTGGCCGAGGAGCATCATGCACAGGCGGTCAATGCCGATGCCGATGCCGCCGGCGGGCGGCATGCCGTGTTCAAGCGCGACGAGAAAATCCTCGTCCAGCTTCTGCTGTTCGCCGCCGGCCTGATGTTCCAGCGTGGCGCGCTGCGCGATGGGATCGTTCTGCTCGGTGTAGCCGGGCGAAATTTCCTGGCCGTTGATGCAGCACTCGAAGACCTCGACGGTCGTCGGGTCGTCGGGCGAAAGCTTGGCGAGCGGCACGAGTTCCTTGGGCAGATGCGTGACGAACGTGGGCTGAATCAAAGTGGGCTCGATGAATTTAGAGAACACGGCGTTGGTGACTTCAAAATCTTCGAACTCCTTGCCGATTTCCGCGCCCATGTCGTGTGCGCGTTGGCGACGTTCGGCAGGCGAAATGCCGAACCAGTCTGCGCCGGCTTTTTCTTTGACGAGATCGTTGTATTGCGCGCGACGCCAAGGTTGGCGCAAATCAATCACCTTTGTGGTTCTGAAAGTTTTAATTTCTTCGATGAACCGATGATAAAAAATCAACCATTTGCTCAAAATTTCTTTGAGTTCGACAATGGTAGAAGCTTTGACTTTCTCAAGAAATTCTTCGGCAGATTCGCCTTTTTTAACATCCAGTGTGGCATCAAGATTAAAACTCCATTTGCCATGCGACTGGTAAACTTCTTCAGCTAACTTCTCGACTGGTTCCGATTCAGCTCGCTTGCCAAATGCCACTAACTCTTCACGTAATTTCTTAATTTCCTGATGTCTTAATTGCGTATCACCTTTAAGTGAAATTACAGAGGTTTTGGCGAAGACGGCATCCAGTTCATGAATGGCTCGGTCGAATGCTGCGACGAAAGCGCTCCTGCGCGAATGTTCAATTTGTAAAGTTCCCAAAACTTTCTGCGCCACGGTTGTGATGAGCGACTCCACCGTTTCCATCATCGTCGCGTAATCGCCGAACGCGCAGTAGGCTTCGAGCATCGTGAATTCGGGATTGTGCCGGCGCGAGAGGCCTTCGTTGCGGAAGTTTTTTCCGATCTCAAACAGCTTGTCAATGCCGCCGACGAGCAGCCGCTTGTGGTAAAGCTCCAGCGCGATGCGCAGATAAAATTCGCAGCCGAGCGCGTTGTGTTTGGTGACGAAAGGTTGCGCCGCCGCGCCGCCGGGAATCGGCTGCATCACGGGCGTTTCAACTTCCATATAACCGCGCTCGTGAAAAAAATTACGAATCTCGTGAACGATTTCGCTGCGCTGCTTGAAAACTTTTTTTACGTCATCATTCGCAATCAAATCAAGGTAACGCTGACGGTAACGAATTTCCGTGTCTTCCAGTCCGTGCCATTTCGCGGGCGGCGGGCGCAGTGATTTTGCCAGAATGGTGAACGCTTCCAGCTTGATGCTCGGCTCGCCAGTTTTGGTGCGAAACAAAGTTCCGGTGACGCCGACAAAATCGCCGAGGTCGAGGTGCGTAAAAACGTTAAACTGCTCGTCGCCGAGAGTGTTTTTCTGCGCGTAAACTTGGATACGTCCGCTCTGGTCGCGCACGTCAATGAACATGGATTTGCCCATGTCGCGGTGCGCGGTGATGCGGCCGGCGACGGAAACCTTGTGACCTTCGGGCAGCGCGCCGGAATCGAACCCGCTGCGGGCAGCGTTGCATTTCGCGTCGGGCGTAAATTTATTTTGGAACGGAAAAATGCCTTTGGCTTCAAGCGATTTGAGCTTGGCCTTGCGCTGTTCGATGAGTGAATTCGTGTCTTCCATAAAAACGTGCGGCGGACATTAAAGCACATTTTGCGACCAGAAACCAAGAAGCAAAACGGGCAAGACAGTTTCGCGCGAAGGACGCGGAGGATGCGAAGGGGAAACTCTTCCTTCGCCGACTTCGCGGGCTTCGCGCGACAACTCCGAGCGTGATAAACGAAACTTGCCTTGAACGCGGTTGCGCCTAGCATTTGCCAAATCGCAGGTCGAAAATATTTTTTCCATGATTCGCTCATTTGCATTCACGACGCAGGGCAAACTGCACACCAAGGACATCGAGCCGTTCCTGATGCCGACACTGCTGGCGGACACCAATCTTTTTCTCTGGGTGGATTTGGAGAAACCCACGGCCTTCGAAAACAAAGAAGTGCTGGAGCAAATCTTTCATTTTCACCCCTTGTCCATTGAGGATTGCGTGCAGCCCAGTCCGTCGCCGAAGGTCGAGGAGTATTCACCGAAAGAGGAAGATAAATTTACACCGTATCTTTTCATGGTGATTCACGCGGTGGATTACAGCCGCAAAGATGGTTGTTTCGGCACGAGTGAATTAAATTTTTTTCTCGGCAAAAATTTTCTGGTCACGTTTCACGAGGAACCACTGCGCAGCGTGACGACCATTGAAGATCGCGCGCTGACCGGCACGATGAACATCGCGCGCGCGCCCGACCGGTTGGCGCATTCGTTGCTCGATAATCTAGTGGACAATTACAAGCCCGCGCTGGACGAACTCTCGCTGGAGATTGCCGACCTGGAACAGCAGGCGTTCCAAAGGCCGAGTAAGGAGACGCTCAATAAAATTTTGCAGGTGAAGAAGGAAGTGTTGCACCTACGCCAGATCATCGGGCCGCAACGCGAAGTGCTGGGCCGTTTCGCGCAGGGTGAATTCAAACTCGTCCGACTGCATCTCGTGCCGTATTTCCGCGACGTTTACGATTCCCTCTTTCACATTGGTGAACTCGCGCAGGGCTATACTGATTCATTGACCGGCATCCTGCAAATTTATCTCAACATGTCGTCCAACCAGACCGGCGAAGTCGTGAAGTTGCTCACGCTCATCACCGTCATCACGACGCCGCTGATGATGATTGGAACGTGGTATGGCATGAATTTTAAGGACATGCCGGAACTGGATCACGCCCATGCTTATCCCATCGCCGCCGGCGTCATGATTGCGTCCACGCTGGCAACATATCTTTACTTCAAGATGAAGAAATGGTTCTGACCGCGCGCGGCGTCAGAAGTGAAACCAGTTATATTCGCTAAAAAAAACCGGCCAGTCCGCCGTGATTTCCGACGTAAGCAGAAATGCCAGCAGCGCGGTCAGCACAAAAAATTTCACGCGCTCAGGAAATTTTTTCAGCAATTGATCAAGGCCGCACGCAAACAAAATCAGAAATGGAATCAGTAGTCCCAGCATCAGCCGCCCGGAAATGAAAAACGGATGTGCGCGCGATGGATAAAAGCAGTCGTTAAAATCGTATTTGACGGACAGGAGTGCGAAGAACGCAAATGCTGCCACGATACTCGCCAACCCAAACCAAAGTGCCGTGCGTTGCGGTGCAGAATAGGTCGGCGGCTGGCGCACCAGCGCGGCCAACACGAGAATCAGTGTGCCCAGCGAGAGGACGATCATCACTAATGCGGCGTCGGCGTCCACCAATGGCGCGCGATACCATAATTGTTCGCCAAACCAAAACGAGGCGAGATTGCCTTTCAGGAAAAACCAGAAACCTTGCGCCGTGAAAATCGGGTGATGAAACCATTCTGCAACCGGCTGGGCCGCCCAATTGAGGAAGTGAATTTTTTGCGCCGTGCCGGTGAAATCGCCGAAAAGCACTTTGCACCACGTCAGCCACGCGACCGCTGGTAGTCCGGCACACATAAGTAAAATACATAGTGACGCCAGCGGCAATTTTCCGGCGCGTGCCAGCCGGAAAAATTTTATCGCGATGAAAACTCCCGCAACGGCGAGCAAAGGCAGGTTGCTGATTTTCGTCAGAAAAGTTGCAGCCAGCACGAGTCCGGTGGCGACGGCGTGACGCGGGCCGGGAATTCCCGTCTCCCAAAATTCCAACAACAGCACAAACGCTGCGCCAAACACCAGCGGTGACATCACATCGCTGTTGATGGCGTAAAAGATGGATTGCGGAAAAAACGCGATTAGCGCCGGCACGGCCAGCCGGATAAAACGGTTGTCCGGAAAAAGTTTTTTGGCGGCACAGCCACCGAGCCAGACCAACGCCACGAGCAACACCATGTTCAAAAGCCGAAGCCATAATAGCCGGTCGCCATCCGCCAACGGCAACCATTGGCCGGCCTGCCACCAAACGCCCGCAACCAGATAATAAAGCGGCGGTTGGCCAGCCTCGTAGTTGACGGCGGTTTCCCGCCAAAATTTCTCGCGTGGTGCCAGCCGAATTTTGGCGTCCTCTGCCGAGAGTTGCCACGGGGGCGGGGCAAACATTCCGTGAGGCTGCGATGCCGGCGTCCACAGGTATTCCGACGTGCTGAACCAGACGATGTATGGCAACGCCGCCTCACTGGTAAGCGGCATGGTTCGCGGTGGTGCAGCTTGGGCATAGCGCGTCACCATGTCGAAGTGTGCCTGCTCATCCACCACACTGAAGAATGGAAACGCCGCGGAAAAAATGAAAACATGCACCACCGCAATACAGCACAGCAGCAAGGTAATCTTGCGCTCGCTCACTTCGGATTGGACGACAGACAATTTCACTGGCCGGAAGGTTAATGCGTCAGGTGGCGACCTCAAAGAAATTCCCACTGCGAAAACAGCGCGGCCTGACCGCACGGCTGGCCGTTGGCGGAAATCAAATTCCAGACGGTCGCGCGGGAAATTTCGAAACGGCGGCCGGTTTTTGAAATGCGGATGCCGGAATAATCGTCAATGAATCCGTGCATTTTTACCATTTCCAGCAGCCGCGCGCGTTCCTCGCGGTTGGGCGCTTCGGCGGTCAGGCGCGAGGACGTGCGCGTGAGTTCGGCCCACGACATTTCCCAAAGTGCCAGCGCGCTCGCGTTCCCGTAATTCAAAATGGGGTCGGCTTCCGTTCCGTGCGAAACGAGCACGAACGGCGCGTGAAAAACTTTTTCCGCGAGACGCAATCGTAGTTCAGGGTTCAGGGTTCCGAGTTCAGCGTCCGGCAACTCTGAACGCGGAACTCTGAACTCCGAACTTTCCGGCAGAAGCTCGCGCCCGGTAAAATGCTTTAGGCTGCGCGCGATGGTTTGCGTTTGGTCGATGACGGATTCGCTTTGCCAGATTTCGCTCACTCGGTGATGGTGAATTTTTTCGGCGCGCGCGGCAATGTGTTTTGCAGGCTGGCGGAGAATTTTTCTTTCAGGTAAATTGCGCGAAATCGTAAAAATTTATGGCTGCCAAAATTGAAATTCCCAACGAACTGAAACAGGATTTGCCGCAAAATAAATGGGGTAAAACGCTCGGTGCAACGCCCATCGTGATGACGGTCATCGCGACGATGCTCGCCGGTCTCGCGTCGAGCGAAATGACGAAGGCGCAATACGACCGCTCGGCGGCAGCGCAGCTCCAGTCGAAGGCGGGCGATCAGTGGAGTTTTTATCAGGCGAAAAAATTGCGGAGCGCGTCGGCGCGCAATTCGCTCGATTTGCTCGCGGCGACGGTGGACATCACGCCGCTGACAGCGGAGGTTTTACCCAATATTGACGCGTCAACGGTGACAGCGTTGGTGAAAAATGAATTGCCGCCGGCCACGCCTGCAAAGTTTGACGATGCGGTGAACACGGCGATTGCGGATGTCGCCAGCGACGCACCGGAAGCGGAAACCACCGCTGCGCTGGTGAAAATTAAACCGGCAACGCTGGCGGATTCGTTGACGGCGGCGAAGGCGGCGGCGGATGCTTTTGACAGCGCAACCAAGCCGGTCAACAAGGTCGTGGACAAGTTGGACGACACGCTGATGACCGGCGACAAAAATGTGTTCCGCAGTTTTTCCGCCGCGCGTTTGCGCTACGCGGCAGCACGCTACGATGCCGAGGCGAAATTAAATCAGGCCGTCGCGAGCATTTATGAATTGCAGGTGCGCCAGAATAATTACACCGCCGAGAAGCATCACAAGCGCAGCGCGAAATTTTTCTACGGGATGCTCGCGGCACAATTGGCAGTGATCATCGCGACATTCTCTATCGCGGCACGGCAGAAAAGTTTTCTGTGGTCGCTCGCCGCCGCCGCCGGTCTCGCGGCAGTTTCATTCTCGGTTTACGTTTATCTTTACGTCTAAATCACGCCGTAAAATAAGGCCGGAACTGATGGCTCAGTTCCGGCCTTTCGATTTTTCTGCGAACGATTATTCGCTGACGGTAATGGCTTTCGGCTTGGCTTCCTCGGCCTTGGGCAACGTGACTGTCAGGATGCCGTCCTTGTATTGCGCTTTCACCTTGTCACCGGAAACCGCCGCTGGCAACGTAAGCGCGCGGGAAAATTTCCCGTAATACCGCTCCTGCCGGTGAACTTCCGTGTCCTCGTGGATTTTTTCGGCGGTGCGTTCGCCAGAGATGACGAGCGCGCCGTCGTGCAACGAGACCTCGATGTCCTCGCGCTTCATGCCGGGCAATTCCACGCGCACGCTGAAGCTATCTTTGTCTTCATGCACATCGAGCGCGGGTGCCCACGCCGTCAACGGCGCTTCAAACAGGCGGTCGAGTTCGTCTTGCAAGTTGGTCAGCCGGCCGAACGTCGGCCAGGCCACGGGACGCGAATATTGAATCAGTTTCATAATTATTTTCCTTTCGGTTAATGGTTAAAGTTGTCGGACAATTTCCTTTTAGCTTACGAAATGCCAACTGATAAAACCGCAGGAAAGCCAAAGAAATCAATAGTTTTACAAGAATCAACTTTCCCGCACCAATCCGCACTGGAAAATTTTGGCACAAAAAATTGTGCCAACGTCCGTTACGAGTGGCACGGTTGGCACAACTGTGAAAGGAAAATTATTTCCGAAACATCCCCGGCATTGCGCCGCCCATTTTGCCCATCATCTTGGACATCTTGCCCATCTTTTTCATCATCGTCTGCATCTGGAAAAATTTGTTCAGCATCGTGTTTAGCTCCGTCACCGTCACGCCGCTGCCCGCCGCGATGCGCCGCCGGCGGCTCGCGTTAAGAATCACCGGATTGCGGCGTTCTTTCAACGTCATCGCGCAAACCATGCCTTCCATGCGCTTGAATTCTTTTTCCTGTTTGCCGATGTCCATCTGCTTCAGCGCATCGCCGCCGCCGGGCAACATCTTCATGATGCTTTCCAGAGAGCCGAGCTTCTTCATCGCGCGCAACTGTTCTAGAAAATCTTCCAGCGAGAATTCGCCTTTACGCATTTTTTCTTCCATGCGCTTGGCGTCTTCTTCGTTGACGGTTTCGGCAGCGCGTTCAACAAGGCTCACGACATCGCCCATGCCGAGAATCCGCGACGCCATTCGCTCTGGATGAAACGGCTCGAACTCGTCCAGCTTCTCGCCGACGCCCGCGAACTTAATCGGTTTGCCGGTAACGGACTTCATGCTCAACGCCGCGCCGCCGCGCGCGTCGCCGTCGAGCTTGGTCAAAATTGAACCTGTAATGTTGAGCGCGGAATCGAAATGCGTGGCGACGTTGACCGCTTCTTGACCAGTCGCCGCGTCGAGCACGAGCAAAATTTCCTGCGGCTTCACGAGGTCACGCAGATGCACAAGCTCCTGCACGAGCGGTTCGTCAATTTGCAAACGGCCAGCCGTGTCGAAGATGACGACGCTGCAATTATTGAGCTTCGCAAAATCCAACGCCTCGCGCGCGATTTTCAAAACGTCCGTCTCGCCGCGTTTCAGAAAAACCGGAACGTCAACTTGTTTGCCCAATGTTTCCAATTGATCCATCGCTGCCGGACGATACACATCCGCCGCGACGAGCAACGGCGCGCGGCCTTGTTTTTTCAGGAGTTTTGCGAGTTTTCCAGACGAGGTCGTTTTGCCTGCGCCGTGCAAACCGACCATCATCAGGCAGGTTGGATTACCAGAAAGATTGAGCGCGGCATTTTGCGAACCGAGCAAATCGGTCAGTTCGTCGCTGACAAACTTTATGATTTGCTGGCCGGGTTGGACGCTCGTGATGACTTCCGCGCCGAGCGATTTTACTTTGACGCGTTCGATAAAATCGCGCGCGACTTTGAAATTCACATCGGCTTCGAGCAGCGCCATCCGCACTTCGCGCAAGGCGTCGCCGACGTTGCTCTCGGAAATTTTTCCGAGGCCGCGCAAATTCTTAAACGCATTCTGGAGCTTGGTGCTTAACGAATCGAACATCCGGATAGGTTAACGGTTCAGCGTTCGGAGTTCAAAGTTTCTCTCGCACGCACTTCGCTTGACCCTAAAAATTGAACTTTGAACTTGAGCGGCGCGGCGCACTCTGGCTTAATTGTCGTCCCAATCGTGGTAGGTTATCCAAGTGGCTAAAGGGTGCAGACTGTAAATCTGTCGGCTTACGCCTTCAATGGTTCGAATCCATTACCTACCACCATTTTTTCTGCGGGTCGGGTGCAATTCCCTTTCGTCCGCGCGCTGGCTGTGACATTCTCCCGCCGTGACGCGCACGGAAAAATTGCTGGCCGAACTCATCGCTTTGCCGAGCGTCAATCCCGCTTTTTTGCCGCCGCGCCATCCCAACGCCGGTGAAAAAAATGTCGCCGATTTTCTCGCCGCCACCGCCGCGCGCGCCGGTCTCGAAGTTGAATTTCAAAACGTCTTGCCCGAACGCGCCAATGTCATCGCGCGCTTGTTGCCGCGAGGTAAAATCAAGCGAACTATTTTGCTCGCGCCACACATGGACACGGTGGGTGCGGATGGAACCAAGTTTATTCCGCAACGCAAAAACGGTCGGCTGCACGGGCGCGGCGCGTGCGATACGAAAGGTTCTGTCGCCGCGATGCTCGCTGCGTTGTGCGAGCTTGCGAATTCCAAATCGCGTCCGCTGGAAACGGAAATTGTTTTTGCCGGATTGATTGACGAGGAACACGCGCAAGCCGGTTCGCGCGCGCTGGTAAAAAATAAATTCAAGGCGAATCTCGCCATCGTCGGCGAACCGACCAAGTTGCAAGTTGTGACCGCGCACAAAGGCAGTTTGTGGCTGGAACTCGCGACGCGCGGGCGCGCGGCACACGGCGCGACACCGCATCTCGGCAAAAATGCGATCCACGAAATGGCGCGCATCGTGGATGTTTTGGAAACGGATTACGCGGCGCAGTTGAAAAAGAAAAAACACAAACTGCTCGGTAACGGAACCGTGAACGTCGGGAAAATTTCGGGCGGCACGCAGCCGAACATCGTGCCGGACAGTTGCACCATTTCCATTGACCGGCGCACATTGCCGGGCGAAACGGAAAATTCTGTTCGTCGTGAAATCACCTTGTTATTAAAGGCGAAAAAGCTGCTCGCAAAAATTTCCAGCGCGAAACTTGCGCCCGCGTTGCCGCTGGAAACGGATTTCAAACTGCCGCTCGTCCAAAATTTTTTGCGCGCCGCAAATCAAACGAAATCGCTCGGCGTGGATTATTTTTGCGATGCGGCGGTGCTGTCGGCGGGCGGCATTCCGAGCGTGGTGTTCGGGCCGGGCGACATCGCGCAGGCGCACACGGCGGATGAATGGATTTCGCTGGCGGAACTGGAACGCGGCAAAAATCTGCTGCTGAATTTTCTTAAATCACTTTCCTGAACCGATTCACTTTCGTATTGTCCAAAACTCATGTCCACCGAAACGACCGAATCCATTCCGACGATTGACCACAAACCGCACGCGGCGTTTTTTCGCCAGAGCGGCTGGCTGATGATTGCGGCCATCGCGGGCGGCGCGCTGACGTGGGGCGTGCATTTTTTGAACAAGGCGATTCCCGACTCAGAATACGCCACGTTTGGTGTGCTGCTGATGGTGGCGGGCTGTCTGCCGACAATGCCTTTGCAGATGGTGTTCGCGCAGCAATCGGCACTGGCACTGGCGACCAATCGCACGCGGCAGCTGGCAAGCCTGATTCGACTGGCGTGTTTGTGGACGTTTATTTTATGGGCGCTGGGCGCGGTGACGGTTTTTATTTTCCGCAAAAAAATCGAGGCGGGCTGGCATTTGCCGAACGAACTGGGCTTGTGGGTGACGCTGGCTTTGCTACTTGTTTCGTTGTGGGCGCCGATGTTTGGTGGTTTGCTGCAAGGTCGTCAGGATTTTTTCTGGATGGGTTGGTCGTCCATTATCGGCGGTGCCGCGCGACTAATTTTCGCGGTGATTTTCGTAATAGCTTTGGGACTGGGCGCGGCGGGTATGATGGCGGGCGCGCTAATCGGCATCTTGCTCACGGTGCTAATTCCAGTTTGGCGAACGCGGGATTTATGGCGGGAAAAACCGGAACCGTTTGAAGGAAAAAGCGTGTTGCAACAAGTCTTGCCGTTGATGTTTGGCTTTGGCGCGTGCCAGTTTATGTTCACTTCCGACACGATGTTTGCGACGAGTTATTTTAGCGGCGAGCAAATGAAGCCTTACGTTGTAGCGGGAACCTTGTCGCGCGCGCTGCTGTGGTTGGTGCTGCCGCTGGCGTCGGTGATGTTTCCCAAACTGGTGCAAAGCCGGGCGAAAGCGGAAAAAAATAATTTATTCAATCTCGTTGTGCTCGGCACGGCGGTGCTGTCAGTTTGTGGCGCGCTGGGTTTGTGGTTGGTCGGACCGCTGGTTGTTCGCTTCGTCGCGCACGCGAGTGACGTGGCCGCGACGATGAAACTTATTCCGTGGTATGCGGCCGCAATGGTTCCGCTAGCGCTGGCGAATGTGATGGTGAACGACCTGCTGGCGCGCGGACGATTTGGTGTCGTGCCATTCATGGTGGCGCTGGCGGCGGCCTACGGTTTTACGTTGCCGTGGATGCTAAATCATTATCCAGGCCGGATCGAAATCGTATTGCAAACGCTGGGTGTATTTAACTTCCTGCTGTTCGCCATCTGCGCTTGGTTCATCTGGGGCGTGAAGGAAAAATCGAAACTGGAAGCTGTAAAATAAGCCGAGGGCGAAAACGAATTTTACCGGCTCAATTTTTTTTAGCTGAACCGGACAACGGTTGGGGCGCGCGCAATTTTTTATAAATCCAACCTTCCAGCGGACGCAGTGGGCGAAGTAATTTATAAAACGGCGAATAGATCAGCCGGATTCGCACCACGGATAAAAACATCGTCAGCGACGAACGCGCCAACGCAACTTTCGATCCCGCTTTGTCCGTCCATTCCGTCGGCGTTTCGACAATTTTGAAACCCGCCCGATTGATTGAGTAGAGCAGATTAATGTCGAACGCCATGTCCGCGATGCACAGCGTCGGATGAATTTTTTCCGCCACTTCGCGCTTCATCACTTTCGCGCCACATTGCGTATCGCGAATGTTCAGCCAAAATAAACTCTGCACGATGAAGTGAAACACGCGGCTGGCGAACTGACGATTGCCCGTCTGTGATTGATGAATCACCGCGCCCGGCAACCAGCGCGAACCGATGACGCAATCGGCTTCGCCAATTTTCGCCACCAAATCGAGATACGCGGGCGGTGGCGTCGCGCCGTCCGCGTCCACGTAGCCGATTAAATCCGCGTGACCGGCGAGCTTGAGACCTTCGATCAGCGCGCCGCCCTTGCCGATGGCCGCCGGAAAATCCAGCCAGCCGATGCACGGAAATTCTTTCGCCACGCGCTGCACCACATCGAGCGTGTTGTCGCGACAACCGTTGAGGACGACGACCAGTTGAAACGGGCCGAAATAATTGTGCTCAAAAAAATCCGCGAACTCGCGCAGCACCGGTTCGATGCGCGCTTCTTCGTTGTAAGCCGGAATGAGGAGCAACAGGCTGGGAACAGGCACGCGAATTCAGTAACAGAAATGTTGCGCGCAGGCAATTTGCTTTGTTCCAAATTGCGCGACTTGATTTATTCCGCATCTGACATATGGTGTTCAACTTGATTTATGGAACTGAACAATGAAGAAATCCGTCGTTACTCTCGGCACTTGATTTTGCCGGAAGTCGGACTGGCCGGACAAAAGAAAATTAAAGCCGCGAGCGTCCTGTGCATCGGCGCGGGCGGCTTGGGTTCACCCATCGCCATGTATCTCGCCGCCGCCGGCATCGGCAAGATCGGCATCGTGGATTTCGACACGGTGGATTATTCCAACTTGCAGCGCCAAATTTTACACACGGACGCGGACGTCGGTCGCTCGAAAGCCGAGTCGGCCAAGGAAACGATTCACGGCATCAATCCGAATGTCGAAGTCGTCATTCACAACACGCGCATCTCGTCCGAAAATGCGCTCGATTTGATTCGCCCTTACGACATCGTCGTGGACGGCACGGATAATTTTCCGACGCGCTACCTCACGAACGACGCCTGCGTGCTGCTCAAAAAACCCAATGTTTACGGCTCAATTTTCCGTTTTGAAGGACAGGCCAGTGTCTTCGCGCCGCATCTCGGCGGACCGTGCTATCGCTGTCTTTATCCCGAACCGCCGCCGCCGGGAATGGTTCCGAGTTGCGCGGAAGGCGGCGTGCTCGGCGTGTTGCCCGGCATCATCGGCTGTATTCAAGCGAACGAAATTTTGAAGCTCGCGCTCGGCAAAGGCACGTTGCTCACCGGTCGTTTGCTGTTGTTCAACGCGCTCGACATGAAGTTTCGCGAATTGAAATTGCGTCGCGATCCCGCGTGCCCGATTTGCGGCGATCATCCGACGATCAAGGAATTGATTGATTACGAGACGTTCTGCGGCATCGTGCCGGAGCCGGAAAATCTCGGCAACCCCGACGAAGTCACCGTGCAGGACATGAAGAAGGCTTTGGATAATCCGAGCCTCGGCATCAAGGTCGTGGACGTGCGCGAAGCCGACGAATACGAAATCGCGAAAGTCGCGGGCGTGCCGTTGCTGCCGTTGAGCGAATTGCAAAGTCGCTTCACCGAACTCGATCCGAATACGCAATACTATCTGCATTGCAAGGCCGGCGTGCGTTCGATGAAGGCGCTCGCGTTTTTGCGCCAGCAAGGTTTCAAATACGTCAAGAGCGTTAAAGGCGGCATCACCGCATGGTCGGACGAAATTGACCGCAACGTGCCGCGTTACTAAAACGCGGCGACTGGCAAAATGGATTCAGTCATCGCCAACGGAAATTCAGTTGCGGCGGAAGTGCCGTGTTCATTGGAGAAATTTCTGGTGGCACAAAATCTTTTGCCGCGCAGCGTCGTGGTAGAACACAATGGCGAAGCGGTCGCGCCGTCGGAATTTTCGCAACGGCAAGTCCGCGCGGGCGACCGTTTGGAAATCGTCAAGATTGTCGCGGGCGGCTGAATTATCTCGTTGGCAACCAGCGCAAAGGATTTTATTTTTCACACATGAAATGGAGATTTGAATGGTGCTACCGGCTGGGCTTGGCCGTGCTTTTTGTCATCGCGTTCTGGTCGGTCTGGGCGAGCGCGCAAACGGTCACCAACCTAAACCTGCCAGCCAGCGCCATCACCGCCACTAACGCGCCGCATAACCCTGACTTGGCATCGGGGACAAACAAACTGGCAGTGCTGACGTTTGGTTTGGACAAGATTGATTACCTGAACCAGCCTGAACATGAAATCCTCGGTCAACCGCTGTGGAAATATCTCGCATCACTCATCTACATCGCGCTGGCGTTTTGCGCGGCGTGGCTGCTGGATTTATTCGTCACCGTCTGGCTCAAAAAATTAGCGGCGAAAACGTCGTCGAAATACGACGACCTGATTTTGGAACTGCTCCGCGGGCCGGTGAAAGTCGTCGCCTTCGTCGTTTTGCTCAACATCGGCTTGAACATTTTTGAATGGCCGGAACACGCGCAATTATTTTTGTCCCACGCGCTGATTATCGTGGTCGCCTGTTCGGCGACTTATGTGATCTTGAAATTTGTAGATTTGCTGCTCGGCCTCTGGCGCGGAAAAATCTTGACGCCACAGGACAAACAATTCGCCGAACAGTTGATTCCGCTCGTCGGCAAAAGCACCAAGGTCGTCATCGTCATCGCCGCGACATTGCTCACGGCGGACAATCTGCATATCGAAATTAAAACGCTGCTCGCCGGTTTGTCCGTCGGCGGCCTTGCGCTCGGTCTCGCGGCGCAGGATACGGTGGCGAATCTCTTTGGCGCGGTCGCGATTTTTTTGGACAAGCCGTTTCACATCGGCGACCGCATCCGCGTTGAAGGTGTGGAAGGCACGGTTGAAACCATCGGTTTGCGCAGCACCAATGTCCGCAATCTCGACGGCCATCATGTGACGATTCCAAATAAATTGATGGGCAACGCCATCATCACGAACATCACGCGCCGTCCGACGATTAAAACGGAAATGAACATCGGCCTGACCTACGACACGCCGTCGGAAAAAGTGAAGCGCGCGACTTTATTGCTGGAAGAAATTTTTGGCACGAACCCGAAGACCGCCGATCTCATCATCAGCTTCAACAAATTCGCGGACTCGGCGCTGAACATTTTTGTCGTCCACGTTTGGAACGGCACGGACGCCAAGCAACACTTCGCGGAGATGCAGGCGTTGAATCTGCAAATCAAGTCGCGTTTCGATGCGGAGAAAATCGAGTTCGCCTTTCCGTCGCAGACAATTTATCTCAAGACCGAGGCGGGAAAATGATTTGCCGTCGCGCTCCGGCTGCGGCTTAATTCAACGGTGGATTCCATCATTCATTTCATCTGGCACGATTTAATCTGGCACAACGACAAGTTTCTTGGCGTCGCGTGGAGCGCCTGGAAAATCGTCGGCTGGCTCGGCAACGCGATTTTCTTTTCACGTTTTTTCGTGCAGTGGTATGCCACGGAAAAAAAGAAACAAGTCGTCATTCCGCAGGCGTTCTGGTGGTTGAGCCTCATCGGTTCGGTCACGCTGCTGTGCTACGGACTGTTTTACCTGCATGATTCCGTGGTCATTTTCGCCTACGCCTTCACTTGGATTCCTTACATCCGCAGCCTGATGATTCATCGGCAGCACAAGGCCGCGCGCATCACCTGCGCCGGTTGCGGACAAAAAAATCCGCCGCAGTCGAACTTCTGTCCGAACTGCGGCGGAAAGCTGACGAAATAAAATTTATTTCGGCAAAGGCGTGCCGGGCGGCGGCGGCTGGATGCCGTATTTCAACAGCACCGGACGAAAATCCGGATGCGCCTGACCATAGGCGACGAGCTGATTCACAAAGCCAATCATCAATGATTGGTTTTGATTGAACGCGCCGATGAGCTGTTGCGCCTGCGGTTGAATCGCGGCGATGTCTTTGCCCGTGATGCTCGCCTGACGATAAAGATAAACCGTCAACGTGCCACTGACCACGACCAGCGCGACGAGCAGCGTGAACACCTGACGTTTCAATGCACAAATTTCGGGATTGGAATCGGCGTTCATATTATTTGGCGGCGGTTTTGGGTTGGATGGATTGGAGAATGCGCGTCAGCTCCGGGCTTTTGGCCGAAACGTTGTAAGCGGCGGTGTCGTTCGCCAAACCCTGCGCGCGCATGAGCGCGTTGTTGGCGAGCGTGGCGTTGGTGGTCAACTGCCGGAACTCGCGCGTGCGCGTGATGCTCAACAGGGCGAAGACCACGCCGAGCAGCACCAGCACGGCGAGAATAAAATTCAAGACGGTCGTGGTTGTGTCGCATTTCATAGGTAGCAAAATCTAGCCAATCAAAACGGAAAGTCCACTGTGATTTTCTGGCCGCACCCGCCGGAACCAGCTTTAATAAACCCATGCAGAAAATCTGTTTTGCGACCGGCGCTATAAAAAATATTTTATCGTCCGTCCGTTGGTGTTGGCTGGCAACGCTCGTGTTCGCACTATTGCCGATTTTTTCCGCCGTCGCTTCTGACCCCGCACATGAAGCTGTGAACATTGAAAAGCCGCAGCCGTGGCCGAATGGCATTATTCCGTATGACATTTCCAAGCTGACGCCGCCGCAACAAACCATCGCCTTGCGCGCGATGCAGCGCTGGGTGGACACCGGCGCGAAAATTAAATTCATTCCGCGCACAAACGAGATTGAATACGTCAATTTCACCGGCAAAACCGATGCGGGCAACAACACCAGCCACGTCGGTTTCAAAAAAGGCGAGCGCACTGACATCAACATCACCGCGTTCTGGTGGCGCGATCTCGAATGGATGCCCGCGCACGAACTCGGTCATGTCCTCGGATTTTTTCACGAGCACGAACGCTGGGATCGCGACCAGTTCGTCACCGTCCACTACGAAAACATCAAGCCCGGTCGCGCGCATGACTGCGACTGGATTGCCCAGACCAACTGGCTCGTCACCACCCTGCCCTACGATTACAAATCCATCATGCACTACCGCGTCTGCTGGGCGGGTGCGTGTGAAAACGATTGCACGGCCGGCGACGGCGACAGTCCCTGCGCCGTGCTTTCGCCAAAAGATAAAAAATACGGCGGCGTCATCGGTCAATGGACGGACAACGGCATCAGCGCGCTGGATGCAGAAAAAGTGCGGCTGGTTTACGGCGTCAAAAAGAAGTAGCGGCGTGTCGGCAGACCGCCGCTGAAATAATTTTGAATACGGCGCTCTGCCGAGTCGCCGCTACATTTTCACTTCGCCGTCACGACGACGTAATTCTTTTTGCCTTTGCGGAGAAGAATGTGTTTGCCGAAAAGCAAATCGCTTGAAGTCACGGCGCGCGCCACATTTACTTCGCGGACATTGTTGATGTTCACGCCGCCGCCTTCTATGTCTTTTCGCGCCTGACCTTTGGACGGCGACAAACCGGCATGAACCAAAAGTTCGACCAACGGAATGCCCGCGCCATCCAATTTTAATTTCTCGATTTCCTTCGTCGGCACTTCGCCGACAATCTCGCTAAAATCTTCTTCGGAAATTTTCTCAACGCTCCCGCCAAAAAGAATTTCACTAGCTATTTGGCAGCTTAACATTGCATTACTGCCATGAATCAAAAGCGTCATTGCCGCCGCCAATTTCTTGTGCGCGCTGCGTGCTTCAGGATTTTCGATGTGCTTTTTTCCAAGCGATTCAATTTCTTCGCGTGAAATGATTTCCGGCAGCGTGAAGTATTTTAAATACCGAATCACATCGCGGTCATCCGTGTTAATCCAGAACTGGTAAAATTTGTAAACACTCGTGCGCTTCGGATCGAGCCAGATGGCGCCCGCCGCCGTCTTGCCAAACTTGGAACCGTCGGTATTTGTGATGAGCGGCAGCGTCAGGCCGAAGACGTGTTTTCCCAATTTCTTGCGCGTGAGTTCGATGCCCGCCGTGATGTTGCCCCACTGGTCGCTGCCGCCGATTTGCAATTCGCAATTCGCATCGCGGCACAAAACCATGAAATCAAATGCCTGCAACAGCATATAACTAAACTCGGTGTAGCTGATGCCGACGTCGCGGTCTTCCATGCGCGCGCGGACGGATTCCTTGGCGACCATCTGGTTGACGGAAAAATGTTTTCCGATGTCGCGCAAAAAATCGAGAAACGAAATCCCCTTTGTCCATGAGGCATTGTCCACGAGCCGCGCGGGATTTTGTTTCGTTTCAAAATCGAGCAACTTCGCCAACTGAACCTTTACGCTGGCGATGTTGTGGTCAAGAATTTCCTGCGTGAGAAGCTGTCGCTCGGCAGTTTTACCGCTCGGATCGCCAATGCTGCCAGTCGCGCCGCCCGCAACGGCGATTGGAAAATGTCCGAGCAATTGAAACCGGCGCAGCGCGAGCAGCGGCACGAGATTGCCGACGTGCAACGAATCCGCCGTTGGGTCGAAGCCGCAATACAGCGTGATGGGCGCGGCGATTTTCTTTTCCAATTCCGCCGCGTCCGTGCAATCGGCCACGAGACCGCGCCACTTTAGTTCATCAATGATGCTCACGCAGGCAGGTTAAATTGTCGGAACCGAAATGCCAATTTCCAATTCAGCGCCGGCAAGCATCACGCAAAGGCGCAAAGACGCGAAGGAATTTAACTTTGCGACTTCGCGACTTTGCGTGAGAATCCGCCGGTGTCAAAAATGTTGAAAGCCTCCGGCGCGATGGCCGCCGCGACGCTCACCAGCCGCGTGCTCGGCATGGTGCGCGAGATGGTCTATTACCATTTCATGGGCATCGGCTGGGTCAACGATGCGTTTCAATATGCCTTCACGATTCCAAATTTATTTCGGCGGCTGCTCGGCGAAGGTGCGTTGACGGCGGCGTTCATTCCAATTTTTAAGGAGAAGGAAAAAACGCACGGCGAAATTGAAATGTGGCGCGCGGCGAACGCGGTGATTTCCGGATTAATCATCGCCGCGAGCGTCGTCATTGCGGTCGTGATGATTGGTATTTCTCTCGCGCTCGAAGTGCATCAATTCAGCGAGAGCCGCGAACTCACGTTGCGACTGCTGCGTGTGATGTTTCCGTATATGCTGCTCGTCTGTCTCGCAGCAGCCATGATGGGAATGCTCAATGCGCGCGGGCATTTTTTTATTCCTGCGATGGGCGCGACGATGCTCAACATCGTGATGATTTCGTCCGTTTATTTTCTCGCGCCGCACATGGGTCACGAACTGTCACAACAAGTTTTTGCACTCGCCATCGGCGTGCTGGCGGCGGGCGCGGCACAAGCCGCGTTTCAAATGCCAACGCTCTGGCGCGATGGCTTCCGCTACCGCTGGGTCGCGCCGTGGAAAAATGAAACCGTGCAACGCGTCGTGCGGCAGATGATCCCCGGCACGATTGGCGTCGCGGCATTTCAGATCAACGTCGCGCTCGTGCAAGGCGTCGGCCTGTTCGCCGGCGCGGGCATCGTGTCCTCGTTCAACGGCGCGGTGCGGCTGATGGAATTGCCGCAGGGAATGTTCGGCATCTCGCTCGCGACGTATTTGCTGCCGACACTTTCGGGACTCGCGACGGATAAAAATTATCCTGAATTCCGCACCACGCTGAAACACGGCCTCGCCTCGCTGATGTTTCTAAATTTAATCGCGTCCGTTTTGCTCGTCGTGCTGGCTGAACCCATCGTGCGGCTGCTCTTTGAACACGGCGACAAATTCACCGCCGTCGCGACCGCGCGCGTATCGTTCGCGCTCATGTGCCTCGCGCCCGGACTCGTCGCCTTTTCCACCGTCAACATTTTGGCGCGCGCCTTTTACGCGCTCGGCGACACCAAAACGCCAATGAAAATAAGCCTTTTCTGCCTGACCATCAATTTCACCGCTGCCTGCATTTTGATGAAACCGCTGCAAGAAGGCGGTCCCGGCATCGCCAACACTTTCACCTCGCTCATCAATGTCGGCCTACTGCTGTTTGTGCTGCGGAAAAAACTTGGAAAGCTGGAAATGCAATCATTGCGCGAAACGCTGCGTCCGTTGCTGCTCGCCACAATTCTAGCTGGCGTCATCGCGTGGGGCGGCTGGAATTTTTGGGAACTAACTTTAGGTCACGCCACCATCGCATTGAAAATCGGCGCGGTATTTGTGCCGGCGGGAATTGCGGGAACCATTTACTGGCTCATCGCCCTGCTCTGCAAAATTCCAGCGGCAAACGAAATGACCGAATTCGCACTAACGAAATTCAAGCGCTTCAAATAGCCACCGTCGCCGTCCAACCGTTGTCGCCGAACTGCGATTTGAATTTCTCCGACAAGTTTTCCGCCGCTGCGAGATTTTCCGCGATGGCAAAGGTCGTCGAGCCGCTGCCGGACATGAGCGAGACGAGCGCGCCGTTCTCGTGCAAAAATTCTTTGTAGAGTTGCAGCACGGGAAATTTGTCGAACGCCGGTGCTTCGAGCGAATTGTAAATTTCCGCCGCCGCCGTTTTCAAATCGCCGGCTTGCAAAAGTGAAACCAGTTTTTGCGCGCGGCCAGCCGTCCCGTTTTGATCTTTTGGAAACCGCGCGAGATTTTGATATGACCATGGCGTTGAAATTCCAAATCCGGGATGGACGAGGAAGAATGCCTTACCTTTGAGCGCTGGAAAATTTTCCAGCGTCTGAACTTTTTCGCCGCGTCCGGTCGCAAGCGCGGGTCGGTCGTAAAGGAAAAATGGCACGTCCGAGCCGAGTGCCGCCGCGAGTTCGTGCAATTTTTCTGGCGACAGCGGTTCGTCAAAGAGTTGATTTAACGCGGCAAAAGTCACCGCCGCGTTCGCGCTGCCGCCGCCAATGCCGCCCGCGAGCGGCAGATTTTTTTGCAAATGGATTTTTAAGCCATCGGAAATTTTTGCGGCGGCAAGAAATGAAGTTGCGGCGCGATGAACCAGATTTTTTGAATCAGTCGGTAGTTCGGGATTGCTGCAAGTCAGTTGCAAACTCGCGCCCGCGCGCTCAAACGTCATCTCGTCACAGAGGTTCACCGGCTGCATGACGGTTTCGAGTTCGTGAAAGCCGTCGGCGCGTTTGCCGAGGATGTTTAGGATGAGGTTGACCTTGCAGGGCGTTTTTTTTTCGAGGCGCATGGACATTTCAGGAAAGCAAAACGCGCCAACAATTTTTGTTGGCGCGCGGTGCGGAAAATAATTTCACTTCAGTTGTCGTAAATATTGAACCGGCTGCCGGGCACGAACGGCGCAATGTCGCCGCCGGAGTAGCCGGTGTAAGTGTCGGTCTCAAAGGTCGAGCCGGAAATCAAACCGGGGCGGTAGCTGGCCGGATACTGGGGTGTGACCGAAACTTTGTTGGTGCAAACGGGATTGTAGGACGGGATGGGAAAGGTGACGACTTCGTAGATGCCCAGACCGGCGCGGCAGATGGATTGATCAAAGCCGTGAACCACGCCGTAAGAATAGCTGACATCGGGCGCAGAGAATACGGCGTTCTGCTCAACGCTGCGGCGCATATCACCCCAACGGACGAGTTCCATGGTGTTGTCAAAGCCACGCGCCAGTTTGCGTTCGGGGCCAGCGCAACCGGTCATGCCAAAGGCAACCACGGCGGCAGCGAAAAGAAAAAATATTTTGCGCATACGATTGAGATTATGATTTGAGCTTACGCCGAATCGCCCGCTTGTAAAGCGCGTTTTCGGTCGCGCCATTCCCAATACCAAGCAATCCACACACTGACTTCAAAAAGAAATTGCAGCACCACGGCCATGACCAATTGCGTGAACGGTTCCGGCGTGGTCAACAGCGCGCCCAGCACGAGATTGATGACGATCATGTAGCGGCGCAGCGCGGTCAATTTTTTGTAATCCAGCACGCCGATTTTCACGAGCGCGAGCAATACGACGGGCAGTTCAAAACCGAGTCCCATGCCGAGCAAAAATTTGGTGACGAAACTGAAATATGTTTCCGCGCGCCATTCGGGAACTTTCACGCCCATCCAAACCGCCCACCAGACGGCGAATTTCAGTGCGCGCGCCAACACAAAGAAATAACAGAATGCCACGCCCGCCAAAAATAATCCGACGCCGATAAATGCGGCGCGCAGGACATATTTCTTCTCGCGGATTTTTAGCGCGGGTAAAATAAATTGCGCGACGAAAAAGAAAATGACCGGCGAGGACAATAAAATTCCGCCGTAAAACGCCAATTGCATAGAGGAATAAAACGGCGCGGCGGGATCGAAATAAACCAAGTCCGTGGCGGCGGCGGTCATCGTCGCATCTGCTGGATTTTTTTCCAATTGCAGCGCCAAAAGAATGTTGCTGCCGACTTGCACCGGCTCAATGCGCAGCACGGTAAACCAGTTGGTGCCAAGGTCGAGACCGCCAATCCGGTTCGTCGTCAAATCCAGCGTGGCGACGGTGTTGGTGCCGATGCAGATTAGCGCTTTGCGTTCGTCATTCACGCGCACGAGCGCGGCGCGCGACAGCGGCCATTTCAGAACGGCGACGATTTCGGGGACGGCGTAAAGACAGACAATCAGACAGACCAAAAGCGCCGCACCAGTCTTGATGACGAGCCAGCGAAAATCTTCGAGGTGTTCGAGAAAACTTTTGACGGGGCCGCCGACTTCCTCCGGTTCTTCCGGCGGCGGGGCTTTGGAAAATTCGGCCATGAAAAGCGGCGCGGAATCCGGCCAACGCGATTAAATCACTTTGGTTTCCGGCGGCGCGGGATGCGCGGGCGACTGCGCGGTGGTATTGGCCGGCGGCGTTTTGGGCGCGGCAGCGGCGGCAGATTCATTCTCCATTGAGTCGGTTACTTCGCGGGAAGCTTTCTTGAATTCATTGATGCCTTTGCCGAGACCTTTGGCAAATTCAGGGATGCGTTTGGCACCGAACAGCACGAGAATCGCGACCAGCACGATGATGAGTTCCGTTCCGCTCAAACCGAGAATGGCTAACATGGCGTTCATAATATAACTGAATTTACCTTACGCCCGCAGGCTGATTAAGTAAAGCCGCAAAAAGAAAAAGGCCGCGCGGTGAAGCGCGGCCTTAAAGTGAATTTCCTAACCGACCAACTTAAGGTTTCGGATGCAACAGGATGAAATCAGCGCGGCGATTTTTGCTCCACGCGGCGTCATCGTGGCCGGGGTCGGTGGGCTTGTCTTTGCCGTAGCTGATGGTGCGAATGCGATCAGGGCTGACGCCGCGTTTGGCGAGCGCTTCGCGCGCGGCGAGCGCGCGACGTTCACCGAGGGCGCGGTTGTATTCTTCCGTGCCGCGTTCATCGCAGTTGCCTTCGATGAGCAATTTGTCATTCGCGCTGCCAGACAAGGCAGAAGCGACGGCGGAAACATTTGAGTCTTCGCTCTTCTTGATGGCCGCGCTGTCGAACGCAAAATGAATCGTGTGAGCAGCGAGCGCCGCCGGGTCTTTGATCATGCCTTCGAATTCATCGAGGCCAGTTGTATTGCCGCCACCTTGCGAGGTGTTGATGCCAGTGCCACCGCCGTCGCCACCCATCACGCCGCCACCACCAATAGTCGGTCCACCATTCTCGCCGCCGACATTCGGTGCCTGCGATCCGTAAATCGGCGTGACTTTCATCGGCGTGTGTTTGCAGCCGGTGGTGGCCAGCGTCGCGGCGAGCGCGAGGGCGAGCGGAAAAACAATCTGGTTCATTTTCATAATTTTTTTATCAGTTAATTCGGTTAAAATTTTTGGTTAAAAAGCTGCGGTTAAAACTCCATGACGAAAAAGAAAATCATTTCGCCCAAGCGGGCTGGGAACTACTTCCGGTCGCTCGCGCACAATCCTTGTATTGTTTGGTGAAAACGTCAAGCACAGACAGCACCTGCCGGTAGCCCATTGAGCGGTTAAAAACGAGCGTCCGCGAGTTCGGCGACCACGATGGATTTTGGCCTTCTACCAGCACCGCCGGCGTGTTGGTGCCGTCCACCGGCATCACGCAGAGATTGAAATCGTGCATCTGCGAAGTGAATGCGATCCATTTGCCGTCCGGCGACCAATCCGGCTCCGTGGGATTCGGCGCGCCGGTGGTGTTGAGATATTGCACCGTGCCGCCGCCTGCGGGAACTTTCGCGAGCCGACGACGCTCACTGTGCTTCGTCGCGAAACAAATCCAGCTTCCATCCGGCGACCACGTCGGCGAAGAATCTTCATCGCCGTGCGAAATCTGTTTCAAATTCGAGCCGTCCGCGTTACACACCCAGATGTTCGCGCTGCCGGATTTGCTCAACACCATCGCGATTTTCGATCCGTCCGGCGACACCGCCGCGCTCGTGTTCAAACCGGAATACGCCGCAATTTTGCTGCGTTGTCCCGTCGTCAGGCTGTGATAAAAAATGTCCGGATTATCCAGCGCGTAGGACGTGTAATAGAGCGCCAACTTGCCCGGCGCCCACGCGGGCTTGGCGACAATGGCGTTGTCTTTCGTGATGCGCTGCGCGTTCGCACCATCAAAATCAGAAACATAAATTTCGCCCACGCCATAGCCTGCTGGCTGCGACTTGTAAGCAATCTTAGTCTGGCCAATTCCTTTTTTACCCGTAATTGCGAACACGATGTCGTCCGCAAACGCGTGCGCCTGCCGCCGCAAACTCGCGCCATTGTAACTGCGCGAGAGCAGCACGCGCTTGGCAAACTTGTCCGTCAAACTGCCGGTGACGACGCCCGCATCGCTGCCGCTGATGAGATACTGCGCCGCATCCGGCGCGACAAAACTAAAACCTTGAACGGTCAAATCAAATTTCAAAACCTCCGCGCCCTCGCCGGTGAAACCGCTCAAGGCAACGGGAATGGGCTTGGTGTTACCAAGCGTTTCAATTTGTTTGTGAATGTCCACTACGTCTTCCTGACTGCGCGCAGAATTTGCCGTAACGATGACGAAGCCAACAGCCGCGAGTGTGTAAAATAATTTTTTCATCCGATCATTCTTTTGGTTTTGAGGTTAAAATTGAGAATTATTGAGCGTTGACTTTCACCACCTGGCAACGCCGGCACGGAAGTGACACGGTCAATTGCTTTTTGAACACTGGAATCAACACGCGCGTCGCTGGAAGCTCCAATGATTTCCGCCGAGATCACCGTGCCATCGCGCGCAATCGTAACACGAACTTTGGTTATGGCATCATCATTTGCGGTGTCATCCGGCGGCGTCCACGCGTTGTAATAAATACTGGCGAGCGCGTCTTTGTAACTCGCATACGAAACGCTGCTCGCGCCAGGCATATCAACTGTCGTGGCGGAAGATGCGTTGCTTTCAATGGCATGAGCAGCGGCCGCAATCAGCTTCGCGCGCCGCGCGGCAGCTTTCGCCTCTTTTGCCGCTTCACGCGCATCTGCATCGCTGGTGTCCGTGACTTTCGGCGCAATGTGCGTAACTTGTTTTAAGTCCACTTTAACAACGTGCGGCTTCGGCTTGGGAGTCGTTTCCTTCGGCGTCAAATCATCCGGCGGAAGTTTTTCCGGCGTCGGCGTGAAAATTTCCTTCACGCGTTCCACCAACGTCGGCGCAGGCTTCACAGGTTCCGGGTCAGGCTGCTTTACCAGTTCAGGTTTTGGCTGCGGCGGCTGCGGTGGTTGAACCGGTTGCGGCGGCGTGGGCGCGGGCGGTTGTGCGGCTTTCACACCGCTGTTGAACGCCGCATCAATCAGGTTCGCTGGTATCACCGTGAGCAGCGTTGTCTCATCCGGCTTTTCGTGGCTCGTAAAAAACGCAGCGCCAAAAAGAATGACCAACACCAGCAGCAGGTGAAAACCCGCCGTGGCGATGAGACATTTTTTTTGCAGCCGATTCATTTTACAGGCGTCGGGTCGGTGCGGAATGAAATCTTGATGCTGTTTTTCTGACAGATGTCCAACAGCGCCGCAAAAAGCTCGTAACGGCTGTCCTTGTCCATGCGGACATACAAGACAAGATTTGGATTCGCCCGCGATTCTCGGACCAGTTGCGAGACAATCTGCGGCATCGCCATTTGCCGAGACTCGAACTTATAGTAGCCAGCGCTAGAAATTTCCACCGTGCGAATATCATTTTTGTTCAGTCGCTTGTCCGGCGCGCCGCCCTTCGGCAATTTTAATTCGATGCTCTGCGTCAGCAACGGCGTGGTGATGATAAAAATGATCAGCAGCACGAACGCCAAGTCCAGCAGCGGCGTGATGTTGATGTCACTCAACGTCACCAGCGAATTGCGTTGTGAGAATCGGCGCATGATTTTTATTCAACCACGGATGGACACAGATGAACACGGATGGCTTCAAAACAAATGAAAACGCCACGGCAAAAATCCGCACCGGTTTTCAATCTGTGTTTATCTGTGTCCATCTGTGGTTTCATTCCTCACCCAAAAATTCCGTTTCCATTTTGGAAACAAGTTCCTGCGCGAAGTTGTCCAGCTCGACGGTGAAGGCGCGCAGATTATGGACGAGCCAGTTGTAACCGAACATCGAGGGAATCGCGACGAGCAAGCCCGCGACGGTCGTGACGAGCGCGGCGGAAACGCCCGGCGCCATCACCGCGAGCGTCGCGCCCTGCGGCGATTGCGCGATGCCGGCGAATGTGCTCATCACGCCCCAGACCGTGCCGAGCAAACCCATGAACGGCGCACCGCTCACCGCAATCGCCAATAGAATCAAGCCGGATTCCAGCTTCAAACTTTCTTTCGCCACGACGTTTTCGATGGCGCGTTTAATGTGCTCCATATTTTTGAGCGTAATCTGCTGCTTGGCGCGTTCGCCGCTCGGCCCGCGCAAACGCGCGTCGAGTTGCACACAGCCAGCCTGATAGACAGCGTAGAGCGGACAGCCGTCCACCTGCAATTTGCGGTCGAACATTTCCAGCACGTTTTTCTGCGCGGTAAATTCGTCGCCGAAAAGCGAATCCAGTTTCCGCGCGCGCCGCATCTGGATGACTTTGAAAATCATCATCCACCAGACGGCGATGGAGGAAAAAAACAGCAGGACGATGATGACCTTGGCTTCCGGTCTCGCCTGATCCCAAACGTAAAGCAGTTCCACCTGTTTGGTGGCCGCGCCAATGATTGCAAATGGTAACCCGCTCATAAAATTCAAAAAACTTGGTGGTGAGGAACCGGTTTTGGCCAAGCGGCGGTTGCGTGAGCATTTTTCCGCCGCGCGAATTATCATTGCCAGCGGCGGAAATTGCAAAAACTTTTTGCGTGAATAATCGAATCGCGCTTTGCCCCGCCGCCAAAATCGCTTACAAGAATCCCATGTCGCTGCCGCGCCGTATCGCTTTGCTGCTCGCCGTCGCCACCTTCGCGCTCTATCTGCCGGTGGCGTGGTTCAGCTTTTGCGTCTATGACGACGGCCTTTACGTCACCGACCAATCCATCGTGCAAAACGGTGTGACGTGGGCGGGCGTGAAATGGGCGTTCACCACGATGGCCGCGAGCAACTGGCATCCGCTGACGTGGCTCTCGCACATGATTGACTGCGGCGTTTTCGGCCTGAACCCCGCCGGGCCGCATCTCGTGAACGCCTTATTTCACGCAGCGAATACGGCGTTGCTCTTCACGCTGCTAATTCGGATTAAAAAAAAAATCTGGCCGTCTGCGTTCATCGCCGCGCTGTTTGCTTGGCATCCGCTGCACGTCGAATCCGTCGCTTGGATTGCCGAGCGCAAAGATGTCTTGAGCACTTTTTTCGCGCTGATTGCCTTGCTAAATTACGCGCGTTACGTCGAGGAATCCGCAGCTAAAAATCCACGCGCTAAAATTTATTTCGCATGGAGCCTCGTAACATTCGCGCTCGGCCTGATGGCAAAACCGATGTTGGTCACGCTGCCGTGCGTTCTGCTGCTGCTGGACTTCTGGCCGCTCAAGCGGGTTGCAAGTTGCAAGTTGCAAGTTGCAGGTTCGGAGCCGCGCAACTTTCAACCTTCAACCTTCAACCTTCAATTACTCCTCGAAAAAATCCCATTCTTTCTCGTCACCGCCGCTTCGTGCGCCATCACGTTTCTCGCGCAGTCGCAGCGCGGCGGCAGCGCGGTCGTCTCGCTGACAACCGTCCCGTTACATTACCGGCTCAAAAACGTGCCGCTCGCCTACGTCGAGTATTTGGAAAAAACTTTCTGGCCGACCAAGCTCGCCATTTTTTATCCGCTCCAAGAAAAAATTCCCGGCAGCAGCGTCGTGATTCCGGTCGCGCTTTTGGTTTTCATTTCGCTCGGCGCAATTTGGTTTTATCGCACACGGCCATATCTATTCACTGGCTGGTTTTGGTTTCTCGGAATGCTCGTTCCCGTCATCGGTTTTGTGCAAGTCGGCGGTGCCGCGTTCGCCGACCGCTACAGTTATCTGCCCGCCATCGGCATTTTTATCGCCATCACTTTTGCCGTATGCGACTTGGCTGCGCGATTTAAAATTCCAAGTTTCCTGCTCGCAGGAACTGCCATTTTCATACTCGCCGCCTGCATCATTACAACAGAAAACCAGCTTCGCCATTGGCGAAACAGCGTTACGCTGTTCCAGCACGCGCTCGCCGTGACCACCGATAATGACGTCGCCCGCGACAATCTCGGCGTCGCGCTGGAACTGCAAGGCCGCCTCCCCGAAGCCGCCGAACAATATCGCGCCGCCACGCACCTCGAACCCAACCGTTATATACCTTTTCACAATCTCGCTAGCGTGCTGGACCGGCTTGGTCGCCCGACGGAAGCCCTCGCCGCGCATCGTGAAGCGGTGCGCTTGGAACCACAAAAACAAACGCTGCATCACGTTCTCGGACTCACCCTCGTCACCGCTGGCAAGGATGATGAAGCCCTAAAAGAATTTTCCGAAGCCGCGCGACTCGATCCGCATTATCCGTGGCCGCACGTTGAAATCGCAAAGATTTATCTCCGCCAAAATCGCGACACTAATGCGCTCGACGAACTGCGCGCCGCACTGCGAATTAACCAAAACAACATTGAGATTCTCACCTTCACCGCGCAAGTTTTGGCCGCGTCGGAAAATCCTGCCACGCGCGATGGACACAACGCTTTTCTGCTCGCGGCCAAAGCCAATGCGCTCGCCAACGGGCGCCAGCCGACCGTGCTCGACGTGCTCGGCATGGCCTGCGCCGAACTGGGAAAATTTGACGACGCACAAATGGCCGCGCAAACCGCGCTCGACACCGCCAACGCGCTGAAATTAAAAAATCTTGAACCGATTCAACAGCGGTTGGAACTCTACAAAAACCATCAGCCGTGGCGCGAATCTTTTGGCGCAACCAATGCGCCGTAGCCATGCGTGGTAGGGATGGCGCGCTGCGCCGTCCCCGTCCGCGTCGCCGAGCGCAGCGTCAGGCGACGCAGCGAACGCACAAAAGAAACTTCGCCTTGCCACATCCGTTCCGCCCTGCGCTCCGCTGCGGACGGGGACGGCGCAGCGCGCCATCCCTACCCAGTTAAGACATCATCCAAAGTCTGCCGCACCTGTGGATTTTTCAGTGCCGCTTTAAGTTGGAATTTTTTGCCGAGCCACGGCAGCGCAAAGATTTTTTCCGGCGCTAAAAATTGTTCCAGCAATTTTGCGTTCGATTTTGTCGCTGCGTCCGGTTTGGGCGGCGACATTAAAACCACTTTTGTTTTGGCGCGCAGATTTTTCGGCAAAGCTTCCAGCGTCAACAAAATGTGATTTACAACGCCAAGTTTATTTTGCGCGACAACGATTGGCGTCGCGCGTAAATCGGTAATTAAATCGCGCGAGTTAAAATCTTTTCCGAGCGGACTCAGCAAACCACCCGCGCCTTCGACCAGTGTCACGTCGAAATTTTTTTGCGTCGCGCGGATGTGCGTGAGCAATTGCGCGCGCGTGACGGATTTTTTTTCTAACTTCGCCGCAAGCGCGGGCGCGATGGCGGCGCGGAAATGCCACGGATTGATTTCATCCAGTGTTAACGCGCCATTCAGCGCGTCGTAAAGCAACACTGCGTCGTCGCGGTTGCCGGAGCAAATCGGTTTAAGCGCGGCAACTTTCACGCCGCGCGCGCGTAAAAAATTTGCCAGTAGCGTGGTTAAAACGGTTTTGCCCACGCCGGTGTCCGTGCCGGTGATGAAGTAAGTTGGCTTCACTTGGCAGACATGAAAGCGGAATCATCCGTTTTGCGCCACCAAAACAATTTGCCATTGTGCCGATGATTATTTATGCTGCGCGGCTCGTTTAACTCAATTTTACTGTGAATATATCTGTTGAAAATTTGGCCCCGTGCAAAAAGCTCGTGCGGGTGGAACTCGACGTAACCGCCGTGAACACTGCGTTTGACGCGGTCACGAAAGATTATCAGAAGCAGGCCGCGCTGCCGGGCTTCCGTCCGGGCAAAGCGCCACGCGACATGGTGATCAAAAAATACGACACGGAAATCAAGGACGAGGCCAAGCGTAAGCTCATCGGCGATGCTTATCGCAAGGCGATTGACGAACAAAAACTTCAGGTCGTTGGTTTTCCCGACATCGAGGAAGTGCAATTTGGTCGCGGTCAAAGTTTGCAGTTCACGGCGACGATTGAAACCGCGCCGGAATTTCAATTGCCGGAATACAAAGGTTTGTCCGCCACGATTGAAACAAAATCCGTGACGGATGCGGATGTCGAAAAGGCGCTCGATTTGTTGCGCGGTCAGCACGCGGCTTACAACACGGTTGCCCGCCCACTCGCGAGCGGCGACATCGCCGTGGTCAATTACAGCGGCACTTGCGAAGGCAAGGTCATCACCGAAATCGCGCCG
>CAILDU010000074.1 GCA_903833055.1 uncultured Verrucomicrobia subdivision 3 bacterium | reverse complement strand
TTGGCTTTCACCAAACACAATTTGGTTATTTCACACTGACAATCGTCCAGTCGTCGCCAGTCCTTTTCAAATTAAAGGTGTAAAAACCTTGCACCGCGCCACCGGCATACCAGCGACCAATCACATCCACCGTGCCGTCCGCATTCGGATCGCTCACGTCCGCACCGAGAATCATCACCGGCTTGCCCGTGTCCTTGTCGAGCGGCGACTGATTTGAGCGCAGGTCAATGTGGAAACTTTCTTTGATGGGCGGATTATGATTGGGATATTTTGCCATCATCGCCGTGACCACCTTGTCATCCGCTTGCAAAAATAGCGCCGTGTAATTGCCACCTTCCCAGAAATGCCGATCCAGCAAATAGCCTAAAACAACGAGGTCAATCTTCTCCTCATCGGTCTTGGTCAAACCTTTTGCGACTGCCGACGCTTCGGCCATCTGCGCTGGCATTTTGGCCTCGCTGGCAAAATAAATCGGTTCATCTGTGCCACAACCTGCGGACAATAAAGCGCACGCCAGCGCGCCGAAAATTAATTTCACATTCATAATTTTTTCCAAATTACCCGCCGACCAATCACGGAAATTTCTTTACGCGCGAGTGCCGCGACGCAGCGTGGATATAGCTCATGCTCCGCCGCGTGAATGCGCTGGTGCAAACTTTCCGGCGTGTCGTTGTCCAACACCGGCACGGGCTGCTGCCCGATGATGGCGCCGGAATCTACGCCTGCGTCCACAAAATGCACCGTGCAGCCCGCCGTCTTCACGCCGTAATCCAGCGCCTGTTTCCACGATTGCAAACCGGGGAAACACGGCAGCAACGACGGATGGATGTTGACGATGCGGCCTTCAAACGCGCGCAGAAAATCGCCTTTCAAAACGCGCATAAAACCGGCCAGCACAATCAAATCTACGTTTGCATTTTGCAACGCGGCAACAAAAGCACGTTCCGCTGCTTCGTCCAGTTTCGTGCGAAAATTTCCCGGCGGAATAAATTGCGCGGGAATTGTCCGTTCGCGCGCGTGCGCCAAAATTCCCGCCGACTCGACATCGCTCAACACCACGGCGATTTCCGCCGGAATTTTTCCCGCCGCGACTGCGTCGGCAATCGCAACAAAGTTTGAACCTTTGCCGGAGCCGAGCACGCCGATGCGAAATGGATTGTTCACTACGGTTTGAATAGCAGAATGCCCGCGCAAAAAAAAGTTGAAACGTGCAGCTCCATTTTTAGCCGCAATGATTTTATTCTGCAAAGATGGAACTTTGATAAATAAAAACGGCGCGATGGATTGCATCGCGCCGTCGTGTAATTAAGTTTTTCTTACGGCTTCCAAATCATGTCCGCCACCGTCTTGCCGGCGGGAATGAACGGGATGACGTGTGTGCTGTAAGGCACAACAACGTCGAGGACGTAAGGTTCGTCGGCGTCGAGCATCCGTTGCATCGCGGCGCGCAAATCTTTTTTATACATCACGCGTTCGCATTTCACGCCGAACGAATTACACACGGCAACGTAATTGGGATAGATGTCCGCACGGTCTTTCGGGTCGCCGAGATAAGTGTGACCACGGTTGCCGGCGTAAAAATTATCTTCCCATTGCACGACCATGCCGAGGTGCTGGTTGTTCAGGATGATGGCTTTCGCGGCAATCTTCTCGACGTGCGCGGTGGCGAGTTCCTGAATGTTCATGAGGAATGAACCATCGCCGTCAATGTCAACAACCTGTTTATCGGGATGCGCAACCTTCACGCCGAGCGCAGCGGGATAGCCGTAACCCATCGAACCGAGGCCACCGCTGGTGACGAGTTGGCGCGGGAATTTATATTTATACCATTGCGCGGCCCACATCTGATGCTGGCCGACGCCGGTGGTGATGTAAGCCTCGCCCTTGGTCAGGTGGTAAAGTTCTTCAATGACCATCTGCTGGAGGATCACTTCACTTTCCTTGCCGCCCATGTGATCAATCATGTGATCGCTGTTGGCGATTTCGGGCGTAATGCGATAGGCAAACGGCGCTTTCTTCTGCCATTCGCCAATCTGCGCGAGCCACGCGGTGTGCTTCTTTTGCAGCGGACGCTTGGCGACAAGTTTGTTCAAACGAATCAACGCGTCTTTGATATCGCCGACGATAGGCAAATTCGCCTTACGATTTTTGTTCAGTTCGGAAGCATCAATGTCAATGTGAACAATGGTTCCGTGCTTGCAGAATTCCTCAAATTTTCCGGTCACACGGTCGTCGAAACGCACGCCGAAGGAGAGCAGCAAATCCGCGCCGTCTTTCATCTTCACCTGCGGGTCGTTGAAGGACTTGCGCAGTTCATATTCACCATTCACCGCCCAGTTGGCCACCGCGGAACCGTGCATACCCAACCAGCGCATGGACAGCGGATGTGTTTCCGGAAAACCGCCGATGCCCATAAGCGTGGTGGTCACGGGAATATTCGTCGCCTCGGCAAATTTTTTCAATTCCGCCGACGCACCGCTGCTGATGATACCGCCGCCAGCGTAAATAACCGGCCGTTCGGACTTCTCAATCAAGCCGATAATTTCGTTGAGCGACAAATCATCCGCCTTCAAATCCGGCTGCGTGTAACCCGGCAAACCTTTTTTGACATCTTCGAGCGACAACCAGACAGCTTGCGCTTTCGCCTGCTGAATATTCTTGGGAAAATCAATCACGACGGGACCGGGACGACCGCTTTGCGCGATGTAAAAGGCTTCTTTAACAATGCGCGGAATGTCGTTGATGTCGGTGACGAGATAGCTGTGCTTCACGATTGGCAACGTCACGCCAATCATGTCGGTTTCCTGAAACGCGCCGCGGCCAATCATCGCCTGCGTCACCTGACCAGTGACACAAACAAGCGGCGTGGAATCCATGAACGCATCGGCAATGGCCGTCACGAGATTTGTCGCGCCCGGACCGCTGGTCGTCATGCACACGCCAGCTTTGCCAGTCACGCGCGCGTAACCTTCGGCGGCAAAACTTCCGCCCTGCTCGTGGCGCGGGAGAATGGTGCGAATCTTGGACTTGGTCAGCGACTGGTGGATTTCCATGCTCGCACCGCCGGGATAAGCAAAAATAACTTCGACGCCTTCGCGTTCGAGGGCTTCCACGAAGATGTCGCAGCCGGTTTTCAACGGGCCGACCTCGGCGCGTTTACGGTCAAGCGGCTTGGCGGATTTAGCTTTGGCGGATTCGATTGCTTTGCTCATTTTCTTTTTTGGTTGTGGCGGCTTCGGCCAGGGTAACAAAAAACCCACAGCCGTTACCAGCCGTGGGTTCTTGTTAAAGTCTCGTTCAACAAGCACCAACGGCGTCGCTAACTACAGCGACTACCAGAATGACAACTTGTGAATCGTTTTTCAACATTGCAAATGCAGTTTATTAAATTCAGCTCATCGGTCAAGTTTTGATTGAAGGCAGTGGGCGTTGCGCTGGCGATTCCCGCGCTCGACAATTTCCCGTCCATTGGGCAGTCTCACCGGATGGAACCCCCCCCGTTTTGGCAGCCGCAACGGCAGCGGCCCAACCCCGGCGCAGCTCGCGTAATAAACTTTTCGGTTTTATTCTGCTGGGCATCGTGCTGTTAGGATTAACTCTGTTTTTCGCATTACGAAAAAATGCCCCGGCCATCAGTGTGCAGACGGAAAAAATCACGCGCCACACCATCACGGAAACGGTCATTGCCAACGGCAAAATTTATCCGGTGCTGCAAGTCCACATCAGCGCGGAAGTGAGCGGGGAAATTATTGAACTGCCGGTCAAAGAAGGACAGTTCGTTCACAAAGGTGATTTGCTATTGAAGATCAATCCCAAGACGCCGCTGGCCATGCTCAATCAGGCCAAGGCCAGCTACGAATCCTCGCTCGCCGCCACCGCGACGAGCCGGGCCACGTTGGAAAAGGCCGAGGCTGATTACAAACGGAACAAGGAATTGTTGGACCGCAAGTTGATTTCCGATTCTGATTACATTGGTTTCAAAGTCGGCTTGGACATTGCGCGCGCGCAAGTGGAAAGCGCCAAGCATTCCGTCGAACTCGCGCAGGCTGCCGTGGACAGCGCGCAAGATTCCATGGATAAGACCACGATCACCGCGCCGTTGGATGGCACGATTACGAAATTGAATTCCCAACTCGGCGAACGTGTGCTCGGCACGGTGCAAAATGCGGGCACGGAGATTATGACCATTTCTGATTTGAGCGCGATGGAAGCGCGCGTGGACATTGGCGAAATGGACATCGTGCTGTTGCAAGTCGGTGAAAACGCCAAGCTGGAAGTAGATTCGTTCAAAGATAAGAAATTTGCCGGCGTCGTCACAGCCGTCGCTAACTCATCCAAGGATATGAACGCTAGTTCGGCTTTTGGCAGCGCGAGCAGTTCGGGTTCCTCCGCCGGACAATCCGCAACGCAGTTTCAAGTGCGTATTCGTCTCACCGAAGGCGATCAATTCCGGCCCGGCATGTCCGTCAGCGCGACGATTGAAACCCGCACGCGCACCAACGCCATCGCCGCGCCCATCGCGAGCGTGACGACGCGCCTGGTCAAACCCAAATCGAAACCGACGGTGGACGCCGCGAATACAAATTCGATTTCAACCAATGGCAGTAATGCCGCCAGCGGTATGACGAACGCCAGCGCCGCTAAGAAAAATCAGGAAGATCGCAACAAGCCAGTGGAAGTCATATTCGTAGTCGAAGGCGACCACGTCAAAACTGTGCCGGTCAAAATTGGCATCAGCGACGATAATTTTTGGGAAATCACGGAAGGTTTGAAAGAAGGCGATGAAATTATTGTGGGCGGTTATCACGCCATCAGCCACGACCTCGACGACGGCAAAAAAATCACCACCCACTCCGAAAATAACGGAGCCGCCAAAGTGCAGCCGTGAGCCTGATTCGCCTCCAGAAAATTTCGCGGCGCTACCAGATGGGCGCCGAAACCGTTCACGCCTTGCGCGAGGTAACGCTCGACATTGCGCGCGGCGAATACGTCGCCATCATGGGGCCGTCCGGCTCCGGCAAATCCACGTTGATGAATTTGCTTGGCTGTCTCGACACGCCGACAGGCGGCACTTACGAGCTTAACGGCAGCCACGTCAGCGAGATGAATGACAATCAGCTCGCCGAAATTCGGAATCGGGAAATCGGTTTTATTTTTCAGACCTTCAACTTACTGCCGCGCTCGGACGCCTTGCGCAACGTGGAATTGCCCTTGGTTTATGCGGGTATTCCCGCGAAGGAACGCCGGCAACTGGCACTCGCGGCGCTGGCCAGCGTTGGCCTGGCCGATCGCGTGCATCACAAGCCGAACGAACTTTCCGGCGGGCAACGTCAACGTGTGGCTGTGGCGCGGGCGCTCGTGAACAAGCCTTCCATTCTGCTCGCCGACGAGCCGACGGGAAATCTTGATTCCAAAACCGGCACGGAAATCATGGCGTTGTTTCAACTGCTGGCCGATCAGGGCAACACCATCATCGTCGTCACGCACGAAGAAGAAGTGGCGCTGCATTCGCAACGCATCATCCGCATCCGCGATGGTTTAATTGCCAGCGACGAGTTGGTTAAGAAATAATTCCAGCCGATGAATTTCTTCACCGAACTGCGCGAAGGTTTGTTGATCTCGTGGAGCGCCATTCGCGCGAACAAGCTGCGTTCCGTGCTGACGACGCTGGGCATCGTCATCGGCATCGTGACGGTGACACTCATGGGCACAGCGATTGAAGGTTTGAATCGCTCTTTTATGAACAGCATTTCATCCATTGGCGCGGATGTATTATATGTGGATCGCTACGGCTGGTTTCTCCAATCGCATCAGGATTGGGACAAGGCGATGAAAAATCCGCGCATCGCTCTGGCGGATGCCGACGAGTTGGAAAAGCAAATGCAGCTTGCGCTGGCCGTCGCGCCGGTGGCGCAGGATGAAACGCCGGTAAAATACAAAAAGCATGGCGCGTCAAGCGCGCCCGTCATCGGCACGACCGAACAATATCAAGTCACGAGTGGACTGACGTTGGCGCAAGGCCGGTTTCTCTCGGCGGCGGAATGCGACGGCGGCCGGCCGGTCTGCGTCATCGGTTCGGATCTGGCTACGAATCTTTATCCGGGCGGCAATTTGATTGGCGAAACCATTTCCGCCAACCGCCATGATTTTCAAGTCGTCGGCGTGCTGGAAAAACAAGGTGGCTTTGCTGAAAGCGGCGGCGCGGACAACGAAATCATCGTGCCGATTGGTCAATTCACGCGCGCCTTTTGGTTCAGCCCAGATTATGACATCCAAGTGAAAGTTCGCAGTCTGGACGACTTGGATGATGCGAAAGAGGAATTGCGCGCCGACTTGCGGCGCTTCCGCCACCTCGCGCCAGACGAACCGGATAATTTCGCCATCAATCAACAGGATCAATACTTGGAAATGTTTCATAAAGTCGCCGGCACGATTGAAGCCATCGGACTATTCATCACCGGTCTGTCGCTGTTCGTCGGCGGCATCGGCATCATGAACATTATGTTCGTCTCGGTCGCGGAACGGACACGCGAAATCGGCGTGCGCAAAGCCATCGGTGCCAAGCGCCGAACCATCCTGCTGCAATTTCTCATTGAAGCCGCGTGTATCTGTCTCATCGGCGGCGTCATCGCCTTATTGATTGCGTGGCCGGCGACGCTGCTGTTGCGGCAGGCAATGCCAGCGGTGCTATCGCCGATGATTGTAATCATGGCACTGTTGGTCTCAGCGGTGACGGGCGTGCTGTCCGGATTTTTTCCGGCGTGGCGCGCGGCGCGGATGAATCCAGTGGATGCCTTGCGCAATGAATAGAAAACATTTTGCCATTTTGACCGAAGCCAGAGAGAGCTGTCGCATGGCTTTCGGCGCCATTGCTGCGCACAAGCTGCGTTCGGCGCTGACGCTGCTTGGTGTTTTGGTTGGCGTGTTTTCCATCATCGTGGTGATGACGGCGATGCGCGTGATGCAGGCGAATATCGAGCGGCAGTTGAGTTCGCTTGGCAGCGAGACGTTCATGGTGCGGAAATTTCCGAGCGCTTACTTCGGCTATTCTTCCGGCGACTACGAGAAATATTGGCGACGCAAAAACCTCACGCTTGCACAGGGGAAAATGTTGCAGGAAAAAATCACCTTACCCGCCACCATCGGGATTGAATCGCAGTTCTGGTCGGGAGAAATAAAAACCCGTTACAAGACGAGCGCGCCGACCGTAAAACTTTACGGCGAAACGCCCGGTAGTTTTCCCGCGCATAACTGGAGTCTGGCCGAGGGTCGGTTGCTCGTGGACGCCGATGTGGACGGCACGCGCAACGTCTGCGTGCTCGGCAGCGGCTTGGCGACAAATATTTTTCCCAATAGTTCGCCCGTCGGCGAATTTATCAAAATTGACGGTATTAATTACACGGTCGTCGGCGTGCTGGAAGGGAAAGGCGGCGCGATGGGCGGTGATCAGGATAATTTTGCCGTCGTGCCGCTGACGACCGGCTTGAACCGTTATGGCCGCTGGCGCAGCTTGAACATTCTCGTGCAAGCGCCCGACCGCGCGAGCTACGACGCGACGGTCGAGGAAGTGCGTGGGGTGATGCGCAGTGTCCGCAAAGTGCCGCCGGGCAAAGACGACGATTTTGAAATCGCCTCAAACAATTCGATGATTGATCAGTTCAAAAAATTTACCCGCAATGTTCGCCTCGGCGTGGCGGTGGTAAGTTCCATCGCGCTGCTGGCGGCGGGCATCGGCATCATGAACATCATGCTCGTCTCCGTCACAGAACGGACTCGTGAAATCGGCATCCGCCGCGCCGTCGGGGCAAAGAAGCGCAACATCATGACGCAATTTATCCTGGAAGCCGTCGCGCTGTGCGAAGTCGGCGGCGCGATTGGCGTAGTGCTGGGAATTCTCGGCGGCAACATCCTTGCGCTCGTGCTCAAGCTGCCGCCGGTGATTCCGGTGGATTGGATTATTCTCGGACTAGCGATTTGTTCCGTAGTGGGAATTGTTTTTGGAACTTAGCCCGCATGGAAAGCCGCGAACCTCGACCCGATTGAATCACTGCGTTACGAATGAATTTGTTTCGGTTGGACAGAAGCATTGTAGCGTCGAGTGGCTTCGGGCAACGCATGCCAGATTTTTATCGCCACAAATAATCCAACGAGCGCGAACGGCAGCAGAAACAGCGGCCAGTAATGCCAGTTCCACGTCGTCAAATAACCGAGACTGAACGACTGGATGCCGCTGCCGACATACGTTGCGCCGTCCACCACGCCCGAACACGTCGCCGCCGCCTTGCGCCCGCCAAAATCCGTCGCCGCCGTGCCCGCCATCAGCGACGTGATGCCCACCGACGCCATCACAATCAGCACCGCCGCGTAGCCAAGGATCAACGGCGAGGACGTGAGGAAGATCGCCATCACAATCGTCATCAGAAAAATGAACGCACACAAAATCGCCGCCGGTGGCCCGCGACGCGATTGGTAAAACTTATCTGAAACCCAGCCGCCAAAAAATCCGCCGATGATGCCGAAGACGCACAGCAGCAAACCCCAGTGGTCATAAAAAAATTCCGCGCCCGGCTGTTTCACCTCGGCGGCAAAGACAAAATACCATTGCGTAATG
The DNA here is from genome assembly GCA_903833055.1 of uncultured Verrucomicrobia subdivision 3 bacterium. Classification (GTDB taxonomy): domain Bacteria; phylum Verrucomicrobiota; class Verrucomicrobiia; order Limisphaerales; family UBA11358; genus UBA11358. The sequence goes on along the minus strand of CAILDU010000074.1, from coordinate 20,477 downwards.
CCGTTACGGAAAATTCCCGACGTCAATCCAATGACCGCGATGAGCAGCATCAGCGGACTCGCAAAAACTTTTTTCAGCAAATCCAGCGTCGAGAGTTCGATGTGCATCTGGCCGGATGACGCATCGTGCGTATCGAACGACGGAAAATCCGCTTCTTCCGGCGTATCCTTGATGAGCCACAAATCAATGAAAATCCACACGACCAAAATTGCCGCCGGAATAAAAAACACTGCCCACGTCGCGTCCACGGTTTTGCCGTTGACCAAAACATTCGTCGCGAAAATCGTCTGGAGTAAATCATGGAACCAGCCACCGGTGGAATTGGCTTTTGTCAGATCAATAATCGCTTTCCCCCAATCAAACGCAAAATAAACGCCGATGGAAATCAGCGTGCCAAAAATTGCACCGAACACGCCGCGCTCGCGGACGTGAAACCAATACGATTTTACCTTGATGATGGAAACCGCACCGTAACTTTGGAAATACATATTCACCGAATAGAAAAACGAAAACGTCACGACCAAATTCATTTTCAATTTTCCCATCACCGTCAAATAAGTCAGCACGCCGAGCATGACGTTCGCCACCGAGGAGCCGATGGCCGCGATGAGGATTCCCTTTTTGCCGCCGATTTTGTCCACGAGCGGGCCGTTGATGAGAAAAGCCGCCGCGTAAGTCACCGTGCCGGCGGCGAAGATCGTGCCGAGTTCCTGTTTCGTCATCAGGTCGCCGAGCGCATTTTTGGCGACGTTGAGATTGTAGCGCCCCATGTAAAGGAACGCATACGTCATGCCCAGCGGAAACCAGTTGATGAAGCGGCGCAGCACGAACCAGCGGCTGTGGCGCATCGGGTTGTTGCTGAAATAAAACCAGATCACCACCGCCAGACAGATGCCGATGAAATAATTCGCGCAATGATCCAGCACATACGCGATGAACTCGGTCGGATGGGTGAAAACGGTTTCCATGTTCGCGCTGCAAGGGAAACAGAGCGGCGGCTCGCGGTCAAAATGAAAAATGATTGTTTGACCCATTAAAATATATGCATCATCTCATTCAACATGAATGGAGAAAAATCACCGGCACTTCTTGTTGAAGCGAAAAGAGCGCGTGAAACCAAGATTGAAAGCATCTTTCTGCCTCACGCTAGTCGTCAACGCGATAAAATTTATGAGTCAGGAAAAAACTTAACGGCTCGATTTGTCCATTACACATCGGCAGAAGCTGCAATAAAAATTATCAACCAAAAAAGACTGTGGCTAAGAAATGCAGCCTGCATGACTGATTATCGGGAGGTGCAACATGGCTTTTCGATTTTGCACAAATTTTTTTCTGACAATTCAAAAACGAATCGCTTTGTCTCTGCGGTTAACAATTTTGCCCCAGGCGCTGTTGAAGAAGCAGTTAAAAATTTCGATGAATGGTGGAAGCTAGGCACAATACAATTTAAGACATTTATCGCTTCCGTTTCAGAACATGATTTTGAGGAGGATTATCATGGTCGTCTTTCAATGTGGCGTGCATTTGGTGGAACGAGCACAAGAGTTGGTTTGGTTTTCAATATCCCTTGGCATTCAGATGCTGGCGACCATTTGAAATTATCATTTAGTCCAGTTTCTTATTTCAAAGACAACGAGGCCGAACAATTTATGTTTGAAGTCGTTGGCAATATTGAAGCAAATTTGGATTTCTTAAAAACTTTGGAACGATGGGAAGTTATTCGTTGGATTTTTACCATGCTCTTGTTGGGCGTTACTTGCGTGAAACATGAGGGGTTTCGTGAAGAAAAAGAATGGCGAGCAGTTCATTGCCCTCAAATATCCACATCGCCATTGATGAAACCTTCAACTGAAATCATTGGTGGGGTTCCACAAATTGTTTATCAACTACCACTTGATAAATCCATTGACCCTATTCTGAGCGACCTTGATTTTGCGAAAATATTTGACCGCATTATTATAGGTCCTTCACCGTATCCGATAACAATGTTTGACGCTTATTTAGAAGCTTTGTCTAATGCAGGTGTTCCCGATGCTGGCAGCAAGATTTTTATATCGGGTATTCCGATTCGATCTTAATCAGTGCTATTGATTTACTTCCGGCTCGACCCACTTATTGTGTTCCTTGATGAGGTCAACGAGCCGTTCCACCGCGTCGGCTTCTGGAAGTTTCACTTCATCCGGCGGCTAGTGCCGCGCGTTTGCCGCGAACCGATTTGGGCGTATGCACGAGCCGTTTGCCCGCCTTGGTTTCCTCGCCGCGAACGAGCGCGGCGAGACGTTTCAAATCATAGCCACATTCCGCGCCGATTTGGTCGCGGACGCGCCAGACTTCTTTCAGTAAATCATTTTTCATTCTGGTTCAATGCAGGACTGTTTCCTTTGCCTCCGGCTCCACCCACTTGTTGTGTTCCTTGATGAGGTCCACGAGCCGTTCCACCGCGTCGGCTTCGGGGATGTTGAACTTGATCGGCGTCTTGCCGACGTAAAGATTGATCTTGTTCGGCGCGCCGCCGACGTAGCCGAAATCCGCGTCCGCCATTTCGCCCGGCCCGTTCACGATGCAGCCCATGATGGCAATCTTCACGCCCTTGAGATGCTCCGTGCGCGCCTTGATGCGCGCCGTGACGGTCTGCAAATTAAACAACGTCCGCCCGCAACTCGGACACGCGACATAATCCGTCTTGAACGAACGGCAACCGGCGGCTTGCAAAATATTGTAAGCGAGTCGAAGACTCTGTCCGCCGCCCGCTTCGCCGCGAACCAAAATTGCATCGCCAATCCCATCCGCGAGCAATGAGCCGATGACGACGGACGCGCGGAGCAAAGCAATCTTCGGTTCGAGCGGAACGGGTTCAAAGTTGATGCAATCCTTGAGCAAAATCGGATTGTTGCGGCCAAGTTTTTTTAATTTCGCCGCGAGCAGACGAAACGCGGTGATGGCGGGAAGATTCACGCCATCTTTCACCGTGACAAGTTGCGTGTCGCAATTAATTTCAAAATCCTGCGTCGGATCAATTTCGAAAATGTTCAGGTCTTCGTAAATCGCTTCCGGCTTCACGTCGTCTTTCGGACGAATTTTCGGCGCAACTTTTTCCCACGTCGCGCGCGTGACGACGACGCGGATCAATTGTTCGCCGCCGCATTTCGTGTTTTCGTTGAGCGAAATTTCCGGCGTCTCACGCTTCTCGAAATGGAATGGATCGAAAGGAAATACGGTTTCAGAAATTTTGACTTTTGAATTCGCGAGCAACGGAATCTGCGCGAGCAAGTCAGTGCAGACTTCAATTTCGCGCGGCGAATCTTCCGTGAGCGAAACGCGGATGGTGTCGCCCAGTCCGTCGCACAACAGCGAGCCGATGCCGATGGCCGATTTAATGCGCCCATCTTCACCTTCGCCAGCTTCGGTGACGCCGAGGTGAATCGGATAATTCCAATCTGCGCCGAGCGCGTTCAAGCGCGCGACGAGCAGGCGATAACATTCAATCATCACCTTGGGATTGCTCGACTTCATGGAGAACTTGAAGTTTTGAAAATCATGTTTGCGCGCGATGTGCGCGAACTCCAGCGCGCTCTCGACCATGCCGAGCGGCGTATCGCCAAACCGGTTCATGATGCGGTCGCTCAACGAACCGTGGTTCGTGCCGATGCGGATGCAGCGTTTTAATTTCTTCGCTTCGATGACGAGCGGAGAAAATTTTTCTTCAATCCGCGCGAGTTCGGCGGCGTATTGTTCGTCGTTGTATTCCTTGACGGCGAATTTTTTGGAGTCGGCATAATTGCCGGGATTCACGCGCACGACTTCAACCCATTTCACCGCTTCCATCGCGGCGTCGGGTTTGAAATGGATGTCGGCCACAATCGGCACATTGCAACCCTGCTTGCGAAGTTCCGCGATGATGTTTTGCAGGTTCGCCGCGTCCTTCACCGTCGGCGCGGTGATGCGCACGATCTGGCAGCCGACGGCGACGAGTTCGAGCGTCTGCTTGACGCACAACGCCGTGTCCATCGTGTCGCAGGTGAGCATGGATTGCTTCACGACGGGATGATTGCCGCCGATGATTACGCCGCCATTCGCGGGATCGCCAATGACAATTTCGCGAGTCTGGCGACGATGATGAAAGTAGGGAGATTCGCAGTAACGCATAAAAAATTATTTGATGGGTGCGATGTTAATCGGTTTTGCCTGATCGGTCTGGCCATCAGGTAAAACGCCTGTGCTGGCGGGCGCAAAAGTGATGGTCACGTCACGGTCGGCGTGCGCGCTCCGCACCCAATCACCCGTGTCAAAAAACGCGATGTAAATCATGAAGGTGATGAGCAGCGCGGCAAATCCGGTCTGGATTTTTTCGAGAATTTTTCCACTGACCGGACGACGACGAATCCATTCAATCAGCGAGAGTGTGATGTGTCCGCCGTCAAGAACCGGCAACGGTAACAAATTCAGCAACGCGAGATTCACATTGAGAATGACGCTGAACCACAACACGCGGCGCCAGCCGTCTTCGTCCTGAAACAAGTTGCTATAAACGCGGATAATCATCACCGCGCCGCCGAGTTGTTGCACGCCGATTTCGCCTTTGGAAAAGAGCGCGCCGAACGTGTTGAAAATTTGTCCCGCGCTCATCTTGAGTTGTTCCACCGGGCCGGGATGAACGAGCGTGGTGTTCGTGTCGCCCTGCCACGCCATGATGCCGAGGAGCGGATACGCATTGGTCGGCGATTGCGGCAAGACCGGCGTGATGGTGCGGTCAAATGTTTCGTTGCCGCGCTGCACGGTGAGCGTAAGCGGTTTGATGACGGTATTGCTCATCGCAATCTGCGCGTAGTCCACGGCGGCGGGGCTGTAAATTTTTTCGCCGTTCAACGCGACGATTTCATCGCCCGTTTTCAAACCGACAAATGCAGCGGGACTGTTCGTGGCAATTTCATAAACGACGGTCTTGGCAGCGGAGGTGATGAGAATTTGCCGGAGCGCTTTGCGTTCAAGTGGAACATCAACCAAGCCGAACAAACTAAAAACTTTTGTCTTGCGATGAAACGGCGTCGCGTAAGCCATCGCTTCTTTGCCGTCGCGCAAATACTTGATGGCGATGTTCGTGCCGGAACTGGTGATGATGCGCCACGTCACGCTGTCCGCCATGCTGGACAACGGCGAAAAATGATGCACCGCGCCGCCGTCCACTTCCAAAATTTTGTCGCCCGGTCGCAAGCCAGCCGCCCACGCGGGTCCCGCTTGGCCGCCGTCCGCCGTCGGCGACACCCAACCGACGACCGTGGAATTATCCGAGCCGTTGTCCGGCTTGCCAACCTGCCAAACGATGACGGCAAAAACAAATGCCAGCAAAAAACTGAACAGCGGGCCGGCGAACGCCACGATGATTTTATCAAGCGGCGTGACGTTTGGCAGCTCGTCAATTTTGGTTTCCTGCAAGTCGCCGCCCACGCGTTCCGCAAAAGGTTCGATGATTTTTTGTTCCGGCGCGCCGCTTTTGCCCTCGATGGTTTCCATCGTCGCCATTTGTGGCAACGCGACGTAACCGCCCGCTGGAATCCAGCCGAGCGCGTATTCGACGCCGCCGATTTTCTTTTTCCAAATCGGTTTGCCAAACCAGATGGCAAAACGATCCACCTTCAACCCGCGCCATTTGGCCGCGAGAAAATGGCCTAGTTCGTGGACGCCAATGAGTAGGTTGAAGAGCAACACCACTTCAAGAGCAATAAAAATGTAACGCAAAATAGTCATGTCGAAACGCGAAAATAATACCTGCGAAAATATTTACCGCAATCACAGAGCGCAGGAAACCGCCGACCACAGTTGATTTCCCGCGCGCGAAAAACTACGCTCCCGCGACGATGACATGGTTTGATTACCTCGCGCGCTTCTGGCCGCACATTGCGACCGGATTTGATCTGGCCGCCGCCGGACTGGTGTCCGCCCACGCGCTCCTGAACAAGCGCGACTCGCGCGCGGCAACGCTGTGGATCGGTCTCGCCTGGCTGCTGCCCGTGCTCGGTTCCCTGCTCTACCTCGCGTTCGGCGTCAACCGCATCCGCCGCCGCGCCATCCAACTCGCCATTCACAAAACGTTCAGTCGCGAGGTTCCCGAAAATCTCGGCGAACCGGAACACGACGGCGCAGAACATCTCAAACATCTCGCGCGCGTGGTCAGCCGCGTCACCACGCAACCGCTCACCACGGGAAATAAAATTGAACCGCTCATCAATGGCGACGAGGCGTTTCCCGCAATGCTCGCCGCGATTGAAGCCGCGCAAAAATCCGTCACGCTCGTCAGCTATATTTTTGACAACGATGAAAGCGGCAGAAAATTTATCACCGCGCTCGCACGTGCTATGCAACGTGGCGTGGCCGTGCGCGTGCTCGTGGATTCCGCCGGCACGCGCTATTCGTTTCCACCAATCACTTTCAAATTGCGACAGGCGAAAATTCCGTTCGCCAAATTTCTGCCGACTTCCATTTTGACACCGTGGCGTGTGGCGACAATAAACCTTCGCAACCATCGTAAATCGCTGATCATTGACGGACAGATTGCATTCACTGGCGGCATGAACATCCGCCACGGCAATATGCTTGCGGCCCAACCGAAAAGTCCGGTGCAAGATTTGCATTTCCGTATCGAAGGGCCGGTCGTCACGGAATTGCAGGAAGCCTTCGCGAAAGACTGGGCATTCTCGACGGAAGAAATTCTCGACGGCGACGTCTGGTTTTTTAATTCGGAAACGCGCTTTCTCAAAGCCGGATTACCAAATGGTGGCGACATCATCGCGCGCGTCATTCCCGACGGCCCGGACGGAGATTTTGAAAACTTGCAACTGACTTTGCTCGCCGCACTCGCCGAGGCACAAACCTCCGTGAAAATTTTGACGCCGTATTTTCTGCCCGACACCGCGCTCATCTCTGCGCTCAATCTGGCTGCCTTGCGCGGCGTGAAAGTAGACATCCTTCTGCCCGCCAAAAACAATCTGCCGCCCGTGCATTGGGCGTCGCGCTCACTGTGGTGGCAGGTGCTGGGACGCGGCTGCCGCATCTGGCTCACGCCGCCGCCGTTCGACCATTCCAAGCTCATGATCGTTGATGGCCATTGGGTTTTACTCGGTTCGGCAAATTGGGACGCGCGCAGTTTGCGGCTAAATTTTGAATTGAACGTGGAGTGCTATGACCGTGTGTTCGCGCAGAAAATGGAAAAAATTGTCGCACACAAGATTTCCACTGCGCACGAAGTGACGCTGGCGGAAACGGACGCCCGCAGAATTTCTGTAAAGCTGTGCGACGCGATTGCGCGCCAGTTCTCACCTTACCTTTGAAGATTTGCGACGGAGAAAATCAGGACTTCCAGTCGAACGCTTTTTTCTTCACCGCGTAGATATATCCGAGGAATAAAATTCCGAGGAAGGAAAACATCGATCCAAGCACCAAGTTCCGCGTGGCGTGTTCCGCCAGCATATCGCGATACACCACGGCCCACGGATACATGAACACCACTTCGATATCGAATAGGATGAAGATCATCGCGACCAAATAAAACTTCACCGAGAAGCGCCCGGTATTGGTGCCGATAGGATTCAGGCCGCATTCATAGGCGGTATCCTTGGCCTTGTTGGACTTGGCGTATTTGCCGAGCAAAATGGAAACCAACAAAGTGCCGCCCGCAAAGCCGACGGCGGCGGCGAGCAAAAACAAAATCGGGATGTATTGGGCAAGCTGCGACGATTGCAAATTTTCCATGCCCGAAAGTTTAAGAATTGCGCCGGAAAATTCAATGACGAAAACTGGCGTCCAGAAACTTCACCATCGCCGCGCCGAACGGCGCGCAATCTTTTGGCGTGCGGCTGGAAATTAAGTTTCCGTCCACGACGACCGGATCGTTCACCCAGATGCCACCGGCGTTTTCCAAATCGTCTTTGATGCCGAGCGAACCGGTGACGCGTTTGCCTTTGAGAATTTTGGCGGAAATCGGAATCCAGCCGCCGTGGCAGATGAAGGCGACGAGTTTGCCCTGCTCAAAAAATTCGCGCGTGAGCGAAAGCACCTTCGCATCGCGACGCAATTTATCCGGCATAAAACCGCCGGGCACGAGCAGTCCGCAAAAATCTTCGCTGCGCGCATCCTTCAAAAGCAGATCCGACGCGGCGGGATAGCCGTGCTTGCCGGCGTAAGTTTTGATTTCCGGCGCGGCGCATTTCAGCGCGTAACCGGCTTCTTCCAAGCGCAATTTCGGATACCACAGTTCGAGGTCTTCATAAACGTCGTCCAGAAACGCGAGCACAGTTTTATTCTTTTGCATGGCCAAGTTATTCTCGAAAACCGACCGCCAGACAAGCCTGCAAATGTCGCGCGAAAATCCAAAGGCCTCGCAGAGGCCAAACATGGGTAGCCGCAGGTGCAACCTGCGGAAATTAAATCGGAAGATTGTTCGGCCCTGACAGGGCCGGACGAATCATCGCATTACGCACCGCAGGTTGCACCTGCGGCTATCCATGTTTAATCCCTGCGGGATTTCATGTTCAATCCGTGTTTCATCTGTGGCTAAAAAATAATTTTCTTTCGCCTTCGCCGGTTTGCTCGTTCAATTTGCGCTCATGTCGCACGAATACGTCTTAAAGCCGTTCACGCCGGAGATCCGGTTGAACATTGACTACGCGCGCGAACTCAACGAACAGCAGCTTGCCGCCGTCACCGCGCCGCCCGGCCCGGCGCTCGTCATCGCGGGCGCGGGTTCGGGCAAGACGCGCACGCTGACCTATCGCGTCGCGTATCTTTTGGAACAAGGAATTCCGCCCGACCGCATTTTGCTGCTCACGTTCACGAACAAGGCGGCGGGCGAAATGATGCGGCGCATTTCGGATTTGCTCGGCCACGAATTGCGCGCGCTTTGGGGCGGAACATTTCATTCCATCGGCGCGCGGATTTTGCGGCTGCACGCAGAAACGCTCGGCTACCAAAGGGATTTTACGATTCTCGACCGTGACGACGCGAAGGATTTGATCAAGGCGTCCCTGCTGGATGCCAAAATTGACACGAAGGATAAACATTTTCCGAAGGCGGATGTGTTGAACGAAATTTTCTCGCTCGCCGCTAACACGCACCAGACGATTGCGGAATTGGTCGAAGGAAAATTCAGCTACTTCGAAGCGTTCACCGAGCAGATTGCCGACCAGCACAAGCGTTACCTAGCCCGCAAGCGCGCAACCAACGGCATGGATTTCGACGACCTGCTCGTGCTGTGGCTCAAGCTGCTGCAAGACCACGCCGATGTGCGCGAACATTTTCAGCGGCGTTTTCAATTCATCCTCGTGGACGAATATCAGGACACGAACAAGCTGCAAGGCGACCTGATTGATCTGCTCGCCGCGCGCCATCACAACGTCACGGTCGTGGGTGACGACGCGCAAAGTATTTACGCGTGGCGCGGCGCGAACTTCGCGAACATTTTGGATTTTCCGAAACGCTATCCCGGCGCGAAAGTTTTCAAGATCGAAACGAATTACCGCAGCACGCCGGAAATTCTCAACGTGGCGAATGCTGCCATCGCTGCGAACGTAAATCAATTTGCGAAGGAACTTGCACCCGCGCGCAAATCCGGCGTGAAACCCGCGCTCGTGCAATGTCACGACGCGGGACAGCAGGCACAATTCATCGCGCAACGCGCGCTGGAGTTGCGCGAGGAAGGCACGAGCTTGAATCAGATTTGCGTGTTATATCGCTCGCATTTTCACGCGCTGGAATTGCAGTTGGAGCTGACGCGGCGGCAGATTCCATTTTCCATCACGAGCGGAATTCGTTTCTTCGAGCAAGCGCACATCAAGGACGCGACGGCGTATTTGAAATTTGTCGCGAATCCGAAAGATGAAGTTTCTTTCAAGCGATTGGTTTTACTATTGCCCGGCATCGGCGCGAAAGGCGCAGAGAAAATTTATCAAAGTTTCACGGCGAGGATGGCGAATGGTGAATTGAAAATGGAAACAAAACTCGCCACGGCGTTGCAAAGCTGCACCAAGGCCATTCCGAAAAAAGCCGCCGTGCCGTGGACGCAATTCGTCGCGACCATCGCGCAACTGGAAGATGAAACGACGCGCCGCAGCGCGGCGAAAATGCTGCGGCTCGTGATGGACGCAGGTTACGACGATTATTTGAAGGAGACGTTTGATAATTACGAACGGCGGTTGGAAGAAATCCAGCAGCTCGCGGAATTTGCGTTTCAATTCGGCACGGTGGAGGAATTTCTGACGCAACTCGCCTTGCTCACGAACGTCGAGGCAGAAGACGATCCGAAAGATGATTCGGAAAAAATCAAACTTTCAACAATTCATCAGGCGAAGGGTTTGGAGTTCGAGGTCGTGTTCGTCATCATGCTTTGCGACGGCATGTTTCCGTCTGCACGTTCCAGCGAAAGCAACGACGGCGAGGAAGAAGAACGGAGATTATTTTACGTTTCCATCACGCGCGCGAAGAACGAATTGTATTTGAGCTATCCGCAGATTCGTGGTGGCTTCGGTGCATCCGGCATGGACACTTACCAGTCGCCCTCGCGCTTTCTTTCCGAGATTCCCAAAGGTCTTTTGAACGAGTGGAATTTGCGCTAACGCGTGGCATAAAAAAAGCTACTCAGGCACTTGACTTTTACTGATGCCAGAAGCACGGTAAAGCCCGTCCCACATTAGCCCAAATGAATGCCAGCCCTAATGCTCGCCGTCGCCGGAATTTTTCTTTCGGAACGATTTTGAATTGTCTCGCTGTCCTGCTTTTACGCACGACTGTCGCAGTTTTTATCTTCCTCGCCACTCGCCCGGCAGCGGCGCAGATGATTGATACGATGAACACGAACGGCATGAGCGATGTTTGGGAGCAGCTTTACGGCGCGAGTGGTCTTTCGCCCAATGGCGATGCGGATGGCGACGGTTTTTCCAATCTCAAGGAAGCGCTCGCGGGCAGCAATCCGTTCGATGCAAATTCCTTTCCGAAAATCGTGAGCGCGGTTAAGGCGGCGGCATTCACGGTGACAATCCCTTGCGAACTGGGAAAACAATACCAGTTACAAAGTGTCACCGCGCTCGGCAGCACAAACTGGATTGTGGAAACAAATATTGTTGTCCGCAGCGGCACGACGCTGACGCTGCTGGCGGCGGCGGGTTCGGTCGGGAAATTTTTTCGCACGGCGGTTTCGGATGTGGACTCGGACGGCGACGGCGTGAACGACTGGGAAGAATACAAGCTCGGCCTCGACCCGCTGAATCCGATGAGCAACAATACGCTCGATGCCAACGGCCAGTTGATGACGGACGCAGTTTATGCAGCGGGAAAACTTGGAACGCAAAACATTTTTTCAATCGCCGCGACTGACCCGACGACGGTGCAACCTGACCCCGGAACGTCGCCGACCGACCTCGGCGTGCTGACGGTTTCGCGCGGCGGTTTTGCGCTAAAATCCGTGACGGTGAATCTCGCGCTTGGTGGACCCGGCTCTGGTTTTGCGACGGAAGGTGTGGATCACGCGACGCTGCCGCGCACAGTGACATTTCCGGCGGGCGTAAGTTCGCAAAATATTTCCGTGACGCCGCTAGCGGACACAAACCTTCACACCGCCGTCATCGCGCAAATGAAATTGTTGCCGGGCACAAATTACACGACCAGCTACGCGAGCAATGCCAGCGTGGTGATTTATCCTTCGCCGACGGCGAACGGCACGGGCTTGACCGGAAATTATTATACGAACGCTAGCGTCACTTACGCCGCTGTGACCAACTTCAATGCGGCGAATTTGAAATTGTCACGCGTGGACACGAACGTAGATTTCATCTGGGGCACGACGACGAGTCCGATTACTAACAATGGTTATTACACCGTGCGCTGGACGGGTCAAGTTTTGCCGCAGTATTCGGAAACATATTATTTTGTCGTCAACTCGGATGACGGTTGCAAGTTGTGGGTCAACGACCAACTCATCATTGATAACTGGAAATCGCAGACGGCGACGGATTCCCTCGGCATCATCGCGCTGCAAGGTGGCGTGCTTTACAATATCAAGCTGGAGTATCTACAAATCACCGGCACGGCGGCGGTGCATTTGAATTGGTATAGCGCCAGCCAGCCAAAACAAATTATTCCGCCGTCACGTTTGTTTCCGACGAACACAGTCACTGCGCCGTCGTCCATCACCTGCGCGCTTTCTGCCGTCGCGTTTCTCGGTCAGCCGTTCAGCTTCACCGTAACCGGCGCAAATACGCCGCTCGCTTACACCGCTACCGGATTGCCGCCGGGACTTGGTTTCACGAACGGCGTCATCAGCGGCATTCCAAATTTCGCGGGCACTTATCAAACGGTGGTGACTTCGAGCAACACCGTCGGCCTCGGCTCGGCGGCGGTGAGCATTCAAGTCATTGATACCGGCAGTTCCGTCGTGCGCGAAGTTTGGACGGGCGTCACCGGCACGAACATCGCGGATATTCCGGTGACGACGCCCGCGACGCTGACGAACACGCTCGGCACTTTGGAAGGCATCACAAATTACGGCAGTAATTATGGCGAGCGCATTCGTGGCTATCTCACCGCGCCGGTGACTGGCAATTATTATTTCTGGATCGCGGGCAGCGATTCGGCGGAAGCGTGGATTTCCAACGACGGCGAACCGGCGAACAAATTGCGTCGCGCCAATGTGTTTCCGGCGAACGGTGGCACGGCGTTTCGCAATTGGAATTCGCAAACGAATCAACAGTCGAAATGGCTGTCGCTCGTCGCGGGACAAAAGTATTACGTCGAAATTTTGCACAAGGCCGGCAGCGCGCCGGATCATTGGTCGGTTGGCTGGTCGCAGGATCCAATCGGCACAAACACCGTGCCGTCGGGCGTTGTGCCGGGCTATGTTTTATCGCGTTATTATCCGCTGCCGGTTTCCATTTTGAGCGGCACATTTTATTCCGCAAATATGCTGGCGCTGCCGGGCGTGAACAGTTCGGCGGTCGGTTCCGCGACACTGCTCGTGAGCGCAGACGGTTCGCAGGCAATTCTAAATTATTCCGTCAGCGGCATCGCGGGCGCACACATTGACCACATTTATTCCGACCCGTATCTTGCCAGCCCGACGACACTGGTATTCGACATCGCCGCCGCGCATCCGCGAGCCGACGGCAGTTACGTTTGGACAATTAAGCAGACTGGCACGCTCGCGGCAGCGGACATTGTGGAGCTGCTGATCGAAGGCAAGGCGAGCATCGTCATCAATTCCATTGCGTTTCCCAATGGCGAAATCGGCGGGCATTTTACTTTCGCCAACGGCTCGCAGACGTTCACCGCGCCGCCCGCGCCGCCCGCGTGGACGGATGACCACACGGACACAAATGCCGCCGCAAGATTTTTGATTCAATCCACTTTCGGTCCGAGTCCCAACGACATCACGAATGTGCAATTCCTTGGCTACTCAAATTGGCTCAACGCGCAATTTGCTTTGCCCATCACGCATCATTTGCCCGTCGTGCTAACGAACATGGTTGCCGATCCGTCCAATCCATTTCCGAGCAGCGACTGGTTTAATACTTGGTGGCAAAATGCCGTGACTGCGCCGGATCAATTACGCCAGCGCGTCGCGTTCGCGTTGAGCGAAATCATGGTCGTCTCCGAGAGTGGCGTATTGCAGGATCGCGCCACCGCGCTTGCGGCGTATTACGACACGCTGCTCGACAATGCATTCGGCAACTATCGCGATTTGCTCAAAGCCGTCACGCTCACGCCCGCGATGGGTTTATATCTCAACATGCAGGCTAACGACATGGGCAGCCTACCCAACGGCACGCATCCAAATGAAAATTACGCGCGCGAAATCAACCAGCTTTTTTCCGTCGGCCTCTATCACTTGTGGCCGGACGGCACGCTCGTCCTCAATTCTCAAAACTCGCTCGTGCCGACCTATGACCAGAATGTCATCAACGGATTCGCCAGCACATTCACCGGCTGGAATTATTACCAGACCAACCAGCTCAACGGCCGTTTGCCGACCAGCTTTTCACCCAGTCAGAATTTGACGAACCCGATGGTGCTTGTGCCGCTGCACCACGAACTCGGCACGAAAAAACTTTTGGACAACGTGATGATTCCGGCGGCGGTCGGTTCGCAAACGAATTCAACGCTAACGAATTTTGATAATTACTGTTCGCAAAATCTGGAAGCCGCCTTTGATTCTATTTTTAACAACCCGAACGTCGGGCCGTTCGTCTGCCGCCAGTTAATTCAGCGCCTCGTCACCAGCAATCCGAGCCGCAATTACCTTTATCGCGTCACGCAAAAATTCAACGACAACGGCTCCGGTGTGCGCGGCGATTTGAAGGCCGTCATCCGCGCCATTCTTACGGATTACGAAGCGCGCAGCGTGGATTTCGTTTTTGCCTACACCAACGGCACCGTCACCAACACACCGCTCGCGACTTACGGCAAGCAGCGCGAACCGCTCCTGCGCGTGACCGCGACCGCGCGCGCGTTCGCCGCGCCACCGAACCAGACCGGAACTTATTTTGAAACTGGAACTCAAACGAATTTCATCACCCTGCCCTCGCCGCATCGCATGGCGACGGGCGACATTGTGGCGATGAGCTTCATCGACACTTCGGGAAATCCGGCGCCGCCGAATCAAAATTATTCCGTGACTGTAACCGGCTCAAACACGTTCACCGTGAATATGCCGAACTTGCTCACCGGCATTTACGCGCAAACTAATAACATCATCACCGTCACCATATCCGCCGGTCACGGCCTCGTCACCGGCAACGCAGCGTATCTGGTATTTACCACCGGCGGCGCGGCCAGCGGACCGTTCTCGGTGACGGTGATTAATAGCACGGTCTTCAACGTGACCGCGTTCGACACTTTCGCCCACTCCGGCAACTGTCTGTTGTCCCGCATTTCCGCCAGCGGTCTGACGCAAAGCGGCACGAACATCACCGCCAGTTGCGCTGGGCCGCACGCGTTGACCATCAATGAAACCATTTATATTCCCGCCAACACCGCTTTGATTCCCGTCGGTCAGTATCAGGTGAAAACTGTTCCCGATCCCCTGCACTTCACGTTCGTGCTGACAAATTCAATCGGGACGCAAAGCGGATTTACCCTGTATCCATTGGGCGCGCCGTCACTCACGCGCAACGGCAACGCCACCGTGCAATGGAGCACTTGGAACCTCGGCTACACCGACAGCGACCCGACTTACAACCTCGCGCAGTCGCCATTGAGCGCGAACACTGTGTTCAATTTCTTCTTCCCGAATTACGCATTTCCCGGCGCGCTGTCAGCGGCGGGTTTGACCACGCCGGAATTTCAACTCACGTCCGATACCAGCACCGCGTTGCAAATGAATTTCCTCGAAGCCGGCATTTTAAATAACACCGCGAACACCAATGGCCTTTCCAGTTTCAATAATGGCGGCGGTGCCATCGTCCTCGACCTCGGCCCGTGGATGACGACGAATTACACCGCCGCCGCCGGTGTGCCATCGCTCGTAGACAACTTAAATACGCTCTTGCTCGCGGGACAATTATCCGCCGCCGCGAAAACCAACATCGTCAACTACGTCACCAACCTGACAAATTTCGGTTACAGTTCGCCACCGACGGCGACGCAAATGCGTGATCGCGTTCGCGCCGTGGTTCACCTCATTGTTTGTTCGCCGGACTTCACCATCCAAAAATAATTTATGAACGAGAAAAATATTTCCGTCATCACGCGCCGCGATTTTTTGCGCCGCGCCGCCTGCGCCGCCGTCGGAACTGCCGCGATGACGAACGCCATCCGCGATTTGCGGTTCATGAACGCCGCCATCGCCGACCAGAGTATTCCCACGGATTACAAGGCGATGGTCTGTATTTTTCTCGCGGGCGGCAACGACTCGAACAACATGATTATTCCCACGGCCTCGTCGGAATACGCCAACTATGCCGCCATCCGCACCGCCAATCTTGCGCTACCATCCAGCGCGCTGCTCAATCTTCAAACTCCCGGCAGTATTCCCGCGCCGGATTATTCCGTTGGCGTCGGCCTCGCGCCCGGTTTGTCGGGCAATTACGTTGATACCGCTGGTCATAGTTACGGCCTGCATCCGGCCTGCCCCGAACTGGCAAAACTTTTTTACGAAGGCAAACTCGCCCCGCTTTTCAATGCCGGCACGCTGATATATCCCATCACCAAGGCGCAATATGCAGTCGCCGCGAATCGTCCGCCGCAACTTTTTTCCCACGCCGATCAGGTCACGCAATGGCAGACTTCCATTCCCGACCAGCCGCCGCTCACCGGCTGGGGCGGACGCTGCGCGGATTTGTTGAACGCCGCGAACACAAACAATTCAATTTCACTTTCCGTTTCCATCGCGGGTGCAAATACATTTGAAATTGGCAACGCCGTTTCGCAATACGCCGTCTCCACCAGCGGCGCGATTGCGATGCAGGGACTCAATGCGGCGCGCCTCGCCGCGCTCACGAACATTCTCGGCCTGCCCTACGCAAACTTGCAGGCCAAGACTTACGCGGGCGTTGCCAACCACAGCATCCAGACCGGCAACGTCCTAAACTCCGCCATCACCAACACCGCCGCGACGAATTATTGGACTAATATTTTCCCCGCAAAAATCACCACGCCCAACAGCGCCACCGCGCCGTTCACTTCCAGTTTAAGTTCGCAATTGAAAATGATTGCGCGGCTCATCGAGGCTGGCAATCGCGCCGCCGGCAGCCCCAACAACGGCTTCGGCATGAGACGCCAGATTTTTTTCTGTCAGGTCGGCGGATACGATTTGCACAGTGGTCAGACCAGCTTCGATCCGAACAACCCCGGCAACACCGCCAACGTCATCGTCGGCGCGCACGCGAATTTGATGGCGGAACTGAGCCAGTCGCTCTACGCCTTTCAGCGCGCGATGGAACAACTTGGCTTGTCCAACAACGTCACCGCTTTTACCGCCAGCGATTTTGGCCGCACGTTTCCGAGCAATGGCGTGGGCAGCGATCACGGCTGGGGCAGCCATCACCTCATTCTTGGCGGCGCGGTCAAAGGCGGAAAAACTTACGGAAAATTTCCCACGCTCACCGTCAACGGCCCCGACGACACCAGCACCGGACGCTGGATTCCCACCACTTCCATTGACCAATATTTCGCGACGCTCGCGACGTGGTTCGGCGTGGACAACAGCAATCTCACCACCGTCTTTCCGAACATCGGACGTTTCACTTCGGCGAATCTTGGTTTCGTATGAGGAAATTAATTCCGGCGCTCGCGGTCTTCGTCGTCCTCATCCTCGTCTGGTTGCTGTTTCCAAAAACAAAAATAAATTCCGCGTCGCCGTCAGAAAATTCCATCGCGTCGGAAAAATATTCTACCGCCGTAACTGCCGCGTTGACCAGTGCGCCGCCCGCCGCCGTCGCCGCCATTGATGCCAGCTTCGCCCGCGTCACCGCGTCGCCTGCACCCGCGCCCGCCGCGCGCGTGATTCCCGATGGCCGACCGTTCGCGCCGGAAGTCACGAACATGGAGCCGCAGATAGTTTTGGAAATTGTCAGCCGCGCCATCCGCAATTACGGCCAGCGATTCGGCGGCAATCCCGTTGGCTCGAATGCCGAAATCACCCGCGCGCTCGGCGGCGACAATCCGGGGCAGGTGAATTTCATCAATGGCGACGAGGGAATTCGCGTGAATGAAAAAGGCGAATTGATTGACGCATGGGGCACGCCATTTTTCTTCCACCAACTTTCCGGCACCGAAATGGAAATCCATTCCGCCGGTGCGGATAAAATTCTGTGGACGGCGGATGATTTAGTGACGCGGTGAAGTGCGGTGTTTGCAGATTCCATATTTTTGACTGCCCCAGACATAAATTGCTCTCGGCAAAAGAGAAAGACTCAAATAACGTCAATTCCATGCAAAAAACTGCACCGCACTTGTGCGGTCTAATATACTGTTAGGCATCAAGCACACGCCGATTTTTTGGCGGCGGATTTGAGCAGAGATTTTTGGTGATTCGGAAGCAGACGACGATGCGACGACAGGTTTGAGAGTTTTAGGTTTGAGATGTTAGCCGGAAGTTTCTAGCTTTGAAAAGAAGCTCGCGCCGGATTCGAGCGGCGAGCAAGTGCGGCGCGTTTTGGTTTGCGTTCCCTTGATTTTATTGAGTTTTATGACTTTGATGTTTAGTTTCACATTTGTAGTGCGACAAAAGTAGTGATGTTAGTAGTAGACTTCGTTGGGGGTCTTAAAGCCTAGTCTTAACCGAGGACGATTGTTCAACTGTTCCGCAATGCGATCGCATTGCGGCTGGGTAAGCTGACTCAGGTTGGTGCCTTTGGGGAGATATTGCCGGATGAGGCCGTTGGTGTTCTCGTTGGTGCCGCGTTCCCACGCATGATGCGGCGTCGCAAAATAGACTTCCGCACCCAAAATACTTTCCAGTTCCCGGTAGTTATGAAACTCCGTCCCGTTGTCGGCCGTAATCGTTTTGACCCGCTCACGTTCCGCCCACAACAGCTTCACCGTCCGGTGCAGGGTCTGTTCCTTCGTGGCGCGGCGAATCGGTCCCATCCTTAAAAGCCCGGTTTTCCGTTCCACCACCGTCACCACACAGGCTTTGCCACGTCCATGAATCGTATCAATCTCCCAATCCCCAATCCGGCCACGGTTCGCCACCACCAAAGGCCTTTGTTCAATAGGTTTTTTGCCCGCCAATCGGCCTCGGCTATCATACCGTCCATACCGTTTGCGCTTCAGTTTTCTCGCTCCCCGCAGGTTTTTCCACAAGCTGCCGCCACACCGTTTGTCCTGCCAGATCCAACGGTAAATCGTCTCGTGGCTCATCACGGCCTGGCCCTCAAGCGTTCGCCGCCCCACAATCTGTTCGGGGCTGAACTGCTGGCGAATCAGGTTTTCAACCGGCGCAAATTCCTCCGGCCCATAAAGCCAGTTCCGCCGCGAGCGGTGCTTTCTGCCACTCGCTTTCTCCACCGCCTGGTTGGCCCGATACCGCCCATCATGCGCCGACTGATTCCGCTTCACCTCCCGATACAACGTGCTACGATGCCGCCCAAGATGTTTTGCCATCTTGCCCATCCCAAGATTCTGGCGGCGCAGCGCCGCCAGTTCATAACGTTCCTCCGTGCTTAATTGATGATATTTCACCCACCAATTCTGTCGCACTGCCAACTTGAATCCAAGTGGCCTAACAAGTCGCCGGAGCCATCCGCTGTTGGTTTATACACAGTTCTTCAGAAGAAGGTAAGCCGCTATAGGTTATCGCGATTTTTGTCCGGCCGTTTTCCCCGTCTTTGAGCTCAATCCGCTCGAAAACAGATTCCACGATTGATCGTCTCCGGTCGATGTCCAGCTTGGGCCACTGCTCGTAGAGGGTCCGCGCCTCGTGGACGACCTCTTCGGATGACACCTGCTTCACCTTCAACCGGGCCACTTCCGCTTCCAGCTTCGGCAACCGAGCTAGCATCTGGTTCAACCGCTCTTCCGCTGGCTTGCAAAAATCCCCGATAGCCTGTTTGGTCAAATGCCCTTCGGCATAAAGATTTACCATCCGGCGCATTTCTTCCCTAGCCTTGTGGACTTGGTTTTGTAACGCAGCCAATTCCTGCTCGTTTTCGACCAAATACTTTTTGGCCTCTTCAAGTCGCTGGGCAACCTGTTGCGGCGAGCCATAGTAATCGTGCAAATCTTTTCTCATCTGCTGCTCAAAAGCCTCCACTGGCACTTTCCGATTGCACTTCCGGCAATGAAATTTGCCGGTGATTTTCCGCTCATACATCCGGCTTCCGCATCCGCACCAAATGCGATTGCCGAACGGATTGACCGGAACTTTGCCCGGCCGTTTGTATTTTTTTGAGGTGGTTTCAATAACTTGATTAACCTGATTCCAAGTTTCTGCCGAAATAATTGGCTCACATTCCAACTGTCCCCATTCTTCTTCCGGCTTCTCGGTTCCTGCCCATGAGCCGGTCTTGCGGAAGCGATTAAATTGGTAAAGTCCCTTGGCACTAGGACAAATCAGGATGCGACCAATTTGCGTATCGCCGAACAAGGTTTTATTCCGAGTGCGATAGCCATCGGCATTTAATAATTTGGCGACGGTGCCTTTGCGCCGGTATTTCAAAAACATTTCGTATGCTTTGCGGCGGATGGGAGCTTCATCGGGATGAATTGCCAGCTTACGATCTTTCCACTGATAACCATAGGGCGCGCTGCCATTGATGGTTTTTCCGAGTTTGGCACGGACGAGCACCGAGGCTTTTTGACGGTCGCCAATTTCTTCACGCTCCCAAGTCGCCATCGCTGCGATGACGGTAAAAAATAAACGGCCGGCGGGCGAACCGGTATCAATCGTTTCCGACATGGAAACCAAATCGGCTCCATGAGTTTCAAAATATTTGGAAAACTCCAAAAGCTCGATGGTGTTTCTGGCGAGCCGGGCAAGTTTGGAAAATAGCAGGACG
>CAILDU010000073.1 GCA_903833055.1 uncultured Verrucomicrobia subdivision 3 bacterium | reverse complement strand
CTTCGGCTCGAAAACTTTAAGCAATTTGTTTTGCGCGTCGTAAGCCTCGGCTTCGAGGATGCCGCCAGTTTCCTTATCAATCCACGAGAGCACGCGCGAATAGCCGTTCGTTGGCGGATTCGGATTGGTGCTTTCGAGCAAGGTGAAATCGCGCCCGCGTTTCAAGTTCGTCGTCTTCGGCAAAACCTTTTGTTGCGGCCAGTGAAAAAATTCCAGGCCTAAATCGCCAAGCCAAAAATCGGATTTGGCAAAGGATGAACTGTAATCATTATTTAGCACTGCGTTTGATATGCCATTTGAAGCTGTGTGAATATAATTGTTTGGCTGACTTTTATTATGTTCAACCAGCAGGGCTTCTTGCCAAAAATTTACTTCAGCGCAAACGTAGCTGCTTGTCCAATTATCAGGGTGTTTACTAACACTGAAAGTTACGGAAATATTTGTGCGGCTGCCCTTGCTGTCGCGGATTTGTAAAACGCCAGTGTTTGCAAAGTTATCCGTCGGCTGCGCATCGCAAAGCTGCTGCGCCAATTGGCGTCCTTGAATTTCCGCATCCGACAAAGCGTTCGTCTGCGCCGTCGCGCCCACAGCAAAAAACAAAACCAGCGCCAGAATCAAGCGCGCCGAAGCCGATTTGAATTGAGGAAATTGGTTCAAAATAAAAATGGTGGCCGTGCGCAAGCACTCACTTCGCCGCGAGCGCCAGTTGCAGGACTTCGGAAATCTGTTTCACGAAATGCACCTTCAACTTCGCGCGCACTTCCGCCGGCACGTCTTCCCAGTCCGGCCGGTTGCCTTCGGGCAGGATCACCTGTTTCACGCCGAAGCGCGACGCGGCGATCACTTTTTCCTTGATGCCGCCCACGCGCATTACGCGCCCGCGCAAAGAAATTTCGCCCGTCATCGCCGTGTCGGAACGCACGCGCCGCTTGCTCATCAACGACGCCAGCGCCGCGCAAATCGTCACACCCGCGCTCGGCCCGTCCTTCGGCGTCGCGCCGGCAGGAACGTGGATGTGCAAATCAAATTTGCCGTAGTCGTCGAAATCGAGGTCGAGCTTCTTGGCCTGCGAACGCAAATAACTCACCGCCGTCTGCGCGCTTTCCTTCATCACTTCGCCGAGCGAGCCGGTGAGAATCAGGCTGCCGCGCCCGCGCATCCGCGTGGCTTCGATGAACAAAACATCACCGCCCACCGGCGTCCAAGCGAGTCCGGTCGCGATGCCGATTTCGTCAATTTTCTCGGCGCTTTCAAAAACGAATTTCGGATGGCCGAGATAACTTTCTAAATCTTTTTCTTCCAGCTTCACGATTTCCGCCGCGCCATTTTTGGAAACGATTTTGCGCGCGGCCTTGCGCGAGAGCGCGGCGATTTCGCGTTCGAGCTGGCGCACGCCGGCTTCGCGCGTGTATTCGCGGATGAGTTCGCGCAGCGCGGCGTCGGAAAATTTCACGTCGCTGCGCGTCAGGCCGTGTTCCTCCAACTGACGCGGAACGAGATAGCGTTTGGCGATCTGTAATTTTTCCGTCTCGGTGTAACTCGGCAGTTCGATGACTTCCAGCCGGTCGCGCAACGCGGGATGAATCGGATCAAGCCAGTTGGCCGTCGCAATAAAAAGCACGCGCGACAAATCGAACGGCAAATCCAAATAGTGATCGGTGAAAGTGTGGTTCTGCGCCGGATCTAAAACTTCGAGCAGCGCACTCGCGGGATCGCCGCGCACATCCGCGCCAACCTTGTCGAGTTCGTCCAAAAGAATTACGGGATTGCGGCTCTCGACGCGGCGGAGCGTTTGCAAAATTCTTCCGGGCAGCGCGCCAACGTAAGTGCGGCGATGGCCGCGAATCTCCGCCTCGTCGCGCATTCCGCCCAATGAAATCCGGGCGAATTTGCGTCCGAGCGCGTCGGCGACGCTTTTGCCAAGCGACGTTTTGCCAACACCGGGCGGGCCGACGAGACAAAGAATCGGCCCTTTAATTTCCTTGCGCCGTTTTAGCACGGCAAGAAATTCTAGCAAACGGTCTTTGACTTTCGCGAGACCAAAATGCTGTTCATCCAAAATTTTCTCCGCGACTTTCAAGTCGAGTTTGTCCTCGGTTTCAATCTGCCACGGCAGCGCAAGAATCCAGTCGAGGTAATTGCGCGAGACGCCGTATTCGGCGGCGGCGGGCGACGTTTGTTGCATCCGTTCCAATTCTTGATTGGCGGCTTTGCGTGCTTCGTCAGGCAATTTCGCCTTCTCAATTTTTTCGCGGAACGTGCGGATTTCCGTCGCGTTTGGATCGGTGTCGCCGAGTTCGCGCTGGATGACGCGCATCTGTTCGCGCAGGAAAAAATCGCGCTGCGTTTTGGAAATGTTGGACGCAACGTCGTGCTGAATTTTGGAGCTTAAATTGATGACTTCCTGTTCGCGGCTCAACAGCGGCAGCAGTTTTTGCAAACGCTCGCGGACGGAAACCGTTTCGAGCAATTTTTGTTTTTCGCCGAGCGGCAAGCCGAGATTCGCGGCAATCAAATCGGCGTAATGGCCGGGATGTTCGGTGTTGAGCGCGGCGATTTTTACCTGATCGGAAAGCGCGGTGGAAACTTTGGCGATCTCATCAAACTGCTTGTGGGCATTGCGTAAAATGGCTTGCAGCTCGACGGAATCTTCGGTCTCGTCGCGCAATAATTCAAAGCTGGCGCGCAAATACGGATTCGCCGGTAAAAATTTATCCAGCCGGATGCGCCAGAGTCCCTCGACCAAAATGCGGACGCTGCCGTCGGGAAATTTCACCATCTTGTTCAGGCGCGAAACGCAGCCGACCTTGTGCAAATCGTCCGGGGTTGGCTCGGCGGCGGCGGGATTGGTTTGCAGCACGGCGGCGAAAAGGCGATCGCCCGCGACCAAATCATCCACGAGTTTGAGGCTCGGCCCGGTTTCAACGAGCAGCGGCACGATTGCGCCGGGAAAAATTACGATGTCCGACAGTCCAAGAATGGGCAAAGTGTCCGGCAGTGAACGCGACGAAACGCGCCCCGGCACTTCGCTTTTTTCGCTCGCGCCGAGGATGCTGACAAACTCCGTCTCTGCTGTATTGACCGTCGTTTTTTCTGACATGTGAATAAACCCGCCGTAAAAATTCGCGCGCGGTCAAACTCCTTCGCTGATGGGAACCTTGGTGGTTTTGGTCTGCGGTTTTTGTGCGGGCGGAACGTCCACGCGCAGAAAACCGTTCACATAAACCGCCTTTGCCTGACTCAAATCATAACCCGCCGGCAAATCTAAAATCGTTTCAAACGGACCGTAGCTGATTTCCATCACGAGAAAACTGCAATGTGGCGCGCGGCAACAATCGGGACGAATGCCGTTGATGCGAAGCCGCTGGCCTTCCACGGTGATTTCGAGGCTGTCGCTTTTCATGCCCGCGAGTTCGGCCTTGATGACGAGGCCGTTTTCCGTGACGTAAATATCGGTGTTCGGCGTCCAGCGACCCGTGGCCGCGTCGCTGCCAGTTTTGTGCTGGAAGAAATGGGTGGTGGAAGAACTGGATTTGGTGACGGCCATGCTAAAAGTTGGTTGATGAAGTTCGCTTGCTGATTTGAATGGTCAGTGGGTGATTTTATCTTTCGGCTTTTCCGAATCGTGTTCGTGATCACAACCGCAATTCGCGCCGTGCTCGTGTTTTTTGGGACTGGAACTGCGCCACACAAAAATGGCGCCCACGCCCAACACAATCAACAGCGGAAGAAATTGCTGCCAGTTCATGCTGGCAACATAGCCGCAAACGCAAATCGCGCAAATGGAAATTTTCGGCGTGAAACCGCGCCCGAAATCGCTACGCTTTCCGCATGGCTGAATTGTTCCGCTACACTCATCGCGTCACCTACGCCGAATGCACCATCGGCGATCATATCTACCATTCGCGCTATCTCGATTTGCTGGAAGCCGCGCGCGGCGAATTCATGCGCGCACTCGGCACGCCGGTTTTGGAGTTGCAGGAAGCGGATTTTATTTTCCCCGTCATCGAAGCGCGGCTGCGCTACAAATTTCCCGCGCGTTACGACGATTTGCTGACGATTGAAGTCTGGTTGACGCTCGTCGAGCGCGTGCGGCTGAATTTCGGCCACCGCATTTTGAATCAGGACGGTAAAGTCATTCTCGAAGCGGAAACTTTCCACTGCTGCACCAGCCGCGATGAAAAACCAAAACGTCTGCCGCCGGGATTCGTGGAAAAACTGAAACCGTATTTGAATGCAGCAACTTTGTTTTAGCCACAGAGCCGTAGACCGCACAGAGAAAGAAGTTTGCCCTCTGTGTCTATGTGCCTCTGTGGCTAATTTTCATTCCGCCTTGCACAAATCACTTTTTTCTGCTTAATTTCAGCGGCGCGCGCGATGCAAAAACAACCACAAAATTACCCCAAACATTACTGCGGAGTCTTCGGCATTTTCGGTCACCCGAATGCGGCGGAACTCGCTTACTTCGGCCTTTACGCCCTGCAACATCGCGGGCAGGAGAGCGCGGGCATCGTCAGTTGCCACGAAGGAAAATTTTACAAGCACCACGGCATGGGCCTCGTGCCGCAGATTTTCAACGACCCGAAAATTTTGCACGACCTCGTTGGCGACCGCGCCATCGGCCACACGCGTTACTCGACGACCGGCACGTCCAATCTTCGCAACGCGCAGCCGCTCACGGTGGATTGCGCGCGCGGACAAATCGCCGTCGCGCACAACGGTAATTTGACGAACGCCTCGCAACTGCGCGATGAACTTGAATCGCGCGGCCTCGTTTTTCAGACGAGCGTGGACAGCGAAATCATCATCATGATGCTCGCGCAGCCGGAAATTGGCGGTGTTACCAATTCGCTCGTAAATACGTTGCGCCGCATCGAAGGTGCGTATTCATTGGTGATCATGACGGAGAAGGAATTAATCGGCGCGCGCGACCCGCACGGTTTCCGTCCGCTCTCAATTGGCCGCACGGCTAACGGCGCTTACGTTTTGTCCAGCGAGACGACCGCGCTGGATTTGATCCACGCGCAATTTGTCCGCGACGTGGAGCCGGGCGAAATCGTCATCATCAACGAAAAAGGAATTACCAGCATTCAGGCTTGGCCGGAACACCAGAAGCGCGCGTTCTGCATTTTTGAATACGTTTATTTTGCGCGTCCCGACAGCGTCATTAACGGCCACAGCGTTTACGATGTGCGTAAGGAAATGGGTCGCCAGCTCGCGCGCGAGCACAACATCAAGGCCGACCTCGTCATTCCCGTGCCCGACAGCGGCGTCTGCGCGGCGATGGGTTACGCCGAAGAATCCGGCATTCCTTACGAGATGGCGTTCATCCGCAACCATTACGTGGGCAGAAGTTTTTTGCAGCCGACGCAACTTATCCGCGATTTCAATGTGCGCGTGAAATTGAACCTCATTGAGTCGCTCGTGAAGGGCAAAAGCGTTGTCATCGTTGACGATTCCATCGTGCGCGGGACGACCTGCAAAACGCGCGTGAAAACTTTGAAGGAAGCCGGCGCGCGCGAAGTCCACGTCGCCGTGAGTTGTCCGCCGCACATGAATCCGTGCGTGTATGGCATTGATTTTCCTGATCGCAGCAAACTCATGGCTGCGAACAATACCGTTGACGAGATCCGCAAATACCTGAACGCCGACTCGCTGCATTATCTTTCGCAAGCCGGCATGGTTGCCGCGACCGGCCAGAAAAAAGAAGCCTTTTGCATGGCGTGTTACGACGGCAATTATCCTGTCGCCTACGATCCGTTGCTGGACAAGCACATCATCGAACGCCGCCGCAAACAGACCCAAACCCTCGGCGAAGCGGCAGCGAAGGAGAACGAGCAGATAATACTGTTGCAGGTTTGAAAATAATTTTTGTCGTAAAGTGAAACGTCCTTTGCAAATAATTTTAACACG
>CAILDU010000072.1 GCA_903833055.1 uncultured Verrucomicrobia subdivision 3 bacterium | reverse complement strand
GCGTGCGGTCGCCACGATTCGATGTCCTGCGCGTTGACGCCGTAATTGCCGATGAGCGGATAAGTCATCGTCACAATCTGGCCGCGATACGACGGGTCGGTGAGGATTTCCTGATAACCCGTCATGGACGTGTTAAAACAAACTTCGCCGCAGGCCGACGCTTTCGCGCCAAAACCTGTGCCGTGAAAAACCGAACCATCTTCGAGGGCTAAAATCGCTTTCATCAAAATTTTGAAGATACTAGGGTCGCGCGCGGACGGGTTCAAGCGCGAACCGATTTGCGCGGCAAAATTTTTGGGCTACTGTGTGGGTCAATTGACGACGCACGTTTTCCAAACCGAACTCTGGGTGCCGGTGCCGCGCGAAAAAGTTTTCCCTTTCTTTGCCGCCGCACGCAATCTGGAGACGATTACGCCGCCGTGGCTGAATTTCAAAATTCTTACGCCCGGCGAAATCTCGATGCGCGTCGGCGCGCTGATTGATTATCAAATCCGCATCCACGGTTTCCCGGTATGCTGGCGCACAGAAATCACCAGTTGGAACCCGCCGTTCAGTTTTTGCGACGAACAGCAACGCGGGCCGTATCGCCGCTGGAGCCACACGCACACATTTGTGGAAAAATCCGGCGGGACACTTTGCCGCGACGAAGTGATTTACGCCGTGCCCGGCGGCGCGCTAGTGAACAAACTTTTTGTGCAGCGCGATGTGGAAAATATTTTTGCCTATCGCGCCGAAGCTTTGAAAAAATATTTTGGCGTTAAAAAATAAATTCATGAAAATCATCCTCTTCTTTTTGGTCGCAACAATTTTGCTCATGTGGCTGAAGACCGGTTGCGCCACCGCCCGTGCCGACTACGCGACCGCGCCTTACACGGTCGTGCGGAAGAACGGAAAATTTGAGCTGCGCGATTATCCCGCGCTGGTCGTGGCCGAAACACCGATGCGCAGCGCGGACAACGGTTTCATGCGGCTGTTCCATTTCATCGGCGGCAAAAATGCGGCGCAGCAAAAAATTACCATGACCACGCCGGTGTTCATCAGCCACGCCGACGCCACCAACGCCACGATGGCATTTGTCATGCCCGCGAAGCTCGGCACTAATGGTGTGCCCCAGCCGACCGAAAGCGGCGTGGTGGTGAAACAAATTTCCGCCGGACGATTTGCCGTATTCCGTTTTTCCGGCTGGCGAACTGAAAAGAATTCAGTGGCCGCCGCCGCCCAATTGACGGCGTGGCTGGGGCGGGAAAAAATTTCGGCGACGGGTGAGCCGGTGTTCGCCTATTTTGATCCGCCGTGGACGCTGCCATTTTGGCGTCGGAATGAAGTGATGTTCCGCGTGGCGCAACCGTAAGGAAAATTGGAAGCGAACCGGGCGACGGAAATCGTTTTCTCACTCGGTCGGCGAAGATTTAGTTACCGTTCGGCTTATTGGCGGCAGCGTATGTCATTTTGAGCAGAACCACGCCGTGTGGTTGAATGGTCAGCTTGAGTGCGTCTTTGGCATCGGGCAAATCTATTTGCCGCCAAAGATCGCGGACGTGCCAGACGCCTGAAAGTCCGAGGTAATTTAATTTGTTAAAATTAATCTTAGCGACGTCATGACCGCGATTAAAAAATCCGAGCGCCGTTGAACCATCTTCCAACTCCTTTGAGAAAACATCCACCTGCCCAATGGCCGCCACTCGAACTGCCTGCTTGCCCAAAGCGTCCTGATCCAGCGCCAACACTTCGTCGTTGCTCAACAAACCAATCGTGAACGCATCAAGCTGCTCCAAATCGCACCCGATCAACAGCGGCGCGGAAAGCAGACACCACATGCTGACGTGCGCGTATTGTTCATCCGGTGTCAGGCGGGTTGCGTGTAGGCTCGCGCCCCAGCCGACGTGGCCGACCACGAGCATGTCCGGGTCGTTCCAATGTCCCGGTCCCGAATACGGTGCCCAGCGATCCTGCGAAAAAGCAATTTCTGAAACGCCATAATTGTAACCAGCCTTGGGATTTTCGTTCCAAAGATCAATGATGTCCGAAGTCGTGCGCCAGCAATTGGCCAGCTTCGACCAGTCGGCGACGTGGTCAAACGGCGCGGTGTTGGACAAACTGAAAACAATGTCGCGTTTGGTTTTCCGCAGGGCGGCGGACATTTCTGCTGTGTGCGGGACATCGTTCGGATTCCAGTCAAATTTCAAATAATCAAAACCCCAGTCGGCAAATTGTTTCGCATCATTTTCCGCAAAATAATTTTTACCGAAATGCCAAAACTTGGTGTTCGCCTGGGTTTTCGACCAAGCACCAGCTGCGTCATCGCTCGAACCGCCGAGATATTTTGCATACGACGTAATCCACGGCGTCGAATAAATACCGGCCTTCAGTCCCATTTCATGAATCTGGCGGCACAGCGATTTCATGTCGGGGAATTTCTCGTTGGACTGAATGCCGTTGAAAGCGCCGCCGCGTTTTCCTTGCCAGGAATCATCAATGTTGATGTAAGTCCAGCCGTGGTTGACGAGCCCCGAAGCAACCAGCGCGCGGGCCGAGCGCAAAACTTTTTCCTGATTTACCGACTCCGCCCAGCAGTTCCAACTGTTCCAACCCATCGGCGGCGTCAGCGCGATCTGGTCGCCCACAACGATGCGAAATTTTTTCTCCGCCACGCCCAGCGCATTAGTCGCCCGCAACACGACGGGATAAGTTCCTTGGTCAATCATCTCGCCGATGATCTGTCCCGTTGACGCATCCAGTTTTAAACCCGCCGGCAAATTATCCACACCGAACGTCATCGGCCGGTCGCCGGTGGCGGGAATGGTGTAAAGAAATACCGATCCAGGACGCACACCGAAAACACCGGGGCCATTGATGCGCGGCGCAGGTGGATACGCAGGCGTGAGCGGGGCGGGCAATTCATCTGCATTAAGTTTGCTGACCAGACAAATGGCCAAGACGAACTGGAAAAAATATTTTTGCATTTTCATGATTTTTAATTTTCTCCACACGACATTAAATTATCCACAAATACCACCACGCGCGACATTATTGGTTGCCTCTCGAATAGTCATAATGAAAGCTGTCAAAATCCACCGAGCCATGTTCGCCAAGATTGTTGTAGGTGAATAGCCCCAACCGCGTCCCACGGTAGTTGTGCCAGCCAAAGCTAAACCGCGTGCCGAGGGAAGTAAAAATTTTGCCATCAAGGCTGTAGGCAAAGTTGCAGCCACCTTGGTCGTCAATCTTTGCGCGCACCCACGCGAGATTTTGGGGCAACAGTTCCGGGCCTTCGGTAATAATTCCGTTCTCGCTAAAAATAATTTTCCGCTGTCCGTTTTTCTGGGCGACGCCGATCTGTGCATAATTTTTCCAGAAGAAAACCAGTCCGGCGATCTGGCCGTCCGCCATGTTAGACGCGTCCAACTTGACTTCCACGGTGCCGCCGTCAGTTCCCATGATGCGCTGTGTCAGTGTATTTCCAGCTTTGAAAAAATCTCCTTTCGCCAGCGGCGCAAAAGCTTCGAGCCGCAGCCAGCCGGTTCGCTGAGTCAGCGACCATTTTTCCGCGCGCGGCTGGTAGTTCCATTCCCATTGCGGGGCGAGTATCGGCGTGGAAAACTCATCGTCACTTTGTAGCGATTGCACCGGAAAACCTTTGATCGGTTTTTTCGCACTCCATAAAATTGTTCCCGCACCATTCCGGTCAATCAAACCCGGAATCGGCCAGCCATTGGTCCACGTCACCGGCAGCAAATGCGCTGGGCGGCCATCATAAGTTCCATTCTCGCCGCGACCTTGATGCGTGATGAACCACCAATCGCCCGCTTCGGTTTGCACCAAACCGCCTTGGTTCGGCTGGCGGTCGTAGCGTCCGGGAAAATCTTCCAGGATGATTTTCTTTTCGTATGGTCCAAAAATATTCGTCGAACGCATCATCACCCCAACGCGCGGGCCGTGCGGGATGACTTGATTGTGAAAGACGTAGTAAGTGCCGTTGATCTTGTAAATTTTATTACCCTCACTCGACTGGTAATCATCAATAATTTTTCCGCTCGCAGGATCAATGGATTTTCCATCCGCGCTCATTTTGTAGATGTGCGTCCACCATTGCTTGCCCGGCGTGCTCAACAGCAGATACGCCTGACCATCGTCATCCCAAAACGGACACGGATCGTCGAAGCCCTGCTTGTCCCAAATGCGCGTCGCTGGCGACCATGGGCCGGCGGCGTTTGTCGCCGTCGTCAGAAAAACGCCTTCGTCCATCGTCGTGAAAAATACCCGGAATTTTCCGTCGTGAAAGCGGATTGCGCCCGCGTAGATGCCGCGATTGTAGCGGTTCATCCGATCCCAATTTAGTTCCGGCCCAAGCTGCGTGAGGTCAGCGACGCAATGGCTGATATACTGCCAGTTGACCAAATCTTTCGAGTGCAGCACCGCCATGCCGGGCGAAAATTGCAGGGTCGAGGTGATGAAATAATAATCGCCGCCAACCCGAATCACATCGAGATCGGAAAAATCGCCCGGCAAAACTGGGTTCTTAAACGTGCCGTCGCCTTGGTCGCCCCACGCGCCGCGATTGCCGACATCGGCTACCGCCGGATAGTTCACGCAAATCGCAGCTAAAAGGATGATGAGTTTAATTACTTTCATGCAACACCCCGATGAAGCGATCTGTGACGCCGATTTGATTCCTGCTTAATCATTTTACCGTGGAAGAGCCGTCGAGCATTTGAATCGTAGTGGACGGGCCGAGGTCAGCGGGCGCGGCCCAAGCACGCAGCGCCCAAACATTTTTTTTATCAGGCGTCACCTCGATGGCTTGCACCGGCGCATTCGTCACGTCCAGTTTGTCCGACCACTGATTGAACCAATTGTTAATAATGGTATTTCCATTCGCCAGACGCACCGCTGTCTGGACGTTGGAAAATTTGTAGTCAGGCGCATCGGCGGCGGTCCATTCCCAAACGGTGTCGCCCTGGCGGTTGATTTCGCGCACGAATTTCCGGCTGCTCGCCGCGAGAATATTTCCGTTTGCGAGCGGCTTGGCCGACCAAACTCCCGGCACCACTACTGACCACAGCTCCTTGCCATCCAAATCATATTCGACAACTTTTCCCAGGCTCATGTGCGCGACCAAAATCGTTCCCGCATCCGTCAACCGCGCCTGCCGAAACTGACCGTGGACGCTATTCGTATCTTTCACCGCCAGCGGAAACTGGTGCTCGATGTTGCCGCTGGCTTTGTTCATGACCACAAACCTTGGTTCATTTCCATTTTGGATGAACCAAACACTGTTCGTGCCGATAGGCTGCGCCGTGTGAATTTCCGTCTTCGGCGGCGCGTCGTAATTCCACAACACTTTTTTATCGGCGGAAATTTCGGTGACGCCAAACTGATGGGCGAAAAGAATATTGCCGTTGGTCTCCAACACGGCATCGCTGATTTCGCCTTTGCCGGGATGCGTGTAGTCCCAGACGATTTGACCGCCGCGCACGATATACATCCGCTCCGCCTTGGATTCTCCGGCGTAAAAGAAATCATGCTGGGCCAGACCACCGCCCGGCAAAATGGCGGGTGCTGCCGGCAAATTATTGGCGGCGGATTTGTCCTGTGCCGACACCGACGAGGTGATAGCCAGAACCAGCATCAAGCCGGTAATAAAATGCTTTCTAGTTTTGTTTTGGCTTTTCATAAATTTCTTCAGCGTGCCGAAACTGGCGAGGAACAGAACAACTTCCCATTTTGATTGAGACGCAGCTTGTCATTGCGGGTTTCCCGATTTCGTCCACGTCGGCGGATTCATTTTCAGCCCGGTGATTTTCAAAACGTAAGCATATTTGCACGGCGCGGTGGCGGGCAGTTGAACTTTCAATCCAGCGGCAGACTGGGTGAACTCCAATTTACCCGCGCCGCCAAGCATCGTGACTTTCTCAATTTTTCCCGCGCTTTCGCCCAGCGAAGTTATGGCCAAATTCGCGCCCGGCCAGTTGCCAACGACGATGGCATAAAGCACGTCGCCCTTGACGGTGAAGCGCACGTTCAATTTTTGTTCGCGGTCAGTTTCAGAAAATTTTGTCCAGTTGTGCGTGTCGTAAATCGCCTCGCCGTTCACACCGAGCCATGCACCGATTTCCAGCAACGTGTTTTGTTGTTCTTGTGGAAACGTGCCATCCGCCTTGGGTGAAAGGTTCAACAGCAACGTGCCGTTTTTACTGACTGTGTCGGCGAGCTTGGAAATGATTGAACCGGCGCTGTTCACGCGCATCCCGTCGGTGTAGCCCCAAGTGCTGCCGATGGGTTCGTCCACCTGCCACGCGCCCGTGCGGATACCGGACGGCGAGCGCCCGCCAATTTTTTCAAAATCAATAATCGAGCCAATTGTCTCCGTGTTTTTGTTACTCGGCGCGTAAGCCGCTTTTTTCGTGCTGATGGAAACTTCCTTGCCCCAAGCTTTCGCACGGTTGTAGTAATACGCCGCGACCCGCAGCTTCAGCGGGTCGAGATAACGCTGGTCCACGCCGTTGTCGAACCACAACATATCCGGCTGGTATTTGTCAATCAGCTCGACGTTGCGCGCATACCAGTTGACCAGAAACCTTTCACAAGCCGCGTCGCTACGGTCGGCGACGTTGTAAAAATCCGCCCACTTCGGATCGTAAAGATCGGCGTGCTCGGCCTTGAGTTTGTCAGCCAGTTCCGCCGGCGGATTGATGAATTGAAAATTTTCGATGCCGTGATTTGACACACCGAATTTCAAACCCTGTTTGCGCACCGCTTTTGACAATTCACCGATTAAATCGCGCTTGGGTCCCATTTGCATCGCATTGAACGGCGTCACCGCGCTGTCCCACATCGCAAAATTTTCGTGGTGCTGCGCGGTCGGGACGACAAACTTTGCACCGGATTTTTTGAATAATTCCGCCCACGCGTCGGCATTAAAATTTGATTGCGTGAACAGCGGGATGAAATCTTTGTAGCCGAATTTATCCTGCGGGCCGAAATGCTCCGCGTGCCACTGCCGGTCCGCGCCATACATATGTTTTTCATACCACTCGTTGTGATGCGCCGGCACGGAATAAAGTCCCCAGTGCATGAACAAGCCAAATTTCGCGCCCGCAAACCATTGCGGCACTTGATAGTTTTCCTTGAGCGAATCCCATGTCGGCGCAAACGGACCCGATGGCAGCTTCGTCGGAATTTGTGCGACGGCAGCCTCGACGACTTCGAGCCGCGTCTCTGGCGCCATGTCGTAACCGGTGGAGTTCCCGCCATCGGCGATGAGGTTTGTATTTTGGGCGACGGCAAACGGCGCGAGTAAGCCCGCAACTAACACCAGCACCAACAATGACCATGACCGACTTGAATTGAAATTAAGGCGGTAATTATTTTTCATGGTAGCTGTAACCGATAAAAACTTTGGGACGCGTTTTGATTAATTCCATTAGTGAAATTAAATCCGCCGTTCGTATCAAATAGATTCGTTGCCACGCAAATCCAACTTGCCAGCGGCAAATTGACATTGGTCGAACTGAGCAAATAATATTTCCCCAGCGGAATGCCGTTGGTGCCACTGAATGACAGTTTCGTTCCGCTGACGGTTAGCTTGCCGAAGTTCGGCGGCGCAGTTGGCGCGACGATGAGTTTTACCTGTCCGGCCGTGTCCGTATTGATGGAATAATTATAGCCCGCCGGTTTCGCGCCGAACGTCAGATGGCCGAGTGATAATTGCCCGCCATAGTTGAACAAGGTATAAGCACCGACGCCAAAGCCCGCCAGATTGGTGATGTTCAAAGTGCCGCTGAAAGTCAGATCGCCGGTCACGTTGACACTGTCGCTCACCGTGCCTAATTCAAAGTTCAAAATTGAGCCGTCGCCGAGAACTAAACCATCACCGATGGTCAATGTGCCCGCACTGTTGCCGGGCGCGAGCGTCGCGCCATCGGCGATTGATACCAGACCGCTGATGCTGCCATTGCCGGCGAGCGTCGCGCCGCTGGCGATTTGAACATCGCCCGCGCCGGTGCCGCTGCCCGCAGTGTTGTTCACGCGCAACGTGCCGCCGTTCACGAGCGTGTTGCCAGTGTAACTGTTCGTGCCGGAGAGCGAGAGCGAACCGGGGCCGTTGAAAATCAACGCGGTGTTTGCTGCGCCACCATCGGAAATGACGCCGCTGAAAACGCTGTTGGTATTCACGCCACCGATGACGAACGTGGTCGTGCTGGCGTAGGCGGTGGTCGCGCCGGAAAGCCCTGAACCTGTGCCGCCAAACACCGCGCCGAGCGAAATCGTCGCGCCGCCATACTTGTTGTAGAGGCCGCCGTTGCTGCCGAAATTCCAAACCGCGTTGGAACTGCCGAAGCTGGTGGTGTCGAGTTCACGAATCTAGTTGCCGGTGAGAAAATTTATTGTCCCGCTGAAGCCGTTCCAATTTCCACCCGGCGAAAACACGCCGCCGCCGCCGATGTTAAAATTCAGCACGCCCGAGCCTTGCAGATTGAAACCAGAATAGGGCTGGCCGGAAGTTTGCAGCGTATTCGTGCCGATGGCGGAGATGGTTGTGCCGGTGCCGATGCCATTTAGGTAAAGCGTGCCGCCGTTCAGAGTAATTGGCCCGACGCCGCCCGCGAAAAAGTTGTTTACGAATTGCAGCGTCCCGCCGTTCACGAGTGTGCCGCCAGTGAAACTGTTGCTGGAATTTAGAATCAACATTCCCGCTCCGCTTTTGGTCAGCTTGGCGATGCCGCCGAGTTCGCCGGTGCCGATGGTATAGTTGAGTGAATTATTTGTGACCAGCACCGCCGCCGGTTGCACCTTACCAGCAATGATGACATTGCCATTGGTAGAGTTGTCATCGAACCGCACGGTATCGAGGTTGAAAAATTTGTCCACCGCTGCCGCGTTGAGCCAGTTGGTCGTGGTAGAAACGTCCCACGCAGTGCCATTCGTGCCGCTCCAAGTGAGCGCCGCCGCGCTGCCGGTGACATCCAGCCGGACGTAGGATGGATTGGCGCCCGCACTGGCGCGATACAGGTTGATGGTCTGGCGGGTGTTGCCGGGCAGGTTGCTCACGAAAGAAACCCCCGACGCGCTCGAACCCGTCGCACCTTCAATCAAGCCGTAAGTGCCGGCGCCAAGCGCATAACTGGTCAGGTAGAAAATATAATTTTGCACGCCGCTCAGCGCGAGCGAACCGCCTTGCATCACGATTTTGTCGTTTGCGCCAGCGGGCGAACTGGACAAATCAAAATATAAATTCGGCGTGGCCAGCGTGAGCGTATTGCTGGTCGTCAGCGTGCCGGGTTGCCCGTCACCAAGGCCGGGCAAAAGTTTTCCGCCGGATTGGATAGACGCGCCGCCGCCCAAAAATCCCGTGCCGCGCAACGTGCCGCCATTCACTACGGTCACGAGACTATTACTGAAGTTGCCCGTGACGAGCAGCGTGCCGTTGCTCACGGTCGTGCTGCCAGTGTGCGCGCTGTTGCCGCTGACGGTGAACGTGCCAGTGCCGTTTTTCACGAGGTTCAACGTGCTCTGAAATTGTCCGGCGTAGGTGGTGTCGAGATTCAACGCGCCAAGCTGCAGGGTGGCCGCGCCGCCGTTGGCCGTGTAGCCAATGACCGAACTGGTGTTCGTGCCGGACAACGCGCCGAAGTAAAAAGTGTTGCCGCCGGAATTGTCGTAGAAATACATCCACACCGGTGAATTGAAAGTCGTCAGCGCATTGTCGAAACCGCTGAACGCGCCGCCGTTGACAAACATCCGAATGCCGCCCGTGCCGAGAATATTCACC
This sequence comes from uncultured Verrucomicrobia subdivision 3 bacterium, assembly GCA_903833055.1. GTDB lineage: Bacteria > Verrucomicrobiota > Verrucomicrobiia > Limisphaerales > UBA11358 > UBA11358. Next base: position 5,912 of record CAILDU010000072.1, on the reverse strand, counting down.
GTGCCAGTAAAAGCGCTGGCGGAGCCTTTGAAGTCGTCGCGGTTCACTCCGGTCTGGCAGTTGAGATTGAGCATGCCGCTGCCGGTGACATTGCCCGAGAGCGCAAAACGATTGCCGAAATTAATCGTGGCGGTCTGACCGGCGGGAACTACGAACGCGTTGTTGATGCCCGAGGAAACGTCGGAGGAAGGATTGTAAGTCAGCGTGCCGGATTGGAATGTGATTGCGCCGCTGCCAATAAAGCCGCCGTTCTTGAGCACGATGCTGCCGCTGTTGATGGTCACCGGGCCGGTGAATGTGTTGTTGTTGGCCACGGTCAAAGTGCCCGCGCCAGATTTGGTCAGACTGGCCGGACCGGCAATCGCACCGCTGCCGTTGAAAGTGTAATTCTGATCCGCCGCGACCGTCACGCTGGCGGGCGTGTAGGTGTTGGTAAAATTGATGGCGGGCGTGGCTGAGCCGGTGTCGTCAAACGTCACGTTGTCCACCACGGCGAACGTGGTGAGATTAGTGCCGAAAATAAAATTGAGCGCGTTCGTGTCAAAATTGTTCACGGTGCCATCGCCTTTCCAAACGAGATCGCGGGGCAACGAAATGGCTGATACCAAAACCGCAAACGTCTGCGTCCAAGTGCTGCCGTCGCCGTCGGTGACGGTGAAATCAAACCGCGCGCGACCAGAATAATTCAACGTCGGAACAAAATGCGCGAGGTAGCCGTTCGTCAACGTAACCGTGCCGTTCGTCACGTTGGAAATCGTATAGGTGACAGGAAGTCTGTTGGTGAAGCCGAGCGTGTATTTGTGCAAATCGACATCGAGCGCGTTCGGCACGGCAGCGGTGGACTTCGCCATCGCCGTGTGCGGCATCATCAGGTATTGCAGATACTCCTCCAGCCGCGTGTAGCCCGTCGGCACGAACGCTCCGGCGGAAACGGCGTTGGTGTGGTCGTCGAGATTCGGATTCGAGCCAAGGGTGGATTCCCAAAAATCCGGCATTCCGTCCTGGTCGGTGTCCACTACCGGCGGCAAAGAATTCAGCGTGCCAAAACCACCCCCGCTCACACCGGTCTTGCTCGGCGCGTTGACGTGAAAACGGCGTTGTTGAACCACATTATTCACGGCGAGCGTGTTCAGTTCGTCGCGCAACGACATGGCAGGATCGGAATCCATCCGCACCGGGCCGACGGCGGAAAGAACTTTTTTATACGCGGTTAAATGGTCGTCAATCGTCACGGGAATTCCCGCCGTCGCAAACGGTGTGGCGCTCACGCCGTAAGAACCAGAGGCCAGCGCGTAGCCGGTTTTGCTCACGCTCAACACGCCGTCGCCATCGCCGTCCATCGCGCTGTCGTCAATATACAAATGGAAGTTGGGATTGCCGTGGCTATCGAGATTCGCTTTTTCCAACGCCGCGCCGTGGGTGTTGCCGGGCGGCGAGACGAAGTAGCAGCCGCGCACGTTCGCATTCCAGTTCGCACCGGAGGACGAGTCGCCCATGATGAAGCCGATGTCCCAGTCGAACGTCACGTTGTTCACCCAATCAAGTAGCGACGAACGCACCTTCGGATTACGCGTGTGATTGTGCGACCAAAGCGAGTGATGACAGGTCGCGCGATTCTGATCCCACAATCCGCCGCACGAATGCGTCTCCATGCCCCACGAATTCATGCACCATTGAAAGGTGAATAAATCCGGCGGCGTGCTGAAGCTGGAGAGATTTTCGTCGTTGCTGAACATCACATCGCAATGATCCATCACGATGTTTGAGTCGCCGTCCAGATCAACGGAGTCGGCGCTGTTGCCATCGCGGAAACGAATGTCGCGAATGATGACATCGTTGCCGACGATGTTGAACGTGCCGTCCTTGAAACCAATGCCATCGCCCGGCGCGGTTTGTCCCGCGATGGTAATCTTCGACTTGCCCATGTTGTAAGTGCTGCCGATGTGGATGTAACCGCTCACATCAAACACAATCGTTCGCCCCGCCGTCGGCGCATTGGCGATGCCGTAGTAAAATGAACCCGGCGTCGTCGCGCTGCTGCTCAAGGTCGTGACGTGATACACATCGCCGAAGCGTCCGCCCACAGCATAAGCCCCCGTCCCCTCCGCACCCGGAAATGACGCAAGCTGGGCGTGGCTAATAGACAATCCGAGCAGACTGACGAACAGGCTCAACAGAATTTTTCGACACCGTGCGGAGCAAAATTTTTCTTTTACAAGTTTCATAACGTCGGGAATGAAAGTGACCAGCAAAGCGGATCAATTTTAATCGCGGGATTGCCAGACTTTATCACACCCGAGCCAATTCGTCGCCCCACCAATTCTGGTGATGGTGACATTATAATTCTTTTCATTGTGCCGTCAGCCGACCGGAAATTTCCACCTCGGCGAGCGCGGCGATTTTGCCGCTGAAAGTCACGCGCAACAAATGCGCGCTGGAATTTTTCGCTAGTATTTCCGGCCTGACTTTTTCGAGGTTGGTGGTCTGGGTTTCATCAGCCGCCAGCGTCCAGCGCACGCCATCGCTCGACGTTTCAATTTTATAGCGATAATTACCTTCCGCCGGAAAAGTTAATTTCACCTGCTCAATTGTCACCGCGCGTTCCACGTCCACCTGCCACCAGCGGTTGGTGTCCTCGGTGTTCGCCTGCCAGAACGTCGTCGCGTTGCCATCATTGCCAAAACTCGCGGCGTGTGCCGGCGACTCGCTGCTGGCGCGAACCGGATTAAAAACGCCGAAAATGGAACTCGCCGTTGCTGTAAAATTTTTCGCCGTCGCGCCGTCGAAGCGAACATACGGACGCGCTTTCACCGCCGGTGTTTTGCCTGCAATAAATTTTGGTTCGCCGAGCGTTGTGATGGCGAGCGTCGCGTCTTTGAGTCCGGGCGACGTGGCGCGAATGATTGTTTTACCTGAATAGTAAGAACGAAACTCCATCGCCGCCTGACCGTCGCGGATGGCGATGTCGGAATCCGGCGCGAACGCGATGGCCGGGCCGGTCGGAAATTCGCCCGGACCAGATTCAATCGTCAACGTGACCGGTGGCGAATTGCTCAACGCTTTTCCGTCCGCGTCCATGACCGCCACAATAATTTGCGCGTCGTCCGTCCCATCCGCTGATTTCAAAATGGTTTTGTCCGTAGAAAGTTTTAGCGCAGCAGATGTGCCACCGACCGGCCAGGTCGGCGGCGGAATGTGCGCGTATGCGTTGCGATACCAATACCACGCGCGTTTCGGCAGCCGGAAATAATCAATCATTCCCATCCCGCCGTAGCGCTGCCCAGCAATGCTGCCATGATCAAACGCGCACCAAATCACTTCGCCACTGCGCCACGGATAGCGCCAGAAATACGCTTGTTTCTTGTTACCCGGACCTTCGACCAGATTGCCCCAGCCTGGCTCGTAGTTGCCGGGGCGGTCAGCCATCGTCGAACCATACTCCGTCACCACGCTGGGAATTCCGGGATTGATGTAGATGCGCGCACCGTCGCCGTTGTAGCCCGCGACATCGCCGAGCTTGTCCAGGCCTCCGCGCTGGCAGCCGCCGATGCCCGCCGCGCGCGTGGGGTCGAGTTCATGCGTGAGCGCGACGAGCTGCGTGAGAAAAGTTTTGACCTTGGGCAGCACGGATTTTTCGCTGAAAAAAACTTCGTTGCACATGCTCCACGCGACGATGGACGGATGATTGCGGTTGATGCGGATCATGTCGCGCAGGCTGTCCTTAACGCTCTGCTCGAACGCCGGCTCGTCGTTGGCGTTGATGGGATACGCGCTGGCATTCCAAAATCCATCCGGCGCGCGGCCGCCCATGCCCCAGAAACAATTCTCAGACCAAAACAAAATTCCCAGCTCATCGCACGCCTGCGCGAACGCCGGATTGTGCGGATAATGCGAACCACGAATGAAATCGAAACCCGCGTCCTTTACCATTTTCACATCGCGAAAAAATCCGCTGTCGGCCACCGCGTCGCCCCAGCCAGCGTGATCCTGATGCACGTTTGCGCCTTTGAAATAGAGGTGTTCGCCATTGATGAAAAATCCCTCATCCGCCGTCCACTTGAACCAGCGAAAACCAAACTGCGTTTGAAAATTGTCGGCGATTTTTTTGCCGTCGGAAATTTGGCTCACTGCTGTGTAGAGAAACGAATGGTCAGGATGCCAGAGTTTCGGTTTGGAAATCGGCGCGGTCGTTTGGTCAAACATCACGGTTGCTCCGGCGGGCACAGTTTGCGTGGCAGAAACGCTCGCCACTTTTTTTCCAGCGGGATCGAGAATGTCCGTTTGCAAAACACATTCCTTCGCCGACGTGCCGTCGTTGCGAATTTCCGTTTTCACATTCACCGTGCCTGACTCCGCTGAAACTTCCGGTGTGGTGACGAACGTGCCAGACCAGGTGACGTGCAACGGGTCGGTCACGACGAGCCGCACATCGCGATAAATGCCGCCGCTAAAAACGTGCTCGCCCGCGCGCGGCGCGAGTTGCGCGTTCCAAAGATTGTTCAGCCGCACCGCCACAAGATTATCACCGACCTTCACCGCGTCCGTGATGTCCAAAGAAAATCCCGTGTAGCCGCCTTTGTGCTCCGCGAGTCGTTTGCCGTTGATAAAAATTTCTGCATCCTGAAACGCGCCGTCGAATTCGAGAAAAATTCTTTTACCCGACCATTCCGTCGGCACGGCGAAATGTTTCCGATACCAGCCGTAGCCGGTGTAAAATTTCGGCGACGCGAAATACGGCATGCTGAACGAATGCGGCAGCCCGATGTCCTCCCACTGCGCGTCGTCAAACACCACCGCTTCCGCACCGGCATGGTCGCCGAGTTGAAATTTCCATTCCCGATTGAAGTTGATTTGCTGGCGTGGAGACTCGGCGGCGAACACCGTAACGCCAAGAAACAAAAGCAGCGGACAGAGCAGCAAGGCTTTCATGCGCGGTTATTTTATCTTGAAGACAATGGCGATGTCGTTCGGTGATTTTTTTGGCGCGTTAATCTTGAGCACATCGGCAGCTTGCGACCACGTTACTTTCTCATCGCTGCCGAGCAGTGTGATGCTACTGATTTTCTCATTCAGCAACTTGGCCGCCGTGCCGAGCGACTTGATTTGCAAATCTTGTTGAGGTGCTCCGAGCACGATGGCGTAAAGCACGCCGTCTTTCGTGGTGAAGCGCACATCCTCGCCGGTGAAGGGCTTACCTTTGCCCTCGTTGAAACCTTGCGCGGAAAGCGCCGCGCCTTCCGAGGCCGGGCCTTCACCAAAAATTTTCCACGGGCGCGTGCCGAAGATTGCTTCCTTGTTCACGTCCATCCAAGCGCCGATGCCTGCGAGCACGGCCTGCTCCTTGTCGTCAATCGAGCCGTCGCCGCGCACGGGAATGTTGAGCAACAAATTTCCATTTTTGCTCACGATGTCGCAGAGCATCTGGATGACCGTCTTGGCGGTCTTGTAACGATTTTTGTCGTAAAGCGAACGGTCGTAATGCCAGTTGCCGATGCAGGTGTCCGTCTCCCATGGTTGCGCCTCAATTGTGTTGGCCGCGCCGCGCTCGATGTCCCGGACGATACATTTTTGCTGGCTCTCGGAAAGCATCTTGCCGAACAGAACGGCTTCCAATTTGCCGTCGTGCTGTTTCATGTTGAAGTTGTAAAAGTCAGCGGCGATTTTCAAACCGGCGTCGCTGACCGGCCACAACGGCAATGCGTCGTCGTCGAAGTAAATCAAGTCCGGCTTGTATTTGTGAACGAGGTCAATCGTGCGGTTGTAAAATTTATCGCAGTAAGCCTGGTCGGGAATGCTCGCGCCATTGCCCCAATTCCACTGGGCGTGAATCGCGCTGGCGTTGCTGAAGTTCAAACTGGGCGTGTGATTTTGCGCGTAAAGATCCTGCGGGTCGAGGCCGTCCCACCATTTGC
>CAILDU010000071.1 GCA_903833055.1 uncultured Verrucomicrobia subdivision 3 bacterium | reverse complement strand
ACAAAAATCAATTTTCACCAAACCATTATCAGTTTTTTAATAACCAATATATTTTCAATGCGTCTGTAACTGCACAATGAAATTTGCCGCCACAATTTTTTGCCTGCTGGTCGCCTTCGCCGCCGGTGCCGCCGAATTAAAGGTGGACTTGAATCCGCCGGACACACGGAAGGACATCCTGACGCCGCATTGGGAAAATTGGGCATGGCACGAAGGCGCTTCCGGCTCGCAGGCATTCGGCAATGTCGCCGTCACTTTTCGCGTGGCCACGAATGAAGTGCTCGCGCCCGTTTGGTTCAAAGGCATTCTCGATTCCGGCGCGACGATGGCGGCGGATGGCATCGCTCTCAAAAATTCCACCAACGCCAGCGGAATGGAAATGGTGATTAGCGGATTGGCGCCCGGCAAACATAGCGTCGTTACTTATCACAATGAATTGCGCGATCACGTTGCACCGGCGGTTTTGGATGTATTTGTCGGCGACGGAAAAAAAGTCAAAGGCTTGGTTTCCACTTATCGCGCCACCAATGATTACGAGGTCGCCAGCACATTCCTGGAAGTTGAAGCTGTCGCCGGAAAAGATGTCGTCATCCGTTTTCAACCGGAAAGTTCCAGCGCGAATCAAAGTTTTGTCATCAACGGTTTTGAAATTGATTCCGCCAATCCGCGCACAAAAGCCATCAAGCCCTCGCCCGCCAACGAGGATGAACATTGGCCGAACGAATCAGTGCTGACGTGGGCTGTGCCGGCGACAGCGGTTTCGCATCAATTTTATTTCGGCACAGATGCAAGCATGGTTGCCAACGCAACGACTTCATCGCCCGAGTTCAAAGGTAGTTTAAGTTCGGCGAATTACCCGCTGCCACAACTCGATCCGCAGCAAAATTATTTTTGGCGCGTGGATGAAGTGGACGCTACAAAAAATGTTACGCGCGGCGAAGTCTGGCGTTTCCGCACGCGCTCGATTGCCTTTCCGACGGCAGAAGGTTACGGGCGTTTCGCGCGCGGCGGACGCGATGGGCGAATTATTGAAGTCACCAATTTGGAAGACTACAACGCAGGCAAAGGCGAAGCGGTAATTCCCGGAAGTTTCCGCGCGGCGGTGGAGGCGGAAGGTTCACGCACAATTATTTTCCGCGTCTCCGGCATCATTCACCTCAAGCTGCCATGCGCCGTGCATAATCCTTATTGCACCATCGCCGGACAGACCGCGCCGGGCGACGGTATTTGTCTCGCCGATTACGGCGCGGGCGCTTACGGCACGCACGATGTCATCATTCGCTATATGCGTTTCCGCGTCGGCGATGGCGCGAATCGCGCGATGGACGGCGCGGGTTTGGGCAGTTGCGATAATTGCATCATGGATCATTGCTCAATCAGTTGGAGCAGTGATGAAGGCACGAGTTCGCGCGGCGCGAAGAACATTACTTCCCAGCGCAACATTGTCGCCGAAGCGTTGCATCACGGGCCGCATTATCGCGCGAGCGACCGCACGAAGTTGGAGACGCACGCGTTCGCCGGTTCCATCAGCGGCAACATCGGCAGCTACCATCACAACTTGCTCGCGGATTGCACCGACCGGAATTGGAGTCTCGCTGGCGGTCTGACGCAGGGCGGAAAATACGCCGGCTACTTGGACATCCGCAACAACGTCGTTTACAACTGGACGGCGCGCACGACCGACGGCGGCGTGAAGGCGCTGAATTACGTCAACAATTACTACAAGCCGCACGCGCCCAATCCGTTTGTGAAATGGCTATTGAAACTTGATCCAATCAATCCCGCGTGGGGCACGGAAAGTTATTACATGACCGGCAACGTGCTGGAAGGTTTCGTGGACGAGACGAACAACTGGAACGCATTTGCCAATGGCGCAGAAGTCGAAAAACAAGTGCGCGTGGATTCGGAATTATTTCCGTCGTATGTGAAAACGCACACTGCTCGCGAAGCTTATACGAACGTGCTGGAAAATGTCGGCGCGAATTTTCCGAAGTCCGACGCGATTGATCTGCATATCATCAAGGATGTGCGCGACGGCACGGCGGAATTCACCGGCACGCGCGGGCCGACTTACGGCGACCGGCCAAGCCCGAATTTCGCGGGCATCATTGACACGCAATCCGATGATAAGAGCGCGTTGCGTTCGCCGAATTTTCCGTGGCCGGATTACAAGACTTACAATGTGCCAGTGGACAGCGACCACGACGGTATTTCCGACGATTGGGAAAAGGCTCACGGCTTGAATCCTAATGACGCCAGCGACGCGAATAAAGATTTGAACGGCGACGGCTACACGAATCTGGAGAAATATCTCAACTCACTCGTCGGTGAATATTCCATTACAGCTTCAAAATGAAAACGAACACAATTTTAACGGCAGCTTTTCTTTCAACCGTTTTGATTTCTGCCTCAACGGGATTCGCCCGCGAAAGCTGGCCGCAGATGGGCGACGCGGATAAGCAACGCGTGGCCGGGTGGAAGCAGCATGAGCAGGAAGTGTTGACGAACATCGCACCGCAACTGGCGGAATGGGCGAAAAAAGGAAAGCCATTTTATGTGAACGCGGCGGTTCCGTCCGATTTGCCGCAGGCAGAAGTTCCGGCGTTTCCGGGTGCGGAAGGCGCGGGAAAATTTACCTTCGGCGGACGCGGCGGAAAAGTTTTTGTCGTCACTAATCTCGACGATAGCGGGCCAGGAACTTTGCGCGAAGCCGTCGAATCTGCCGGACCGCGCATCGTGGTTTTCAATGTCGCGGGCATCATTCATTTGAAGATGCCGCTGTTCGTCAAAGCGCCGTATCTTACTATTGCCGGCCAGACCGCGCCGGGCGATGGCGTCTGTGTCGCGGGCGAAAGCACGTTGATTGACACGCACGACGTGGTGATTCGCTACATGAGATTTCGTCGCGGCAATACGAGCGTTTTTGACCGCGACGATGCGCTCGGCGGCAATCCCATCGGCAACATTATCGTGGACCATTGCTCGTGCAGTTGGGGCGGCGACGAAAATCTTTCCATGTATCGCCACATCGTCGAGACCAATGGCGAGAACGCAAAATTTCCGACGCTCAATATCACGTTGCAATGGAACATTTCCAGCGAGGCGTTGAACACCTACAACCACGCGTTCGGCGCGACGTGGGGCGGACGCAATAGCAGTTTTCATCACAATCTTTTTGCCAACAACACGGCGCGCAATCCGAGCATTGGCATGACTTACGATTTTAATTTTGTGAACAACGTGCTGTTCAACTGGCGTCATCGCACGGTGGACGGTGGCGACAAGGACAGCGCCTACAACATCATCAATAATTATTACAAACCTGGCCCGGCAGTGAATCCCGGTCCGATTGCGTATCGCGTTTTTCAACCGTCAGCCACAACGAAAAAGCCGGATCTGATTTCGTATTTCGGCAAAGCTTACGTCACCGGCAATGTTGTCGAAGGCAACACCGACGTAACAAAAGACAATTGGAATGGCGGCGTGCAATTTGCCAATGGCGGTTCAAAAGATGATCCCGACACATCTGCCACCGCCGCCACCAAAGCGCTCATAGAAAAAGTTCGCGTGGACAAAGCGTTTCCGATGGCGACTGTGACCGTGACTTCGGCGCAGGACGCTTACAATTTAGTTTTGGAAAATGCCGGCGCAACCTTGCCGCATCGTGATCCGGTTGACTTGCGGATTATCAAAGCCGTGAAGACTGGAAAAGTTTGGTCGCAGGGCGAAAAAATTACGCCGACGCCGATGAAGGGTCTCGCCAAAAACGATGTTGGCATCGCGGGCGATGGCATCATCACGGATCCTTCGCAGGTTGGCGGCTATCCTGATTACAAAGGCGAGCCGTCCAAAGATTTCGGCGCGGACGGCATTCCGTTGTGGTGGAAAAATAAATTCAAGCTTGATGCGAATGACGCTGCAATCGCGCAAAAAGATTTGCAAGGCGACGGCTACACGGTCATTGAAAAATTCCTGAACGGCCTCGACCCGACGAAGAAGATTGATTGGAAAGAAGCTCAGAGCAACGTGAACACGTTGGCTGGAGAAAAATTGACCAAATGAAAAATTCGTTTTCAGCCAATAAAATCAATGCTTTATTGATTGTCGCTTTGGCGGTTTCATTTTCCGCCAAAGCGCTGATGCTGGACAAGGAAATCTCGCGGATGCCCGCTGCCGAACGTCCGACGCCGGAACAAGTCGCCGCCGCCAAAGCGGAACAAAAAGGCTGGGACGACTATCAGGAACAGCTCATGCAAAAATTGGAGCCGCAACTTCAAGAGTGGGCGACGAAAGGCAAACCGTATTTGCCGCGCTCAATTTTCCCGAACGATTTGCCGTCGGCGAATGTTCCCGCGTTTCCCGGCGCGGAAGGCGGCGGAAAATTTTCCTTCGGCGGACGCGGCGGAAAAGTTTTTGTCGTCACGAATTTGGAAGACGCTGGCGCGGGAAGTTTTCGCGAAGCCGTGGAATCTGCCGGACCTCGCATCGTGGTTTTCAACGTTGCGGGCATCATTCATCTCAAGCAGCCGCTGCACATTCTCGCGCCGTATATCACGATTGACGGTCACACCGCGCCCGGCGACGGCGTGTGCATCGCGGGTTTTTCCACGCTCGTGGACACGCACGATGTCGTCATCCGCTACATGAGATTCCGGCGCGGTGCGACAAATCTTTTTGACCGCGACGATTGTCTCGGCGGCCAACCCATCGGCAACATCATCGTGGATCATTGCTCGTGCAGTTGGGGCTTGGACGAAAATCTTTCGATGTATCGCCACGTTTACAAGCCGAAGGACAGCAAGGAATTTTTGAAATATCCGACGCTCAACATCACGCTGCAATGGAATATTTCCAGCGAGGCGCTGAACACTTACGGCCACGCGTTCGGCGGCACATGGGGCGGCAACAACACGAGTTTTCACCACAATCTTTTTGCGTGCGACACCGGCCGCAATCCGAGCATTGGCATGAGCTACGATTTCAATTTCGTGGACAACGTGATTTTCAACTGGCGTCATCGCACGCTCGACGGCGGCGATCAGGGCAGCCGCGTCAACGTCATCAATAATTATTACCAGCCCGGTCCGGTGACGCTTCCGGCGGTGAGTCATCGCATCGGTTTGCCGCAGCCGTCCACGTTCAAGCCCGACCCGACGGTGCGTTACGGCAAATGGTTTGCCGATGGCAACATCGTCGAAGGCAACGACGCGGTGACGAAAAATAATTGGAATGGTGGCATCCAATTCAAAGGCGGCGGCACGGAAGAAGACCCGACTTACGAAGCCGGTGATGCGACCAAAAATCTGATCACCAAAGTCCGTGCGAAGAATCCGTTTCCGATGGCGGTAATTGAAATTCAATCTGCAAAGAAAGCGCGCGAAATGGTTTTAGCCAATGCTGGCGCGGCTTTGCCGATGCGCGATTCCGTGGACGAACGCGCTACGCGTGAAGCAAAAACCGGCAAGGTGGATTACGAGGCTGGCAAAGGCATCATCACGGACATTTCGCAAGTCGGCGGATATCCTGATTACAAGGGCGAGCCGATCAAAGATTTAGGCGCGGATGGAATTCCGCTTTCGTGGAAAAAGAAATTTAATTTGGACGTGAACGACGTTGCGCTCGCGCAAAAAGATTTACAAGGCGACGGCTACACGGTCATGGATAAGTATCTCGCCGGTCTCGACCCGACGAAGAAGATTGACTGGAAAAATCTGCAGAGCAATGTGAACACTTTGAAGTGAACACCGGCGCGCAAAAAGTTTCTTCCTACGCATGGGCGGTCGTGGCGTTGCTGTGGCCGGTGGTGATGCTGAATTACCTCGACCGGCAGATGGTTTCGTCCATTCGCGCCTCGATTCGCGCCGACATTCCGAGCATCGCGAACGATCAGGATTTTGGCACACTCATGGCCGTGTTCATGTGGGTTTACGCGCTTTTAAGTCCGGTCGGCGGGTTTATCGCGGATAAATTTAATCGTCGTTGGACGGTCATTGGCAGTTTGTTTGTCTGGTCGGCGGTGACGTGGGCGACTGGCCACGCGCAAACGTATTCGCAAATGCTGACGTGCCGCGCGCTCATGGGCATCAGCGAGGCGTTTTATATTCCTGCGGCGCTCGCACTCATCGCGGATTTTCACACCGGCGGCACGCGCGCGAAGGCGATTGGCATTCATCAAAGCGGTCTTTACGTTGGCCTCGCGCTCGGCGGCATCGGCGGCTACATCGCACAAACCAGTTCGTGGCGAAATTGTTTCACTTGGTTTGGAATGGCCGGAGTTATTTACGCCGTAGTTTTAATTTTGGCCTTACGCGATGCGTCGGTTGAAAATAAAAATGCCGCTGCAAAAAAATCCGTTTCCATTTCTGAAACTTTTTTTGCGCTCTGGTCGCAACCGGCGTTTTGGGTTTTGGTAATTTATTTTACGCTACCCGCCATCGCCGGTTGGGTTACAAAAAACTGGCTGCCAACTTTTCTCGCGGACACATTTAATTTGAAACAAGGTCCGGCCGGTTTGTCGGCGACCGGCTATATTCAAATCGCTTCATTCGTCGGCGTATTGCTAGGCGGCGTAGTTGCAGATTTTTGGATGCGTAAAACAAATCGTGGACGCATCTACACTAGCGCGCTCGGTGTATTCTTGCTCGTGCCTGCGTTGCTGTTGCTCGGTTACGCGTGGACTTTACCCGTGGCGATTGGCGCGATGATTTTGTTCGGCCTCGGCTGGGGATTTTTCGATTGCAACAATATGCCCATCCTCTGCCAAATTGCGCGGCCTGAACATCGCGCCACCGGCTACGGTTTTATGAATCTCGTCAGCATCAGCGTCGGCGCGGGCGCGACCGTCGCACTCGGCTGGATGCGCGATCATCACGTCAAATTTGCCATCGCCTTTGCGGTGTCCGCAGCAGTAGCCTTGGTGAGCGTCGGCCTGATTTTATTGGTGAAACCGCGCGTTGAAACTTTTGAAAATACTTAAAATGAAACCGTCTTTGACTGGAATTGTCCCGCCGATGATCACGCCGTTGAAAGGTCGTGACGAACTTGACGTGGCCGGTTTGGAAAAACTAATTGAACACATTTTGTCCGGTGGTGTGAATGGGCTTTTCATTCTCGGCACAACGGGCGAAGGCCCGAGTTTGAGTTATCGCCTGCGCCGCGAATTGATTGAACGCGTCTGCAAACAAATCAAAAAGCGCGTGCCCGTTCTTGTCGGCATCACCGACACCGCGTTTGTCGAATCCGTGAACGTCGCGCGCGCCGCCGCTGATTTTGGTGCGGACGCCGTCGTGCTTGCGCCGCCATATTATTTGCCCGAAGCGCAACCGGAGTTGCAGGAATACCTTGACCATCTCATTCCCGAACTGCCGCTGCCGCTTTACATTTACAACATGCCCGCGTTGACGAAAGTTCACATCGAGGCCGACACCATTCGTCGCGCGATGGACAATCCGCGCATCATCGGCCTCAAAGATAGCTCCGGCGATTTGAATTATTTCAAATCCGCCGCCGAACTCATCCAGCAGCATCGTCCCGACTGGCCGTTGCTGTGCGGACCGGAAGAAAAACTTTTAGCCACACTTCAAATTGGTGGCAACGGCGGCGTGAGCGGCGGCGCAAATCTGTTTCCCAAACTTTACGTCAAACTTGTCGAAGCCTATCGCACCGGAAATCTCGCCCGCGCTGAAGAACTGCAAAAGCAAATCCAGCGCGTCAGCGATTCCTTTTACCGCATCGGCAAACATTCGTCCTCTATCATCAAAGGCATCAAATGCGCGCTGAATTGCCTTGGTATTTGTGATGATTTCATGGCCGAGCCGTTTCATCGTTTTCGTGAACCGGAACGCGAACTTGTCAAAACTCGTTTGAAGGAAATCCAAAACGAATTGTCCAAACTGAATCTCTAAAAATGATTCTTGCCGCGAAATATGCAAACTACGCGAAAGGCAAATTGCCTATGTTTTTTTATTTCGCGTGTTTCGCATATTTCGCGGTTCAAAATTCCTTTGCCGGAAATTTGACGGTTTTGGATTCGGCAAATTTTTCAAACTGCGTCGCCCATTTTAATTCGATGGAAGACGAAAACGTCACCAACTTCGTTTCCAACGCGGACTCCTGGAGCTGGTTGCAAAAGGAAATTCCGTTTTTCGAATGCCCGGACAAGGAGGTGGAAGAGATTTATTATTTCCGCTGGTGGTCATTCCGCAAACACATCGAGCAGACCACGAACGGATTTGTCCTCACCGAATTTCTCACGAAACCGCAGCCCATCAGCAGCGCGCTCGGCTTTCACATCGCCGAAGGCCGCTGGCTGCACGACCAGAATTATCTCGACGATTATGTCCGTTACTGGCTGCGCGACGACAATCACCGCCAGCAGTTGCATCGTTACAGCAGTTGGCTGGAAGCCGCGCTGTATCAGCGTTATCTCGTCACCGGCGACAAAACTTTTCTGCTCTCGCTGCTCGATAATTTGGTCGCCGACTATCGCCAATGGGAAAATGAAAAGCAGATTGCGGGCGGACTTTTCTGGCAGTTCGACGTGCGTGACGCGATGGAAGAATCCATCAGCGGCTCGCGCACGGAGAAAAATATTCGGCCAACAATCAACAGCTATATGTTCGGCAACGCGCAGGCCATCGCCAAAATCGCGCGGCTCGCGGGCAACAAAAAACTGGCCGATAAATTTGATTCCAAAGCTGCACAATTAAAAAAACTCGTCCAAAAAACTTTGTGGAACGACAGCGCGAATTTTTTTGAAGTCGTCCACACCAATAGAACGTTTTCCAACGTGCGTGAACAAATTGGTTTTATTCCGTGGATGTTCGAGTTGCCGGACGACAATAAAAATTATAGCTCGGCATGGAATCAACTGACGGATGCCAAGGGTTTTTCCGCGCCATTTGGAATTACGACTGCCGAGCGACGCAGTCCATTTTTTCGCACACATGGCTACGGACACTGTGAATGGGACGGCGCAGTCTGGCCGTTTGCGACTTCACAAACGCTTGACGCGCTCGCGAATTTTCTGCGCGACTACAAGCAATCTGTCGTCACAAAAGCCAATTATTTCAACGCTTTTCTCACTTACGTCCACAGCCAATCTGCCGACGGCAAGCCTTACATCGGCGAGTATCTCGACGAGACCACCGGCCAATGGATTAACGGCAAAGCTGGTCGCAGCCGTTATTACAATCACTCGACGTTTGCAGATTTGGTCATCGCTGGCGTCGTTGGTCTCGTTCCGCGCACGGACAATGTTGTGGAAATTTTCCCGCTGCTGCCGGATGGTGTTTGGAATTATTTTTGTCTCGATGGCGTGAATTATCACGGCCACACGCTCACGATTATTTGGGACAAAGACGGAACCAAATATAATCGCGGCACGGGTTTGATTGTGTTGGCCGATGGAAATGAAATTGCGCGCGGCCAAAAACTCGCGAAGCTGACCGGAAAGCTGCCATGAAAAAAATCCTCATCTTTATTTTTCTGGGAACGTCACTCGCTCTCAATGCCGCGCCAAAAAAAATTCTGTCGCCAATCATTTCAGCCGGCGTGGATGGTAAGCTAGCTTACGACGTGGACGCCCGCGGTAACCGTGTTCTTGATTTTTCTACCGCCGGTTATTTTGGTGGCGACCAGCCAATTCCCGCCGCGCCGGTTCGCGTTATCGTTTCACCAATCAATGGCGATGAGACGGCGCGCATCCAGAAGGCGATTGATTACGTCGGCAATCTGCCCGCCGATGTGAATGGAATTCGCGGCGCAGTTTTACTATTGAAAGGCCGCCATGAGATTTCGGGCCAGTTGCAAATCACCAATTCCGGCGTGGTTTTACGCGGCGAAAGCGCGGAAACTAATGGAACAGTTTTGGTCGCAACGGGAATTGACCGGCGCACACTTATTCGTATTTGCGGAAAAAATGATTTTTCGACCGACGCAAATCCAAATTGGAAAATTACGGACGATTACGTTCCGGTCGGCGCGATAAGTTTTCGTTTACTGGATGCGACCGGTTTGAAGATTGGTGACAAAATTTTCGTTACTCGTCCAAGCACGCAGGAATGGATTAGCTCGCTTGGTATGACAGATTTTGGCGGCGGCTTGAACGACTGGCGGCTGGTCTGGCACACGAACAATTACAATCTGGTCTGGGATCGCGTCATTCAAAAAATTGACGGCAATCGCGTGATGGTTGACTCGCCCATCACGACGGCGATGGAAACAAATTTTGGTGGTGGCTTTGTAAAAACCTATTCATGGCCGGGACGGATTGAAAATATCGGCGTGGAAAATCTGCGGTTGGAATCGGCCTTCGACGCGAAAAATCCGACGGACGAAAATCATTCCTGGTTTGCAATTACAATGGAAAATGTTGCGGACGCGTGGGTGCGACAAATCACATTTGAACATTTTGCCGGTTCGGCGGTGGCGATTTACGAAAGTTGCAAACGCGTGACGGTGGTGGATTGTTTTTCGCTCGCGCCAGTTTCCGAAGATGGCGGTTGGCGGCGAAATACTTTTTTCACGATGGGGCAGCAGACTTTATTTTTGCGCTGTTACGCGGAGCATGGTCGCCATGATTTTTCCGTCGGTCATTGCGCTGCGGGGCCGAATGCGTTCGTGTATTGCGATGCCATCTTGCCGACCGCCGACAGCGGCGCGATTGAAAGCTGGTCGAGCGGCACGCTTTTCGACAACGTGCGGATTGACGGCAATGCGTTGAGCCTGATTAATCGCGGTAGTGCGGGCGAAGGCGCGGGCTGGTCGGCGGCGAATTCCGTCTTGTGGAATTGTGTTTCCGCCAAAACCTCCTGCGAAAATCCGCCGGGCGCGCAAAACTGGGCGTTCGGTTCGTGGGGCGAATTTGAAGGCGACGGCATCTGGCGTAGTTCCAATGAATCGGCCAGTCCGGGCAGCCTTTTCTTCGCGCAGCTTGGAGATCGTTTGGGAAATGAAACTCAAAAACAAATTTTGTCGCCCGCGCAAATTTCAACTGAACCCCAAAATGCAAAATCCTTTGATGACATTTTTCCGCCGCAAGTGATTTTGATGCCGCGTATCCAGCCGATTCAAAAATTAATTTCAGTTACAAACGGCTGGTTGGTTTGCGATGGGAAATTATTGGTCGGCGGCGTGAAGTCCATCAATTGGTGGCGCGGTAATTTGATTCCCAGTGATGTCACAAATTACGGCATCAATCTGACACGCTTCGCGCCGGGACGGATGGGCGCGGGCTTGACGGATGATTTGAACAAAATTGCCACCAGTCTGGTGTTCAGTAATTGTGTCGCGCTCGATCATCATTACGGGCTTTGGTATGACCGCCGTCGTGAGGATCACGAGCGCGCGCGCCGCATGGATGGCGATGTGTGGGCGCCGTTTTACGAGCAGCCGTTTGCGCGCAGTGGTGTCGGCACGGCGTGGGATGGTTTGAGCAAATATGACCTGACGAAATTCAATCCGTGGTATTGGTCGCGGCTGGAAAACTTTGCGGAGATTTGCGACGAACGCGGCTTGGTTTTGTTCAACGAAAATTATTTTCAGCACAACATTCTCGAAGACGGCGCGCATTGGGTTGATGGGCCGTGGCGTTCGTCGAACAACATCAACGACACTGGCTTTCACGAACCGCCGTTTGAAATTGAAAAGCGGATTGTGATGGCGCCGCAATTTTATGACGTGACGAATCCAATTCGCCGCAAGCTGCACGCGGGTTTCATCCGGCAAAACCTGAATAACTTTACGAACAACGCGAATGTGATTCAGTTCACGAGTGCGGAATTCACCGGGCCGCTGGCGTTCGAGCAATTCTGGCTGGATACGATTGGCGATTGGGAACGCGCGACAAAAAAACATCCGCTCGTGGCGCTCGCGGCGACTAAAAATGTTCAGGACGCGATTCTCGCCGATACCAAGCGCGCGGCGGTCGTGGACGTGATTTGTTTCCGTTACTGGTGGCAGACGGACAAGGGTTTGTTCGCACCGGACGGCGGGCAAAATCTTTCACCGCGACAATTGGAACGCCCGTGGAAAGGTGGGTCGTCGTCAGACGAAAATCTGGCGGCGATGGCGGCGGAGTATCGTCAGAAATTTCCGAACAAAGTTGTTATCGCATCCGGCGAAGATGTGGCGCTAAATCGCGGCGCGTGGGCATTTGTATGTGCGGGCGGTTCCATGCCGAATCTGCCGGCGACGACCGATGCAAAATTGCTGGCCGCGATTCCGCAAATGAAATCATGGCTGGCTGATGCGGATAAAAAAATCTGGGCGTTGCGTGAACCCGGAAAACAATTTTTTGTCTGCGGTGGACGCGATATGGAATTAGATTTGTCCAATGAAAACGGGGTATTTACGTTGCGATTCATTGATCCGAGTTCGGGTTCGGTTTCCGATCAATCGCAAATTGTTCAGGCCGGCGGCAAGGTAAAATTGCCGGGCGGCATCCTGTGGCTGACAAAAAATTAAAATGAATTTGCGAATGATTTTCACGGTGGTGTTTGCGGCGACAGCTTTATTTTTGCCGCTGCAAAACGCTTTTGCGGCAGATGTAACGAACTCCATTTTATCGTCGCGCTACCAAGTTGCCGTGTGCGACTGGATGATTTTGAAGCGACAAAAACTGGGCGCATTTCAACTAGCGAAAGACATCGGCGCGGACGGCGTGGAAGTGGATATGGGCTCACTTGGTCAGCGCGCGACGTTTGCGAGTTCGCTGACGAACGCCGCGAATCGTGAGCAGTTTCTCGCGAAGGCGCGCGAGTTGAATCTGGGAATTTCTTCCATCGCGATGTCAGGTTTTTACGCGCAGTCGTTTGCCGAACGGACGAATGTTTTACGTCTCGTGCAAGATTGCGTGGACACGATGCAGGCGATGAATGTGAAAATTGCTTTTCTGCCGTTGGGTGTGAACAGCGACTTGTTGAAGCATCCGGAGTTGCGCGCGCAAGTAGTCGAGCGGCTGAAGCTCGTTGGTGCGCTGGCGGAAAAAGCTGGAGTCATCATCGGCGTGGAAACGGAACTGGATGCGAGCGAACAAATCAAGTTGCTCGATGAAGTCGGTTCGCCCGCGATTAAAATTTATTACAATCTTGCCAGTGCGATTGAGCATCAGCGCGATTACGTCAAGGAACTGCGGCTGCTCGGCAAAGACCGCGTCTGCCAGATTCATTGCTCGAACACGGATGGTTTCTGGCTGCAGAATGATCCGCAAGTTAATGCGCCCAATCTCAAGGCCGCGCTTGACGAAATAAACTGGAGCGGCTGGCTGGTTATTGAGCGTTCGCGTGACACCAACGACGTGCATAACGTGAAGAAAAATTACGGCGCGAATGCCGCGTATTTGAAATCAGTTTTCCAAAAGCCATGAACAAAATTACATATCTTTTCGCGCTTATGTTGCTGGCCACCGGTTTGCACGCGGCTGATTCGGTGGAACAGTGGGGCGTTTATGAAGTCGCGCTGAACGGCCCGACGAATGGGGATCCGTTTCTTGATGTGAAATTTTCTGCGCGCTTCACGCAAGGAACGAATGTTGTCGAGGCGAATGGTTTTTACGATGGCGATGGAATTTACCGCGTGCGTTTCATGCCGGAAACCACCGGTCGGTGGACTTATAAAACCGCCAGCAATGCGCGCAAACTGAATGGCAAATCCGGCGAATTTGCCGTGACGAAACCGGCGGCGAAAAATCACGGCACAGTTGGCGTGACGAATACTTTTCATTTCGCTTATGCCGACGGCACGCCTTACGAGGAGCTTGGCACGACGTGTTATGTCTGGCAGTTGCAGGACGAGGCGTTGCAGGAACAGACGTTGAAAACGCTGGCGGCCTCGCCATTCAACAAAATCCGCTTCTGCGTTTTTCCCAAACGCTACACCTGGAACACGAACGAGCCGATTTTGTATCCGTTTGCGAGCAGAGATGATTTTGCCACGCTGACGAATTGGGATTTCACGCAGTTCAACGTGAAATATTTTCAGCACCTCGAACAGCGCGTCGCAGATTTGCAGAAGCTCGGCATCGAGGCGGACATCATTTTGTTTCATCCGTATGACGAAGGCCATTGGGGCTTCGACCGCATGCCAGCGGCGGTGGACGACCGTTATCTGCGCTACGTCATCGCGCGGCTCGCGGCGTATCGCAATGTCTGGTGGTCGCTGGCGAACGAATGGGATTTCATGAAGGAGAAAAAAGAGTCGGACTTTGTGCGCTTTGGCGAAATTGTTTCGCACGATGACCCGTATCATCATTTGCTTTCGATTCACAACGGCCAGAAAATTTTCAACCAGACGTTGCCGTGGATTACGCATGCGAGCATTCAAAATGGCGCGGCGGTGGAAGAGCCCGGACGCGCGGAGTTGTATCGCGATGTGTATCGCAAGCCAGTCGTGTATGACGAGGTGAAATACGAGGGCAACATCGAAAATCGCTGGGGACAATTGAGCGCGGAAGAATTGGTTTTTCGTTTTTGGAACGCGACCATCGCGGGAACATATTGTGGCCACGGCGAAACTTACAAGAGCGCCGACCAAGTTTTATGGTGGTCAAAAGGCGGCGTGCTTAAAGGCGAAAGTCCCGCGCGCCTCGCGTTTTTGAAAAAGGTTTTGGACGCTGCGCCGCCCGAAGGCATTGAGCCGATTGACAAGTGGCAGGACTCGCCTATCGGCGGCCAGCCGGGAAAATACTATCTCATTTATTTTGGCAAAACGTCGCCGACGAACTGGGTGTTTCAACTTCCCAAGCCGCCGCTCGGCAAACTTCAATCTGCCGACGGTTTGAAATTTACTGCCGAAATTCTCGATGCTTGGAATATGACGGTCACGCCGGTGGATGGCACTTTCACGCTGAATAAGAAAAGTGGTTATTCCTTCGCCGACAGGGACGGACGTTCAATCGCATTGTCCGGCAAGCCTTACATCGCCATTCGCATCCGGCGCGTGGAAAATTAAAATGAAATTTCTCCAGCAAAATTTATTTCTCGCAGTTTTGCTCGCCAGTTGCGGTTGGTTGAACGCAGAAACGGTTTCAATTGTGCTTCCGACGAATGCCGCGCCGCGCGTGCAATTTGGCGCGGAGAAAATTGCGGAGGCGCTCAAGGTCGCTGGATTTAATGCGGTGACAGTTCATCAGCCGACCTCCGGCAAGGAAGTTGTCATCGCCAACGCGGGTGGGCCGGGCAAGGAAGGTTTCACGCTGGCGGGTGATTCTGGAGCACTTGGTATTACTGGCGGCGACGATTCAGGTGCATTTTATGGCTGTTTGGAAATGGCAAAACGAATTCGCGATTCAAAAAAATTCCCGGACGAAATTCATTTCATGGATTCGCCTCAACTTACTTTGCGCGGAACGTGCATCGGGATGCAGAAGACTTTTATTTTGCCCGGACGCAAGGTTTACGAGTATCCCTACACGCCGGAATTGTTCCCGTGGTTTTACGACAAAAAATTGTGGACGGAGTATCTGGATTTTCTTGCGGCGAACCGCATGAACACGCTGTATTTGTGGAGCGGTCATCCGTTCGCGTCGCTCGTGAAATTGAAAGATTATCCTTATGCAGTCGAGGTGCCGGATGACGTTTTTCAAAAAAATCAGGAGCAGTTTCGGTGGCTGGCGCAAGAATGCGACAAGCGCGGCATCTGGCTCGTGCAAATGTTTTACAACATCATCGTCTCGAAACCGTTTGCGGAGACGAATGGGATTTCCACGCAGCTTTCCGCGCCGACACCGCTCGTCGCGGATTACACGCGCAAATCCATCGCGGAATTTGTGAAGGAATTTCCGAACGTCGGCCTGATGCTTTGTTTGGGTGAAGCGTTGCAAGGCACGAGTAATCAAGTTGAGTGGGCGACGAAAACGATTTTGCCCGGCGTGCTTGACGGCATGAAGGCGGCCGGATTGAAAGAGCAGCCGCCCGTCGTTATTCGCACGCACGCGATGGACGCCGAGGCCATCATGCCCGCGTGTTATCAGGTTTATTCCAATCTATTCACGGAGACAAAATACAACGGTGAATCGCTGACGACGTGGGAGCCGCGTGGTAAAGATCAGGCCACGCACCTCGCAATGGCGAAGCTCGGCTCGCATCTCGTCAACATCCACATCCTCTCGAACCTCGAACCGTTTCGCTACGGCGACACAGAGTTCATCCGCAAATCCGTTTTGGCCTCGCGCGACCGTTTAGGTGCGAGCGGAATTCATCTTTACCCGTTAAGTTATTGGAACTGGCCGTATGCGCCCGACATTGCCGATCCGCCGTTGCTGCAATGGCAGCGCGACTGGATTTGGTTCGAGGCGTGGGCGCGTTACGCGTGGAATCCCGACGTGAACACGAATGAAGACCGCGCCTATTGGATTTCACGTCTGGAAAATTTTTACGGCTGCGACACAAACACCGCCGGAGAAATTCTCGATGCTTACAATGCCGCCGGTGAAGTCGCACCGCGATTAATCCGTCGTTTTGGAATCACGGAAGGAAACCGGCAAACACTGTCGCTCGGCATGACGCTCGACCAATTGGTGAATCCAAATAAATACGGTGCGATTGAAGATTTGTGGCTCTCGCAAGCGCCGCCGGGCGAACGGCTCGATGAGTTTGTAAAAAAGGAATGGAATCAAGAACCGCATATCGGCGAGACGCCGGATTCAATTATTAACGAAGTTTTGGACGAGGCACGCGAAGCCGCTGGCCTGGCGAATTACATTCCATCCGTTCCCAAACATCAGGAGGAGTTCAAACGGTTTCAAAATGACACGACCTGCATCTGGTGTATGGCACAAAATTATGCGTGCAAAGTGCGCGCAGCGAAAATGGTTTTACTCTATGATTACAGCCACGACATTTCAGAAATGGATGCCGCAGCGGATTTGCTTGCCGCAAGTTTGGAGTCCTTCAAGAGGCTCGCCGAATTAACCGACAAGACTTATCACTACGCCAACTCGATGCAGACATCGCAGCGGAAAATTCCGGTGCGCGGTGGCGAAAATGGCAAAGGCACAAATTATCTCTGGTCGCAGCTTGTGCCGCTTTACGGAAAAGAATTGAAAGATTTTCAGGCGAAGGTGGCGGCATTGAAGGAAGGCACAAATGCCATTGCCGTTATTGACGAATCTAGCATCAAGCCGTGGCCAGCGGCGCAGTTCAAATTGATTTCCACGAACGCAGAAACTTACAAGGTTGAAGTCGGCGCGAAGGTTTTTTCCGACCGCAAATACGTCATTGAAAAACTCGCGCCGGAGTTGAGTGGCTTGACGGGCATCCGCTTTTCGCACGAGGCGGCAAAAAATGGCAGTGATGCGCCGATAGAATTTGAAGCCGCCAAGCCGGTGCTGGTGTTGGTCGGTTATTTTAAGGACGAACGCAACATCTGGCTGCAGGTGCCGAAGCTGGAATTCGCCGCGCAGGCCGATGACCGCGGCGGTGTGGAGACGCTGATTGAAAATGCGGCGACGGTGCAGGAATGTCCGGTCGTGGATGTCCACTCGTTCCGTTTTGAGGCGGGACGAAATAAGTTGGAACTCATCGGCAAAGGCAGTTTTGTGATTCTCGGCGTCGTGCCGCAATCAGCAAAATTGGAGAAGCGCGATGCGAAATCTGGAAAATAATTTTAACCGTGAAATACACGAAATGACACGAAAGATTTCAGCGCAATGGATTTTGGCCGCAATGCTCGGTCTGGTCGCAAACGCGGCACTCGCCAATGATTCAAGGCCGTTCGCCAAAGTCGAACCGCTCGCGCTGGGCGAGGCGCGCTGGACGGATGGATTTTTTGCCGACCGTTTTGAGATGTGTCGCACGCAGATGATTCCCGGCATGACGCGCTTGATGGAAGGGACAAATTACAGCCAGTTTTATTTTAATTTTGAAATTCTCGCCGACCTTGTGCCGGGCAAACCGCACGGCGCTTCGTTCAACGACGGCGATTTTTATAAATTTCTTGAAGGCGCGAGTGCGACGCTGGCGGTTACGAACGACGAAGTTTTGAGCAAACACCTCGATGAGATTATTGCCGTCATTGCGCGTGGGCAGACGACGAATGGTTATATTGATACTTGGGTGCAGTTGCGCCAGCGCGAGACGAATTCCGCTGTCGCTCCGTTTCACGACCGAAATAATTGGGAAGTCTATAATCTCGGCCAGTTGATGACGGCGGCGAGCGTGCATTATCGCGTGACGGGCAAAACCAATTTTCTCGCCGTCGCGCGCAAGGCGGCGGATTGCCTCGACGAAGTTTTTAAAACGCCGACGCCGGAACTGGCGTTGCAGGATATGTGCCCGTCGCATTACATGGGTATCGTGGAAATGTATCGCGCGACGGGCGAGCCGCGTTATCTCGCGCTGGCGAAAAAGTTTCTGGCGATGCGCGATTTGGTGAAGGACGGCACGGCGGATAATCAGGACCGGACTGCGTTCGAAAAACAAACCGAGGCAGAAGGCCACGCGGTGCGCGCCAATTATCTTTACGCGGGCGCGGCGGATTTGTTTTTGGAAACCGGCGATACGAATTTGTGGAAGCCGCTGGAAAAAATCTGGACGAACGTGGTTACGGAAAAAATGTATATCACCGGCGGCTGTGGTGCGCTTTATGACGGCGCGGCACCAGACGGTTCGAAGGGACAGACGAACATCACGCGCATCCACCAGGCTTACGGGCGCAATTTTCAACTACCGAACATCACGGCGCACAATGAGACGTGCGCGAACATCGGCAATGCGCTGTGGAACTGGCGGATGTTTTTGGCGACGGGCGAGGCGAAGTTCATGGACGTGGTGGAACTGGAATTTTACAACAGCGTGCTTTCCGGCGTGAGTTTGGACGGAACCAATTTCTTTTACACGAATCCATTGCGCGTGACGGAGCCGTTGCCGGTGAATTTGCGCTGGCCGCGCACGCGCGTGCCGTTCGTGAGTTCGTTTTGCTGTCCGCCGAATCTCGTTCGCACGATTGCGGAATCGGCTGGTTATGCTTATGCAAAATCAGGCGACGCGATTTGGGTCAATCTTTACGGGGGTAATTCGTTGGTAACGGAATTGGCGGGTAAAAAAATAAAATTGTCGCAGCAGACGGATTATCCGTGGAACGGACGGGTGCGGATAAAAATTAAGGCGTGCGGCAAAAAAGAATTTTCGCTGAAGCTGCGGGTTCCAGGTTGGGCGAATGGCGCGAGTGTGCGGGTGAATAATTCGCCCGCCGATTTTTCGCCGTCGCCAGAAAGTTATTTTGAAATCAAGCGCGTCTGGAAGACTGGCGATTTTGTGGATTTAGATTTGCCGATGCCGGTGCGTTTGATGGAGGCGAATCCGCTGGTCGAGGAAGATTTGAACCAAGTCGCGATTCAGCGCGGACCGATTGTTTATTGCCTCGAATCGCCGGACCTGCCGGCCGGCGTGAAAATTTCGGACGCGCTGATTCCGTCGGACATGAAACTGACCGCGCGTTACGACCAAAGATTGTTGGGTGGAATTGTGGTGCTCGAAGGTAAGGCGCTTTTGCGTCCGCCGGAAAACTGGAGTGGCAAATTGTATCGAGAATTTCAGCAGGCGGAACTGAAGCCGGTGAACGTAAAATTCATTCCGTATTCCGTCTGGCAAAATCGCGGGCCGTCGGAGATGTCAGTCTGGCTGACGCTGACGGGGTATTGAGCGGGCGCAGTTTTCTCAAGTTATTTCGCAGAATTTCATAAAACAAATTTCTATTCGTCGTGTTATGTTGAAGCTGAATTCCATGAAGTTTCTTTTGCGAAATATGCTCTGGCTTGGCTTGTTGATCTGGGCGACGAACTCGGCCGGCGCGGGCGAACTCAAAGTGGACATCAACCGCGAAGCCTCCAAAAACACATCGGGCGCGACGGCCACTGGCTACACGCAGTGGACTACCAACACGGTGAGCAGCAGCACCACAAGTTCCGGGACGAATGCGCTCACTCAAAGTTTTTCCCTCACGAACATCCTCGCTACAGCCACCAGCGTTTCTACGGTCACAGTCTCCTTGGCGATGACGGTGGCGGCGCAGGGTGTGGGCGGTATTGGCCTAACTTATACCTACTCCTCCGTGAATACTACTGAAGGGTGGAAACTTTGCAGCGATGGTGTCACCGTGAATCCGGCGGTGACTAATCGTGGCGGACAGATTCAAATGACCATTACCGGTCTGGATGCGGGAGACCACTCCCTGCTTACTTTTCACAATGCTGGCGACGCCGCTTCTTCCCTTGGCACCATGGCTCCAGTTAAAGTTTATCTCAACGGCATTTACGTCACTGCGGTTACGCCTTCGATACGCACGAATGATTTATCCACGCCGACAGTTTACCTCAATTTTACCACCGCCTCGACCAACGACGTGACGACCGTGCTCTTCGCGGCTGATACTAATTCGGCTGCCGCCACCAAGAACGTCGTCCTGAATGGCTTTGAGATTGATACTCCCAATTCAGCGCACATCGCCAACTCGCCCGTGCCGGTGAGCGGTGATGAACATGTGGACGCGGATTCTGGCAGTCTTGCTCTTGTCTGGAGTCCCGCGCTCGCGAGCAATGCAGTTTCCCATGATGTTTATTTTGGAACCAATCAAGCGTCCGTCATGAATGCCACGCATGCTGCCCCAGAGTTCAAAGGAAATCAGGTTGCTACCAATTACACTGTGGCCAGCCTCAACAGTCGGCTGACTTACTACTGGCGCATTGATGAAATTGATGCTTTGGGCAATGTAACCGCAGGCACGGTCTGGATGTTTCGGACGCGGCATCTGGCATTTCCGGGCGCGGAAGGCTACGGACGTTTTGCCCGTGGCGGCCGCAACGGCGCGGTGATGGAAGTAACAAACTTGAATGACACCGGGCCGGGCAGTTATCGGGCGGCGATTGAAGCCAGCGGACCGCGAACAATCGTATTCAAAGTGTCCGGCGTGATCTGGTTGCAGTCGCAATGTATCATCAACAACGGCTACGTCACCATTGCCGGCCAGACGGCGCCGGGTGACGGCATTTGTATCGCCAACTGGCGCGCCGGCATGGGCGGACCCAATGATGTCATCATGCGGTTCATGCACTTTCGCACCGGCGACGGGGCGCAGCAATCCATGGACGCGATGAGTCCCGGTAGTGCGACGCATACAATTATTGATCATTGCTCGTCAAGCTGGTCGCTGGACGTGGCGTGCAATTCGCTCCAAAGCGGGAGCGTTGGCAGCCAGTCCGCCATGACTAGTTACCAACATAACATTATTTCCGAGCCGCTGAATTATTCCTACCACTACAACGATTCGGAACGATCAGCCTCCTGCAAAACCAACAACTGCTGCACTAATTGTTTTCAGGCACACGCATTCGCGGCGTCCATCAGCGGCGAAATCGGCAGTTACCATCACAACCTGATTGCGCATGCGACCGACCGCAGTTGGTCATTGGCGGGCGGATATGACAAGAGTGTCAGGTATGCCGGCTCGCTCGATATCCGCAACAATGTTGTTTACAACTGGACGGCGCGCAGCACGGACGGCGGCGTGGCGCGCTGCAATTACGAGAGCAATTATTACAAGCCATTTCCATCTAACCCTTACGCCACCTTTCTGCTGCGCTTGGATCCGATCGACACCAACAATGCGACCAAACCGTTTTATTACATGGTCGGTAACGTGATGGAGGGGAAAAATTATTTAACCAACAACTGGCAGATCGGCATTTCTGTTCCTTACGGCAATGGCACAAACTACGCCACCTCCAACCAGTTGGTAATGGCCATCACCAACGCAGAAATTTTCCCGTCCTACGTCACGACCCAGTCGGCCACCAACGCCTGCAAAGTGGTGTTGTCCGATGTGGGATGTAACCTGCCCGCGCGCGACTTGATTGACCAGCGCGTCATCGGCGAAGTGATTGACGGCACCACGCATTACGAAGGCACAAACGGCCCGCACTACACGATCAATGGTTTTGTGCAAGACACGCCCGGCCCGGATTATCCGGGCATGATTGATTCGCAGGCCGACGTGCATGATTACACCAACGACATCACCAAACCGAATTACTCCGCAAATTATCCCTGGCCGCCTTACAAGACTTACAACGCGTGGTCGGATTCAGATCATGACGGCTTGCCGGATTGGTGGGAACGCTTGAAAGGATTGAACACCAATTCCGCACCGGGCGATTTCTCGGATGCCAATGTTGATTTGGTTGGCGATGGTTACACTGAACTGGAGCGCTACCTGAACTGGCTCGCGTTGCCGCACTGCGATTGCACCAACGGGACGGCGCTGAATATGGAACTGACTCAATTCACACGCGGGTTCACGAACAACAGCCCGACGTATGCGGTGTTCGGCGCGGTCAACGGCACGGTCGTGACCAACGGAAATGGGAAAACCGCCCAGTTCACCTCGACCGTCAGCACGAATGCGCTGGGCAGTTTCCAGTTCAAAGTTACCGACGCCTCAAATTTTTCCTACACCAACACCGTCAATGTCCACATCCTTATCCCGACGACCAATACCGCGCCGGTTTTGTCAGCCGTGTCAAACCGCACCATCAATGTTGGCGTGAACTTGAGCCTCACCAACCTCGCGACCGATGCTGACACGCCCGCGCAAATCCTGACCTTCAGCCTGCCGACCGCGCCCACGAATGCGGTGTTCAACACCAACAGCGGCATTCTCAACTGGCGTCCACTCGTCACGCAGGCCAACAGCACCAACCCATTTGCCGTGGTAGTGACGGACAACGGTTCGCCGAACTTGAGCGCGACCCAGACTTTCAAAGTCATCGTCAATCCGTTGACGCCGCCGACAATTAATTTGCCAACCTTGCCTGCCGGCCAAATCGGCTTTTCCATCACCGGCCAGACCGGACCGGATTACGCCGTGCAGGTTTCGAGCAACCTGACCAGTTGGAACACGCTCTTCATCACCAATTCACCGCCGATGCCCTTTACTTGGAGCACCAATGCCAGCGGCAGCGCGATACAGCTCTACCGCATCAAAACCGGTCCGCCTTTGCCTTGATTGATAAATGGCGCGGAATAAAAATCATTGATAAACTCGACACCATCTATGCGCAAAAAAATAAGCCTCATCGCCTGCGCTTTAGCATTCACAATCCTGGCGGGTGGCTGTTCAACGAAGTCAGCTTGCGCGGACAAGTCAAATTCCGCCTACATCTTCACTTCATTCCATGATGCCGACCAAAAATTTCTGCGCTTCCTTTACAGTTACGACGGTTATCATTGGACGAACGCGCCGGGGACTTTTCTCGAAGCGAACGTCAGCACGAACAAACAATTCCGCGACCCAAGCATCTTGCGCGCGCCGGACGGAACGTTTCATCTCGTCTGGACGGCGGGCTGGCACGGCGATCAAGGCTTTGGTTATGCGAGTTCGCGCGATTTGATTCATTGGTCGGAACAGAAATTTGTTCCCGTAATGACGAACGAACCGACGACCGTGAACGTCTGGGCGCCGGAATTATTTTACGATGACAATGAAAAACAGTTCGTCATCGTCTGGGCTTCGACCATTCCCGGCCGTTTTCCCGATAAGCTAGAAAAGCACGACAACAACCAGCGTTTGTATTTTACGACGACAACTGACTTCACAAATTTTGCGCCCGAAAAATTATTTTTCGATGCCGGTTACAGCGCCATTGACGGTTTCATTTTGAAAGATGGAAAACAATATGTGCTGGTGAACAAGGACAACTCGCGGACAAATTTGAATCTGCGCGTCGCGTTCGCCCAAACTCCGCTCGGCCCGTGGCAAAATGTTTCCGCACCGTTCACGCAAAAATTCACCGAAGGGCCGTGCGCGCTGAAAGTCGGTGCTGACTGGCTGATTTATTTCGACGCCTATCGCGAGAAGATTTTCGGCGCGGTGAAGACGCGCGATTTCAAAATTTTTACAGACATCACGAAAGAAGTTTCGTTTCCTGAAGGTCATAAACACGGCACGGCCATTCAAGTGCCGCGCAAAATTTTGGACGGATTATTAAAAAATTCAGATTCAACCTTAAAAACCAATCTATGAAAAAAACCTTTATTGTCGTGGCTTTTGCGCTGATTGCGACGGCAACTTTTGCGGCGGAAACCAATGCTGCGCCGGAACAAGCCGAGGTGAAATACACCGCTGCCATCGAAGGTCGCACGGCGGAAATTTTGAGATCGCTGACATTAACCGACACGGCTAAAGCGGCCAGAGTTCACGATGTCATCATGGCGCAATATCGCGCGCTGAAGGCCTGGCATGACGAGCATGACGCCCAGTTGAAGGCGGCCAAGGCGGACACCAACGCCGTCGCGCAAATCCACGCGTCGTTAAAAGTGCTGCACAATGATTTTCTGGCCAAGCTCGCGGAAAATTTGTCGCCGGAACAGATTGAGCAAGTCAAAGACAAGATGACCTATGGCAAGGTGCAGTTCACGTATGCCGGCTACCTCGCGGCCTATCCAAATTTAACGGACGAGAACAAGGCGGAGATTTTGCTATTACTCAAACAGGCTCGCGAAATCGCGATGGATGGCGGCAGCGCCCAGGAAAAGACGGCGGTGTTCACCAAGTGGAAAGGCAAGATTAACAACTACCTTTCCAAGCAAGGCATTCAATCCGAAAAACACAAAGCCGTCGGCGCGACGAATGCCGTGGCTCAATAGTATTTTCACAATCTACTTATGAAAAAACTTGGTCTCGGTGTTCTGGGTTTGGGCGAAGGTCGCAGCATTATTTCCGGCGCGTTGAACAGCGAGTTGTGGGATGTGATTCAGCTTTGCGACTTGAGTGAAAAACTTGGCCGGGAACGCTGCCACGAATTCAGCCTGAACAATTTTACGACTTCGATGGATGAATTGCTCGCAAACAAAAATGTGGATGTTGTCGGCATTTACACGCCGGACCATTTGCACGCGAGCCATGTCATCCAGGCGTTGCGCGCGGGCAAGCACGTCATTTGCACCAAGCCATTTCTGAATGATTTGTCGCTGGCCAAAGAAGTTTTAGCCGCGCAAAAAAAATCCGGTAAGGCCGTGATGGTCGGCCAAAGCTCACGTTTCTTCGCGCCGTTCGCGCGCCAGCGGGAACATTTTGAGGCCGGCAAATTCGGCGACATCATCACGCTGGAGGCTTATTACAACGCGGATCACCGCTGGTTTTTGAAAAAGGGTTGGGCGAAGACCGATGCGTTCAAGTGGCTTTACGGCGGCCTGAGTCATCCGGTGGATTTGTTGCGCTGGTATCTGCCGGACATTTCGGAAGTCATGGGCTATTCATCCTTGAGCAAAAACGGCCGCGAACTTGGTTTGAAAAACGACGATACGTTTCAATTTATTTTCAAGTCTGCGTCGGGAATTCCCGCGCGTATCGGCGGCACTTACAATAGTCCGGTGATTCCGCTTGAACGCGACAGCAACATGAGTTGCATTCTGCGCTGCGCGAACGGCGCAAGTCAGGGCGACTACTACGATTTGCGTTACGCGTGGAAACTGGGCGAGCAATCCTGCATCGAGACGTTCGAGGATCAGGACGCTTATTTTTTCCGTTTCGGCGGGCATTCGCATCACGCGGGTGAATACCAAAACTACATTGAATACTTCGCGCGTTGCCTTGCAAAAAAACAAACACCCAAGCCCGACGTGCGCGAAGGCGTCGTCACCGTCGCGCTGATGCAGGCGATGGAAGAATCCTGCGCGAGCGGCGCACCGGTGAAAATCAAGGACGTGCTCGCGCGCCACGGCCTTACCAGCCTGCTTAAAAAATGAACTCAAACGCCGGCAAAACTTCCTACACCAAGCGTTTTAGTTATGCGGCGAGTGACACCGCCGGGCAGCTTGTGTTTTGTGTCGTCTCAAACTATCTGCTTTATTTCTACACGGATGTTTATGGTTTGCCGGTGGCGATTGCGGGAAACATCATGTTGCTCGCGCGGTTTACGGATGCGATTGACGCGCCGGTTTGGGGAATTATTTTTGATAAGACGCACAGCAAATGGGGCAAGAGCCGTCCATGGTTTTTGTGGTTGTGCCTGCCGTTTGCAGTGTTCGGCGTGCTGACTTTTTTGACGCCGAATCTCGGTCAGACGGCCAAAGTCATTTACGCAGCGGTGACTTACATTATGTGCAGCGTGCTCTACACCGGCATCAACACGCCGGTCACTTCCATTTTGTCCGCGCTAACGCCCGACCCGCGCGAACGCGTGACGTTGACATCTTTCCGGATGTTCGGCTCCAAGCTCGGCGTGTTGCTGGTGAATCTGACGGCGCTAAAACTGGTGCAATTTTTTGGTCAAGGCGATGACCGAAAAGGTTTCATGACCGTCATGCCGATTTATGCGACGGGAACAGTTCTGTTGTATCTGTTTGCCTTTCGAAATTTGGAGGAAGTTGTCCAACAAAAAAAACAATCGTTGCCTTTTGCGGACAGCCTGCGCGCCATCAAAGATAATTGGCCGTGGATCATCATCTTTGCGAGCAGCCTGTTTTTCTGGATTGCTTTCATCGCCCGCGTTAGCGTCGCGCCGTATTTTTTTGAATACACGCTGCACCGCAAAGATTTGATTCCGCTGGCGTTTGCGCTCGATTTCATTTCACTCGCGACGGTTTTCTGCCTGCCATTTTTTTGCAAATGGACTTCCAAACGCAATGTCTGGATTTTGGGTTTGCTCGGCATGGTTGTGGGACAACTTATCGTCTATCTCGGCGTGCAGAATAATTTGTCCGTGGCGTGGATTATGTCCGGCTGGACTTTTGGTTTTCTTGCCAGTGGCATGGCGATGGCGATGCCGTTTTCGGTTTTGTCCGACAGCGTGGACTACGGCGAATGGAAGAGCGGCATTCGCGCGGCGGGATTTCTCACGGCGATTGGCGCGGCGTTTTGCTTGAAGGCTGGCGCGGGACTGGGCAGCGCCGTGCCCGCGTGGATTCTCGACTGGTATCATTACGCGCCGCCCGTCCATCAAGTTCCCGTCGAGCAAACGCCGCAGGCATTATTCGGGATTGAACTGGGTTTCATCTGGCTGCCGGTAATCGGCTTTGCGCTGGCAATCATTCCGGTCTTGTTCTACAAAAAATACGAACTGATGGAGCCGCAAATCCACGCGGAACTCGAAGTGCGCCGGCAGAAAATTACGGCGGCAAATTGAAAATCATTCCGGCCACGCGCCGTTGACGATGGGTTGCAATTTTAATTTCGCCGGATCAATCACGACGTGCTTGATGCGTCTGCGCTCCCAAGTGTAAGTGATGTGAACCAAACCATCCCTCGTCTGAATCGCGGCAGGATACGCAAAGCCGCTCGGTGCATTCGGATCGTTTTCCAAAACCAAAGCGGCGAACCAATTTTTTCCATCCGGCGAAATGGCGACATTCAGCGGACTGCGACCTTTGTTGTTCGAGCCGGTGCGGACATTGTGGTTGTAAACCAAAAGTTGCCGACCATCGCGCAACGTCACCGCGTCCGTGCCAGAATCGGGATTCGGTAAATCCGTCAACGTCATTTCGCCCCAAGTCTTGCCGTCGTCGCGCGAAGTGATTTGAAAAATCTTATCGTTGTGCGTGCGCCCAATCGCTGCGAGCGAGCCGTCTTTCAGAAATAAAAGGCTCGGCTGAATCGCGCCGATTTTTTTACTATCGTTGACCGGCGGTGTGGCCGTCCACGTTTTTCCGAAATCGCTGGTGCGCTCAAAATGCACTTTCCAACCGTTAGTTCCCTCGGTGCTGCTGCCGCAAAAAATATCGCCATTCGCCAATTGCACGGGCTTGTTTTTAATCGGGCCAAGAATTCCATCCGGCAAACGCACCGGCTGCGACCACGTTTTTCCATCGTCGCTTGAAACCATCATCATGCCCCACCATTCAGCAGGTTTTGGCCCGACTTTGTAGAATAGGAGCAACGGCCCATTCTTCGGCTGAAACAAAACTGGATTCCACGTCGGCAAGCGGCTGGCAGCGAAACCAACGCCATCCGCCACCGCGATGGGCGCAGTCCATGTTCCATTTTCATTTCGCGAAACGTAGATGCACACATCTGGATTACGTTCTGCCGTTCCACCGAACCAAGCAGCGATGAGGCCGGATTCTGTTTCCGCAATTGTCGAGGCGTGACACGAGGGAAAGGGCGCGGTCTCGTAAATGAATTCGGATTTCACGATGGCACTTTCATTGGTCACCGTCGCGCAACCGGAAAAAAGCGGCGCAAGTGAAATTGCGAAAATGAAAAATGTTTTAGATAACTTCATTTTACTCGCTGATGAAATGGTATTTACCACTGCCGAGTTCAAAAATCGCGCGGCCATTTTCAAAACGCGCCGCTTTTGCGCCTTTGACTTTCACGTTTTCTAGTTTTGTTGCAGGAACGTAAACCGCCGCCGTCGTGTTGGCTGGAATTTCAATCTGCCAGTCAAATTTATTTCCGTCGCGATGCCATTCGCTCGCGATCAACCCATAAGGCGAATTGTGCGTGGCTTTGACAAAGGTCAAATCACCGACGGGCGTCGGCTTCATCACGATGGTTTTGAAACCGGGCGACGCGGGCGCGATGCCAGCCGCGTATTCGTAAAACCACACGACGAGATCGCCGATGAGCATGACGTGGTTGCCGGAATTCATCGTCGGGTCGGCGGTGTTGCCGTTCCACAATTCCCAAATCGTCGTCGCGCCTTGCTCCACCATGTAGCCCCAGCTCGGATAAACTTTTTGCGACGCAATGGTGTAACACAAATCCGCGCGACCATTGTCGGAGAGGACGCGGTTCAAATACTGCCCGCCAATCAAACCGGTGCCGATGTGGCCTTTGGTCACGTTTTCAATGTTGGCGACGAGCGTTGCGAAAATTTTTGATTTCATGTCGTCTGGCACGAGTCCGAACGCCAGCGGCAACACGCAGGAAGTCTGTGTGCCGTTGGAATACTGACCTTTTTCGCGGTCGAGAAATTTATTGTTGAATGCGGTTTTGAAATCTTCCGCGAGTTTTTTCCAATGTATCGCGTCATCAGTTTTGCCCAATGACTTCGCGTATTTTTCCATCAAACACAAATCGTAGTAATAATACGACGTGGCGAGCAAAGCCTTATCCGTCTGTCGCGCCGGATCTTTCGAGTGAATCAAATGCGCTTCTTCCGGCGGCACGCACCAGTCGCCGTAGCTGTCTTTGGAAATAATATTATTCTTGGCCAACGTGAGCATGTGCTCCATCCACAACTTCGCGCCATCGTAATTTTTCCCAATGCTTTCGCTGTCGCCAAACTGCCGTTCCAATGCGCTCGGAATGATGATGGCGCTGCTAGGCCACGTCACGTTGTCGGAATAAATCGGCCAGTAAGCGGGCGCAACATCGGGAATGACGCCGTTAGGGCGCTGCGCGTCTTCCATGTCCTGCCGCCATTTCGCGTAGAGTGCCGAGATGTCGAAGAGATACGCCTCGCCTTTGCATTCTTCCGAACGGTCGCCGAGCCAGCCTTGACGTTCGTCGCGCTGCGGACAATCCGTCGGCATCGAACGATAATTTCCGCGCGTGCCCCAAACGATGTTTGTGTAAATGCGGTTGATCAAATCGTTCGAGCAAAGAAAATTTCCCGCCGTCGGCAAATCATCATTCACCACGCGGCCTTCGATCATAATGTGCGGCGGTTGCGGCAGACTGTTGATGGGAAGTCCGGTGACTTCGACAAAACGAAATCCGTGTGAAGTGAAGCGCGGCTCCCACGTTTCCACGCCGTCGCCTTTCAACGTGTAGGTGTCCGTGACTTCCGCGCCGCGCAAATTCGCCATGTAGAGCGAGCCGTCGGGTTTCAGAGTTTCCGCATGGCGCAACGTGATTTGCGTTCCCGCCGCGCCCGAAACGTGCAGGCGACACCAGCCAACCATGTTTTGTCCTAAGTCGTAAATAAAAACACCCGGCTTAATTTCCTTCACGGAAATCGGTTTCAAAGTTCCTGTCACGCGAATCGGTTCCTGCATTTGCGCGGAAATAATTCCGCCGGGCCCGGCCACGATTTCCGCCGTCGACCATTTTGAATCGTTAAAACCAGCTTTGCTCCAGCCGGAAAATTCTCTGCGCGCGTCATATTCTTCGCCGTCGTAATCATTGTTTGCCCGGATTGGCCCGTTCGTCGAAAGCTTCCATGAATCATCGCTGACGATTTCTGCCGTCGAACCGTCCGCGTATTCGATGTGCAAATTCAGCAGCAATTTCGGAAAACCAAAATTCACCGTGCCCGCGTAAACCTTGCTGCGGTCGGCAAAAAAACGACCGTTGCCGAGAATCACGCCGAGCGCATTTGCGCCGCGCTGCAACGCTTTCGTCACGTCGTAAGTGACATAAAAATCACGCTTGTCGTATTGCGCGAACGCGGGCGACAAAACGGCGTCGCCAATTTTATTGCCGTTCAAATAAAGCTCCGACAAGCCGAGTCCGCTGAACGAAACCGTCGCGCGCGCGATTTTCTTTTCGACGGAAAAATCTTTTCGCAGATAGCGCGCCGCGAGCCGGCGATCTTCCGGCACGCGCGTTTCGCCCCACGGCTGCATTCCCGCCGGCCCAAGAATTTTCGGCGTGCTCCACTTTGAATCGTCAAAACCAATCGTGTTCCAGCCATCTTCCGGGCTGTTCGACATTTTCCATTTATCGTCCGTCTGAATGACGAGCGGTTCGCCTTCCGTAAATTCAATCGTCAGCAAAGCGACGACACCGGCGGGATTACCGCCTTTGCCATTGCGTGTTCCCGTCAGGCCGAACAAATATGTTTTGCCCGGTTCGAGCCGCGTCGTGATGTTGTTCCACTTGACCGTTTTGAAACTGTTCCGCGCGCCGAGATCAAATTGATTTATCCAGCCGCGGCATTCGTTGTCGCCGGTGTATTCAAAAATCGCGCGCTTGATTTTGCGGTTTGCGGGAATTGTCACCACGCGGCGAAAATAGTTTGTCTGCGCATCCGCGTCATCCGACCAAATCCACGACGTGCCGGACAAAACATTGGTTGCATCCGCGCCATCCATGCCAATCCACTGCGCGCGCCAATCATTTGTAGCAAGAATGCCCATCGTCCACAACGCGGGCTGGCTCCATGCGGAAACTTTTCCGTCCGCATCCCAAACACGGATTTTCCAGAAACATTCCTCGCGCGACACCAAAGTTTTTCCAGCGTAAGGAATCAAAATAGATTCGTCCGAAGCAACTTTGCCGCTGCTCCACAAGTCGCCTTCGCCAGATTTCAATTTAGCTTCATTTGATGCGACGAGAATTTCGTAAGCGGACTGATTCAAATCACGTTCGCCCGATTGCAGTAGCCAACTCAAACGCGGTTGCGCGACATCAATGCCCTGCGGATTTTGCAGATGTTCGCAGCGCAGTTCGCCGACCGAAACGGCGGCAAGAGAGCGGACGGCGGTGAATAAAATCAAGGCGAGAACAGTGAGGCGTGGCATAAGTCAGTCAGTTGTGGATTCGGAAATAATGTTGTCGGCACAGACGCGGCAGAACGAGCCGCGATTACGAAAATATTGCTAATTTTTTTGCATAAAATGCGCGTCCGCAAAATCCAGAAAATTATCCCAGTCCGTCGGTAACACGTCATGCTTGCCGGTGTGGCAATTAAAACCGATGTCGTGCTGCAACGCGTGGTCGAGCGGCGGGAAATTGGTTTCGGCAATTCCACTTTTACCGAACAATTCGTAAACTGGCGTGGCCGCGCGCGCAGCGAGAAATTCGCCGTGCGGATCGCCCCATTTGTCTTCGCTGCCGGTATTCAAAAATAGCGGGCGCGGCGCGATGAGCGAAATCAGAAAATGCGAATCCACCGGCAGATTATTCCAGTGATTAGAGAACTGCTGAAAATTTTTCGCCATCCAATACGGAAAATGTTTCGCCACGTCATCCACCGTTTCGCCGTAATCGCGGCGCGAAAGCGATGCGCCCATTTCGCCGGAGCAGTTGGCGATGACAGCAGCGAAACGTGCGTCCTGCGCGCCCGCCCACAAAACCGTTTTGCCAAGCCGCGAATGACCAAACAAAATAACGCGCTGGGCGTTCACATCTTTATCGGTTTGCAAATAGTCCAGCGCGCGGCTCGCGCCCCACGCCCACGCGCCAATCGCGCCCCAGTCACTTGTTGACGGTGGCGGAAAATTTTTACGCGCACCAAATTTTTCGCCCGCGCCGCCTGGCAGGTCTGGTTCAATGTCCTGATAATTTATGAACGCAATGCCGTAGCCGCGCGCCAGCGTTTCGGCAATTTTCCAGTTTTGCGCCGCCGAACCGCGCACGGGATTTTTTGGCATCGCGAGTGCACCAGTTTTCCAACTCCACACCGGAAAAATTGCGATGGCCGGATCGTCAATCACCGTGTAATTGCCGCTGAATTGCAGGCACAGAAAAGTTGGCGCTGAAACTTTTCCGGTCGGTGTGTAAAGCAGCAGTTGCGCGAACGGGCCATTGGGCGTGCCGGAAAAATTGATTT
This sequence comes from uncultured Verrucomicrobia subdivision 3 bacterium, assembly GCA_903833055.1. Taxonomy (GTDB): domain Bacteria; phylum Verrucomicrobiota; class Verrucomicrobiia; order Limisphaerales; family UBA11358; genus UBA11358. The sequence continues at coordinate 1,517 of CAILDU010000071.1, read as the reverse complement.
TAATTTGTTTGCGGGTAGCCGTGCCGCCGAGCGCATTCGTCGAAATTTCCCAGGTGTTAAAGGTGACATTCGTTCCCGCCGCCGGACTGCGGCCAAATATATTTTTGCGATACAATTCCAAAATTTCCGGACGGCGTTTGGCGAGCCATGTTTCCGAATTGGTCACACGCGAGCCGTCGGCGCAAACCCGCGCGTCGGGCAAAACATAATTGCCGACTTTGGCCTCGTCGTAGTTCGTCGCGGTGGCCGTGATGCACACAAGCAATACGGCGGACAAAATCGTTTTGAATTTCATTTTCATCGCGGCGTCAATTTCACCACAGCGGCGCTGGCGGCAGGCAGTTCCACTAAAAGCGCAAAGGTGTTTTTATCAAACTGCACCAAAATATTTTCCCATTTGCCATTCCAATTTGCGGCGTCCGAAATTTCCGAGCCGCCGAGCGTCACGCCGGTTTTGCGTGTGACATCGCCGTCGGGAGCGGTGAGTCGGATGATTTTGCCTTTGGTGAAGCTGCTGATTTCTGGCGCGTTGATGGCGATGGACAAATTCGTAGTCGTTGCGCCGTGGCTCTGATTGATGAGCGTGATGTAAAAGTTTTTGTCGTCGCCAATAATGGCGTAAGCGGCAAAATTCAAATTGGTGTTTTCATTTGGAGAAATTTTTACGGGAACAATTCTGCCGTGACTGCCGAGCGAAAACATTTTTTCCGCGTAGCCGATGGGATGCACGTTGTAGCCGTTGGTCGTTGTCCAAAAAGTTGCGTAGCGGCACGGCTTGTTCTCATCGCGCGCGGCCACCTTGTCGCCGGTGTGAAAATTGATGCCGCTCATGCCGTGATTAGCCCACCACCATTGGTAATTCAACGCCCAGAGCGCGGACGCAAAAGTGTCGCTCGCATCCAGCGCGCCGCCGTCGTAAAGGCTGTTTGCCTCCTCGAAACGGAACGCGAGGCCGTTGGAAATCACGGCGGGAACAAAGTTGGCGGCGAACTTCGCATAATGTTTCGCCATGTCGGCTGACAAAATTGTTTCGCGCGCGCCGATGGCGTTGGTGGCGAACTTGCGCGCGTCGCCGCCGGGATAATCGTGCTGCGAAATAAATTTCAAAAGTCCGCTGCTCGCGAGGTCGTCCGCAAAACGCGCCGACCATTTTTCGTGGCCAGGCGAAACGCTGGGGCCGCAGAATTTTGCGTCCGGCGAATTGGTGGGCGCAGTAATTTGTGCGGCGAAGCGTTTCCATTCGGTGATATAAGCGTCGTAGTTGGTGGAAAAGACGTTCGGTTCGTTGCCGATGGCGAAGCAGTCGAGTTCGTTTTTGTAATGCTGTGAAATGTAATTCGCCATCTTTACGGCGGTAGCCATTTCGCCGTGGTTGAGGCGAAGTGTGTAAATCACCTGTAAATCTGCGGCTTTGGCGAAGGCGAAAAGGTTGTCCACATCCGTTTCGGTTGGAACCGGTAGCGTTGGACGGTCAGCGGTGTTACCGCCGACGCGAAGATTTTTTATGCCGATCATTT
>CAILDU010000070.1 GCA_903833055.1 uncultured Verrucomicrobia subdivision 3 bacterium | reverse complement strand
GGCAGCAAGGTTGTGGAATTAAACTTGAAAAATGGCGCAACCAAAACCCTGAACGCCTTTCTGGAGTAAAATTTAATTTTCAATCGGCGAAATCCGCGTAATCTGCGGGCCGCAAATGAAAATCCTCGTCATCGGTTCGGGCGGACGTGAACACGCCCTCGTCTGGAAACTCGCGCAATCGCCGCACGCCACGCAGATGTGGTGCGCGCCGGGCAATGCAGGCATCGCGCAGGAACGCCTCGGCAAGAATGGCACTGCGGTAGAGTGCGTCAACATCGGCGCGGAAGATTTGCCCAAACTGCTCGCGTTCGCGCAGGAGAAACGCGTGGATTTCACTGTCGTCGGCCCGGACAATCCGCTCGCGCTTGGCATCGTGGATTTGTTTCAGAAGCACGGCTTGAAAATTTGGGGCGTGAATCAGAAGGCATCGCAGTTCGAGGCCTCGAAAGTTTTCTCGCAGAAGTTCATGGAGAAATACGGCATTCCGACCGCGGCGGCGGGAACATTCTCCGATGTCGTAGCCGCGAAAAAATTTACCGCGACACTCGGCGGCAAGTGCGTCGTGAAGGCTGACGGCCTCGCGCTCGGCAAAGGCGTGTTGATTTGCCACAACCAAGCCGAAGCCGAGAAGGCCGTGGATGAAATCATGGTCAGTAAGGCGTTCGGCGCGGCAGGCGCGAACGTCGTCATCCAGGAATTTCTCGAAGGCATCGAGGTGTCGCTCCATGCGTTATGCGACGGCACGACGGCGAAGATTTTCCCCACGTCGCAGGATCACAAGCGCGCGCTCGACAACGATGAAGGCCTGAACACCGGTGGCATGGGCACGTATTCGCCCTCGCCGTTCCTCAACGACACGCAGCTCGCCGAGACCGCGCGTCGCGTGCTCGAACCTTTCATGCGCGGCTGCGTGACGGAAGGAATTGATTATCGCGGGCTACTGTATCCCGGTGTGATGCTCACGAAGAACGGCCCGAAGATTTTGGAATTCAACGCACGCTTCGGCGATCCCGAAACGCAGGTGTATCTCACGCGCTTGGAAAATGATTTGGTTGAACTACTCGACGCCAGCGCGAGCGGAACGTTGGCGAAACACAAATTACAATGGTCTCCGCTGGCGAGTGTTTGCGTCGTGATGGCGAGTGGCGGTTATCCGGGCAATTATGCGAAAGGTAAAGTCATTACCGGCCTCGACGCCGCAAATGTATTGCCGCATACGAAAGTTTTCCACGCAGGAACAGCCATTAAGGACGGGCAAATTGTGACGAACGGTGGGCGCGTTCTGGGCGTGACGTCGCTCGGCAAAGATTTGCGCGCCGCGCAAGCCGTCGCTTACGCTGCGGTGGAGTGCATCCAGTTTGATGACGCGCACTTTCGCTGCGACATCGCGGCCAAGGCGTTGGTGGTTTGACGTTTTTCCACATCCAAGTAACTTTCAAATATGATTGATGTCGCCGCAATGCACCCGCGCGTGGGAATGAGCCAAAATAAGTTCACGCCACTCGCGCAGGAAATCCATTCGCTGAAGAAGCAGCTAAATGCCGTCATTCTCGCGCACAATTATCAGGTGCCGGAGATTCAGGACGTGGCGGATTTTGTGGGCGATTCGCTCGGCCTCGCGCAGCAGGCGGCGAAGACGGATGCGGATGTGATCGTCTTCTGCGGCGTGCATTTCATGGCGGAGACGGCGAAGATTTTGAACCCGAATAAAATCGTCGTGCTGCCGGATCGCGATGCGGGTTGTTCACTGGAAGAAAGTTGTCCGGCGGAAAAGCTGGCGGCGTTACAGGCAACCAATCCGAATTTCTGGACAATTGCCTATATCAATTGCAGTGCGGCGGTGAAGGCGTTGTGCGATGTGATCGTGACGAGCGGCAATGCGGAAAAAATCGTCAACGCCGCGCCGAAAGATCGCGATTTACTTTTCGTGCCGGACGAAAATCTTGGGCAATGGGTGATGGAACAAACCGGCAGACCGATGACGTTGTGGAAGGGGAATTGTTACGCGCACGTTGAGTTTCAGCGGGAACAAGTTTTGGCGGCGAAACGGCAATTTCCGGATGCGAAAATTATTGTTCATCCCGAAAGTTTGCGCGAGGTGCGCGATCTGGCGGATGCAGTGTGTTCGACGGAGAAGATGATCACGTTTTGCAAAAATGATTCGGCGAAGCGTTTTGTCATCGTGACGGAATCGGGAATCATTCATCGGATGCAGAAGGAATGTCCGGATAAGGAATTTCTTTGCGCGCCGGTTTTCAATGCGATGAAGTTGCCGACGGACGGCTGCCGTTGCAGCGAATGCAAATTCATGAAGTTGAACACGCTCGAAAAAGTGCGTGATTGCATGAAGAACCTCGCGCCGCGTGTGGAGTTGCCGAAGGAAATAATTGAGCGGGCGCGTTTGCCGATGGAACGGATGCTGAAAATCTCGGCGAGATAATTTTAACGCAAAGGCGCAAAGGGATGGGGGTCAGGTCGCCAAGTGCAGGATGCCTAGCTTAAGGCAGGCCCAGACCAGACAAAACGACACGCCCGCGGTGACGGGAATGGTGAGAATCCACGCCCAAACGATACGCTCCACGACACCCAGTTTGAGCGCGCTGAAACGCCTAGCGCAACCTACGCCCATGATGCTGGTGCTGATGGCGTGCGTGGTGGAAACCGGCATTCCCAGCGAACCGGTAATGGCGAGAACGGTTGCCGCCGTGGTTTCCGCCGCGAAACCGTGAACCGGCTGAAGTTTCACCATCTTGTGCCCCATCGTCTTTATGATGCGCCAGCCACCGGCAGCGGTGCCCGCCGCCATTGTTAGCGCGCACAGAATCACGACCCAGTTCGGAATACCTTGGCTTTTCACATCGGCCGGATTCGGCATGTAACCGAATTGAAGAAAGTTGGGCAACATGGCCATCATATTATCTCCGAGTGTGAGGGCGAACGGATTGGAACCTTCCTTGGTCACGAGAAAACTTGCCCACGAAGGCAGATCTACAAACACGCCGGACGTGGTGGCGGCGACGAGCGCGAGGGTGATGATGCCCATGCATTTCGTGGCGTCGTTCATGCCGTGGCCGAAACCCATGTAAGCTGAACTGAACAATTGTAATTTTCCGAAGACGCGACTGACGGTCATCGGCTTCCACTTACGCAGCAGGAAATATAAAATCAGCATGAAGAGAAATCCGCCGACAAAGCCAAAGAGCGGCGACGTGAACATGGGAATGACCACCTTATAAAATAGACCGCTCTTATCTGCGCCCGGCTTCAGCACGGATTCCACCACCGCCGCGCGGCCGCAAAACGCGACGACTTGCACTTTGTTGGTGCCCAGCAGAATCGTATGCGTGCCATTTGTCTTCAGGCAATCGCCCATGGCCGCCATGACTTCGGCGGACGCGGGAACCAATTTTTTTTCCTTCTTATCTTTCACCTCGGTCCATTTCATGGCGCTCCAGATGGAAACCGTTTTTCCGTCCTTGTCGGTCAGCGGCTTGACGTCGTTCAAACAGACCGCCGAAGCGATGGCGGCGCCCACGAGGCAGCCGACGAGCGCATGGCTGGAACTGGAAGGCAGACCGAAATACCACGTCAGCAAATTCCAGCCGATGGCCGCAAACAGGCCGCAAACGAGGACGCCTTGCGTGATGAAATGGGCATCCACCAGCCCGCTGGAAATCGTCTTGGCCACGGCGAGACCGAAAAACGCGCCAAACAAATTCGTGACGGCTGCCAGCAGAATGGCCTGGCGCGGCGTCAGGACTTTGGTGCCCACCACCGTGGCGATGGCGTTGGCGGTGTCGTGAAAACCGTTGGTGTAGGTGAAAATCAACGCCACCAAAATGACCGTGAATACCAGGAGCATGGGCGTCAGGAATTTTTGAGGACGATGTGCATGATCACGTTGCCGGTGTCATGGCAGCGATCCACGACTTTTTCCATCAGTTCATAGACATCGCGGATGATCATGGCGCGCAGCGGATCGAACTTGCCGGCGTAAAGATCGCGCAGCAATTCGTTCATGTATTTGTCGGCCTCGCCCTCGACGTATTGCAGACGGTCATTGAGCAATTTGATCTTTTCCAAGTCCTTCATGTCGCGGAGTTGCTTGACCATTTCATGCACGGCGTCAGTGGCCTTGGCCATCATGTCGGCCTGCTTGGAAAAATCCACGCCTTCCATGTGCGGACTGGCGATCACCAGACGCTCCGCGAGTTTTTCCGCGGCCTTGGGAATGCGATAAAGTCCGCGCGCCAGCGCTTCGATGTCCTCACGTTCCAGGCCAGTGATGAAAGTCTGCACCAGTTCCACGCTGATCTGCTCGGAGATTTTCTTTTCTTTGCGACGCGTCAGCACGAGATCGTCAAAATTCTGGGTGTTGCGCGGCGATTTGATCATCTCAATCACGAGGCGAACGCTTTCGTGGGATTCTTGAGCGGCGGCTTCGAGCAATTCCTGAAAACGGTCGCCTTTGCTGAAGAGTTTCTGGAGTGAAAACATAATTAACGTTTAATTTTGCTGAAATAGTGAAACAATGACGGAGTGGATTTTGCAATTTATTAGGCCGAGCGCAAGTCGGGAACTCGGGAGTTGTAACACAAACGTAACATTGCCGACTTTTGTTTGTCACAATACTGCCACAATCTATCCGCGTTTTCCGACATCAAACATTATGAAAGCTAACAAACACAAAAAACTGACTAAACTTGCTCTCTTCGCTGGGGCTACGGCACTGGCGGCGTTCGCTCCCCAAGCTCACGCGCAATCTTCGGACGCGCTGATTGATAAATTGGTGGACAAAGGTATTTTGACCACGGACGAAGCAAAGGATCTTCGCGAAGAATCCGACAAGGATTTCCGCGCGGCATTGCAGGCCAAGACCGGCATGCCGGATTGGGTGACGAGCTACAAAATCGGCGGTGATTTTCGCGGACGCTTCGACCAGATTAGCGCGACGGATAATAATGCTTATGTGAACCGCGCGCGTTTTCGCTATCGCCTGCGCTTCGGTATCGTGGCGAATATGTTGGATAACATGGAGGCGGGTTTCCGCCTCGGCAGTGGCGACGCGCCGAAGGGTTACAACACCGGCAATCCTAATTCCAACAATTCGACGATGCAGGATAACGGCTCGAAGAAAAACATCTACGTTGATACGGCTTATGGCAAGTGGACGGCCATCAATAATGGCGATTGGCTACTCGCGGCGACCATCGGCAAGATGGAAAACCCATTTGTTTTCACGCCAATGGTGTTTGATCCGGACATCACTCCGGAAGGCGCGGCGATCACGGGCGCTTACACCATCAATGATAAGCACACCATCGCTTTCACCGGCGCGGCGTTTGTGCAGGATGAAATCGCCAGCTCCACGCAGGATCCGGCCATGTATGGCGGCCAGGTTATGTTGAACTCCAAGTGGACGCCCAAGCTGGCCAGCAGCGTTGGTGGCGGGATTTTGATGATTGGCAGTCCGCAGTCGCTCACTACGGCGAACGTGCCTTACATCAATCAAGGCAACACCCGCAACGCCGCTGGTGTTCTGATTAACAGTTACAATCCCATCATTGCGGATGCGAGCGTCACTTACACGCTCGATAGTTTTCCGCTATATGCCGGTGCGTTTCCCATCAAGGTCGGTGGCGAGTTCATTGAAAATCCCGGCACGACGCAAAACAACACGGGCTACTGGCTCGGAGCGACGTTGGGCAAAGCTGGCACGCGCCACACGTGGGATTTGGCCTATCGCTACGAGTATCTCGAAGCCGATGCTTGGTATGACCAGTTGACGGATGACGACAATGTCGCCTATTACCAGAAAGCCCCCGTCTCTGGTTCAGCCGGCGCTTTTGGCGGAACCAACGTCAAAGGTCATCGCGTGCAGTTCAATTATTCCATCACCGACTCGCTCACGTTCTCGCTTACCGGCTACATGAACGACCTCATCAACACCACGCTCAAGGTGCCGGGCAGCGCCAACGTCAACGAACCCAACAGCACCGCCGTCCACGTGATGGCTGACCTGATGTGGAAATTCTAAACGTCACCAAAACGTAACGAACATAATTCAATTAACTCCGTCATAATCATCGTATGAAAAAATTAATTACTATTCTCGCGGCAACCGTTTTTGCCGCCAGCGCCTTCGCGGGCAACATAACCGTCAAAGGTTCCGACACGCTGCTCATCCTCGCGCAGAAGTGGGCCGAGACTTACATGACCAGCAACACGACCGTGAAAATCTCCGTCTCTGGCGGTGGTTCCGGCATCGGCTTCGCCGCGCTCCAAAGTCAGACCACCGATTTGTGCGACGCCTCGCGCAAAATCAAACCGGCGGAACAAATGAAGTGCGCCGCCGTTTTTGAAGGCGGCAAACGCCCGACGGAATACAAAGTCGCGCTCGACGGATTGTCAGTTTATGTGAATCCGGAAAATTCGTTGAAGGAACTTTCTGTCGCGCAAGTCGGCGACATCTTCACCGGCAAAATTAAAAACTGGAAAGAAGTTGGCGGACCGGATGCGCCCATCACCGTTTACAGCCGCGAAAACAGTTCCGGCACTTACGAGTTCTTCAAAGAACATGTGCTGAAAGGTAAAGACTTCGCCGCCAGCGCGCAAACCATGCCCGGCACAGCGGCCATCGTGCAAGCCGTCGTCAAAGATAAAAACGGCATCGGTTACGGCGGCGCGGCTTACGGTGGCAGCAGCAAATTGCTCGCGATTAAAAAAACTGACACGTCGCCGGCCATCGCCCCGACGGAAGAAACCGTCATGAATGGAACCTATCCCATCTGGCGTCATCTGTTCGTCTATGTGGATCCGGCCAAGGACAAAGGTGACATCGCCGCCTACCTCACTTGGATTCGCAGCGACGACGGCCAGAAATATGTCAAAGATGTCGGCTATTATCCGTTGCCGAAAAATCTCCGCAGCGGCAACTGATTTGATCGCGTTCCTCCGAGATCACTCACGCGGGCGGTGCGGAATCCATTGAGATTTTCGCGCCGCCCGCATAAATTTTTACCGTGACGCCTAATCCAAATAACGAATCGCGCCGTAGCCACGGCTGGATGGGCATTCATCGCGGTCACAAAGCGCGCCCCGGCGAATGGCTCGCGGAAAAATTTATTTTCCTTGTCTCGCTCTCCGCCATTTTAATGGTGCTGCTGATTTTTCTGTTCGTCGCGCGCGAAGCCTTGCCCGTTTTCTTTGGTCAAACCAATACCGCGCTCGTTCAAAAACCCATTCCGCCGGATGAAATGGACAAACATTCCGCCGCCGAACTCGAGGCGTATCTTGAAATCACGCCGGATCAACTAGCCAAGCTGCCCAAGTCAACCTTACGCACCATGATGGATATCAAAGTCGAGGCGCAAAACGATATTCCAGAAGATTTTCGCAACGACCCCGACGCCAGCATCAACACGACTGAATGGAAATACCTCATCGCGCCGCATAAGTGGACTGACTACGACAAACCGGAATACATCTGGCAACCTGTCGGCCAGATTAAAAAATTCAATATCATTCCGCTTATCGTCGGCACGCTGAAAGTTACCTTGATTGGCTTGCTCTTCGCCGTGCCGCTCGCCGTTGGCGCGGCGATTTATGTTTCGCAACTCGCGCGCCCGCGCGTCCGCGAAATTTTGAAACCCGCCATCGAACTCTTGTCTGGCATTCCTTCCGTCGTCGTCGGATTTTTTGCGCTGCTCGTCATGGCGACCGTGTTGCAAAGTATTTTCCATTATCAAACGCGATTGAACGCTTTCGTCGCCGGCCTCGCGCTCGGCTTCGCCGTCATTCCCGTAATTTTTTCCATCGCCGAAGACGCGCTTACCAGCGTCCCGCGCGCCTACACGCAGGCCGCGCTCGCGCTCGGCGCATCGCGCTGGCAGACCGCGTGGCAAATCGTTTTGCCCGCCGCGCTGCCCGGCGTTTTCGCCGCCGCCGTCCTCGGTTTTGGCCGCGCGATTGGCGAAACGATGATTGTCCTGATGGTTTGTTCTGCGAGCGTGCTGTCGTGGAGCGTCTTTGATTCCGCGCGCAGCATCACCACCACCATCGCTGCTGAAATGGCCGAAGCCGTTTCCGGCGGACCGCATTACCGAATTTTGTTCATGCTCGGTGCGCTACTTTTTGCCGCGACGTTTGTGTCCAATATGATTGGCGATTTCGTCATCCACCGTTTCAAAAATAAACTGGAGGGCAAACGATGAATACGCTCACGCCTTCGGAATACCTGCCGGAAAAAACCAGCGACACGACGCGGCTCACGCGCCATTTCCGCGCGGAGAAATTTGATTTCTGGTCGTTCTTTTTCTCCGGTCTGACCGGACTCGCGACGCTATTCATCCTCGGCATTCTCGCAACGATTTTGCTGAACATCATCGTCAATGGCTGGAGCGCGATCTCGTGGCATTTCGTCTCGACGATTCCGAAGAAAGATTTCTTCGATGCGAACACTACCGGCGTCTTGCCGATGATTGTCGGCACGTCGTTCCGCGTGATTGTGATGACGATTTTCGTCATCCCAGTCGGCGTCATCACCGCGATTTACCTCACTGAATACGCGGCGAACACGTCCATCATCACGCGCATCATCCGCGCCGCCGTGAACAATCTCGCCGGCGTGCCGTCCATCGTCTTCGGTTTATTCGGCCTCGGTTTTTTCATCAACTTCATCGGCAAAAACATGGACGCGTTGCTCCATAATCCCACCGCTGTTTGGGGTCAACCGGCGTTGATTTGGGCATCGCTCACGCTTGCGGTGATGACGTTGCCGGTCGTCATCGTGGCGACGGAAGAATCATTGAAAGCCATTCCGCCCGGCCTGCGCGAAGCGAGCCTCGCGCTCGGCGCAACGAAACTGGAAACCATTTTGAAAATCGTTTTGCCGCAAGCGCTGCCGGGAATTATGACCGGTGGAATTCTCGCCGTCAGCCGCGCAGCGGGCGAAGTCGCGCCGATACTTTTCACCGGTGTTGCATATTACATGGCGTCGCTACCCGCGCATTTGAGCGATCAATTCATGGATTTGGGCTACCATATTTTCGTGCTGTCCACGCAATCACCAAACATCGAACAGACGCGACCAATCCTTTACGCCACGGTTTTAGTTTTGCTGATGCTCACGTTCGCACTGAACATCGTGGCGATTTTAATTCGCGCGCGTGTGCGGAAAAAATTGCGGGCGCTCGGTTGAAATTACTGGAATAATTTTTACGTTATGGCTGAAACTTTGATTGCCCCAACTGCCGCCACCAATCCGGCGAACGCCGCCGCGTCGCTCATCGAGATTGAAAACCTCTCGTTGTATTATGGCGCGACTAAGGCGCTGAAAAATATTTCCGTCAAGTTGGAGGAAAAACTCGTCACTGCGTTCATCGGGCCGAGTGGCTGCGGTAAATCCACTTTGCTCCGCTGCCTCAATCGCATGAACGACCTCATTGATAATGTTCGCATTGAAGGTTTGATGAAGATTGGCGGACACGATATTTATGCCGCCGATGTTGACGTTATTGAGCTTCGCAAGCGTGTCGGCATGGTGTTTCAAAAATCCAATCCGTTTCCGAAATCCATCTACGAAAACGTCGCTTACGGTTTGCGTCTGCACGGCGTGAAAAATAAATCCGACCTCGACGCGCGCATCGAACAAAGCCTGCAGCAATCCGCGCTGTGGGACGAAGTGAAGGATCGGCTTCATTCCAGCGCGCTCGGTTTGTCCGGCGGCCAGCAGCAACGGTTGTGCATCGCGCGCGCCATCGCCATCAAACCCGAAATTATTTTGATGGATGAACCCGCTAGCGCGCTCGATCCCATCGCCACCACGCGCGTGGAAGATTTGATTTTGGATTTGAAAAAGGAGTTCACCATCGTCATTGTGACGCACAATATGCAGCAGGCCGCGCGCATTTCCGACCAGACGGCGTTTTTTTATCTCGGCGAACTGATCGAGTTCGGCGCGACCGGAAAAATTTTCACGAACCCGGCGCAGAAGCGCACGGAAGATTATGTGAGCGGACGGTTCGGTTGAACCTTTTGAATTCAAACTATGGAAAATCATTTTGAAACCGGCATTGCGAATTTGCGCCAAAAACTTTTGGTGATGGCCAGCCACACCGAAAAATCCGTCAACGACGCAGTTCAATCGCTCACGCAACGTAATCACGATCTCGCCCTGCGCGTGAAGGCCGACGACGATGTGATTGACCAATGCGAAGTGGAGATTGACGATCTCGCCATCCAATTGCTCACGAAAGCACCGCTCGCCACGAACCTTCGCCTCGTCACCGTCGCGATGAAAATTTCGCAGGACCTGGAACGCATCGGCGATGAAGCCACCAAAATCGCCAAACGCGCGCGCGATTTGTCGCAGGAACCGCCGGTGAAAATTCAACTCGATCTCCCGCGCATGGCCAGTTGTGCTCTCGATATGCTCAAGGCTGCGCTCGACGCGTTTGTTCATCACGACGCCGCCGCCGCGCGCGCTGTCATTCCGCGTGACAAGGAAGTGGACGCGCTTAACAAAGACATTCACGCCGCGCTCGTGCAGCACATGGTGGAAAATCCTGATGCCATCAGTCGCTGCCTACACTGGATGGTCGCCGCCAAAAGTCTCGAACGCATCGCCGACCACGCGACGAACATCGCCGAGGATGTTGTCTATCTCTGCGAAGCGCAGGACATCCGTCACACTGGTTTCAAGAATCAGGGTGGGGTGGCTTAAACAATTTTTTGCCGTTCGCTGGTTTCCACTTGTCGCGACGTAATTTTCAGCGCGGACAAAAATCCACGCGCCTTCGCCAACGTCTCTTCATATTCCGCCGCCGGATTGGAATCAGCCACAATGCCTGCGCCGACGTTGAAATGAATTTTTCCGTCCGCGCAAACCGCCGTGCGGATGGCGATGTTCAACTGGCTCTCGCGGTTGAAACCTAAATAGCCAATCGCGCCGCAATAAACACCGCGCGAAATCGGTTCGAGTTCGTCAATGATTTCCATCGCGCGAAATTTTGGCGCGCCGGTGATGCTGCCGCCGGGAAAACACGACGCGAACGCGGCAAAATGCGTCACGTCATTTTTCAAACGGCCTTCGACGGTGGAGACGAGATGCTGCACCTGCGCGAATTTTTCCAGCTTGGCGAGTTCCGGCACTTGCACGGAACCGTATTCGCAAACTTTCCCCAAATCATTTCGCAGCAAATCGGTAATCATCACCAGCTCGGCCAGCTCCTTCGCGCAGGTTTGCAATTCGTAGGCGAGTTGCGCGTCGCGCGTCGCATCCGCATCGCGCGGGCGCGTGCCTTTAATCGGGCGCGTGACAATGTGCGCGCCGCTCATGCGTAAAAATTGTTCCGGCGAGGACGACGCGATTTCAAATCGGCAGTGCCGGCTCCCACCATCGCAATCGAGATACGCAGAAAACGGAGCAGGGGAGACGATGGACAATTTTTCAAACATTTTCCAGCCGTTGAAATCGGCTTGCGCCGTCAATCGTTGCGACAGGTTGACCTGATAAATATCACCGGCGCGGATGTATTGCTGTGCGCGTTGAACTTTTGAAATAAATTCGTCACGCGTAAGGTTCGATGAAATCTCACGCAAAGCCGCAAAGTCGCAAAGAGAATCCGTGCTTTGCGGCTTTGCGGCTTTGCGTGAAACTTCCTGGTCTTGAATCCGATTTTTCCAAAATTCCAATTGCGCCTTTGCGCGTGATTCTGTGCGCGAACCATCGGCGTTCAGGCCGGTGGAAACGATGAAAACTTTTCCAAGCTGATGATCGAAGACCACGAGGCTGTCATAGAAACCGACGTGGCAATCGGGAAGTTCCAAATCGTTGACGGCGCGGCGCGGGAGTTTGGGTTCGGTGAAATTTTTCAGGTCGTAGCCCCAATAACCGAACGCGCCGCCGAGCGGAAAGGGCGAATGAATTTCATCGAGTAATTCGTAACGCGCCATGAGCGCGTCGAGCAGATGCCACGGATTACCGAATTGAGTTTGGGAGCTGGCAGGTGGTAATTGGGAGTTTGGAAAACTGATTTCACAACGCGAGCCGAAGGATTGGAAAATTAAAAATGGATTCGCCGTGACGAAGGAATAGCGCGCGGATGGCGAATCAAACTGTGTCGTCCGCAGCAAAACAATCCGCAATCCGCAATCCGCAATCCGCAATTGCTCCATGAGCGATTCGGGCGTGTGCGTGGTTGGGATTTCTTGGATGAGCGGGCGCATTAACCTTGGTATTCGACTTTGATGGTCAGGCTTGGTTTGATGTCGGCGAGAACAGGCAGAATGTGGTTCAAAACCTGTTCAGCGGTCATCCGAAACGTTCGGCCACGCGCAGAAACCTTCAACCAACCGGTTTTGTCACGGTGATAGCGTTCGGTGAATTTTTTTGTGCCAATCAAAATGAGATAGTTGTCGTTGGTCAATTTCATGTGAAAATCCGGCGTAGTTAGGCAAACGCGATTGGCAACGTTCCAGGCGGGCCGACGCGGCGTTCGTAGTCGCGGATGATGGCGATGACTTCGTCCACGTCGTCGGTAATTTTAAGTAGGTCAAGGTCGCCGGGGCTGATGAGTTTGTCTTTTTCGAGACGCGTTTTCATCCATGCCACCAAGCCTTTCCAATGTTCTTTGCCGAAGAGGATGAGCGGAAATTGCGGAATGCGCTGCGTTTGCACGAGGGTGAGCACTTCAAACAATTCATCCAGTGTGCCGAAACCGCCGGGCATATAAACGAAGCCGAGACTATATTTCACGAAGCAAACTTTGCGCGCAAAAAAATAATGGAAGTGGACGGGCACGTTGGCGTATTTATTACCCGCCTGCTCAAATGGCAGTTCAATGTTGAGGCCGACAGATTTTCCGCCCGCGTGCGACGCACCTTTGTTCGCGGCTTCCATGATGCCGGGGCCGCCGCCGGTGACGACAGCGAGATTGTGTTTGGCGAGACCCTTCGCGATGTCTTGCGCGGCGCGATAATATTTATCCGTCGGCTTCGTGCGCGCGGAACCAAAAATGGTCACGGCGGGGCCGACTTGCGACATCGTCTGGAACGAGTCCACGAACTCGGCCATGATGCGGAAAATGCGCCAAGGGTCTTCGTGGATGAATGGAGTGGATTCGCTCATGTCGTCAAAGTAGTCCTGTCTGCAAAATGAAACAAGCCGGAGAATTTGAAAATTCTCCGGCTTGTCGGTTCCTGCTGACCGCTTAAGAACAACCGAGGCTTTCGCCGCAGTTCAAACATTTGTAACACGCGCCGTTGCGGACGACGACGTTGCCGCAGTTCGGACACGTCGGGGCGTCCTGCTGATTCGTGATCATCTGCGTGAGGCTCGCGGAGCGGCGCGCATGCTTGGCATCGGCCTTGAGTTCAATCATGTCCGTGTCCTCGGCAATCGGCAGTTCAGCGACGGGCCGGTTCACCTTTTTTTTTATTTCTTCGGCGAGACCGGGCATGACCAATTCCGGCTGGTTGCGCGCGGCGGTAATATTTTCGCGGTAGCCGGGAATGAACTGGAACGCCATCCAGCGGAACACATAATCGGTGATGGAAGCGGCGTTACGGATTTCCGGATTTTTCGTGAAACCACTCGGCTCGAAGCGTTGGTGCGCGAACTTGCGGACGAGCGCATCAAGCGGCACGCCGTATTGAAACGCCATGCTGGACAACGTGCCGATGCTGTCCATCAAACCGCCGATGGTAGAACCTTCCTTCGCCATCGTGATAAACAATTCGCCGGGCTGGCCGTCTTCAAACAAACCGACGGTGAGATAACCTTCGTGTCCCGCGATGTCGAATTTGTGCGTGACCGCCGTGCGCGTGTCAGGCAAACGACGGCGCAGCGGCTTGCCGGCGTCGTCCTGTAAAGTAGCAACCTCGGCTTCGAGCTGTTTGATGCGATTTTCGAGCGCGGCGGAATCAACCGTCGTGGCGGCAGCGGTTTTGTC
The DNA here is from genome assembly GCA_903833055.1 of uncultured Verrucomicrobia subdivision 3 bacterium. GTDB lineage: Bacteria > Verrucomicrobiota > Verrucomicrobiia > Limisphaerales > UBA11358 > UBA11358. The sequence continues at coordinate 35,166 of CAILDU010000070.1, read as the reverse complement.
CCCGCCTTCATTGGTTTTTTTCGTGTTGAGCGGCTGCGAACGTTTGGAACCGTCGCGATAAATCGCCACGCATTTCAAACCCATCTTCCACGCCTGAACGTAAGTGTCGCGGATTTCGGCGACGGTGCATTCGCTCGGCATATTGACGGTCTTGGAAATCGCGCCGCTGATGAACGGCTGCGCCGCGCCCATCATTTTTAGATGCGCCATGTAACCGATGCTGCGCTTGCCGCGCGACGGCTTGAACGCGCAATCGAACACCGGCAAATGCTCGGCTTTCAATCCGCTCTTGATGATCGCGCCGTTTTCTTCGACGTCTTCAATCGTGTCGAACTTCTCGATGTGCGCGAGAATCTGTTTGTTGTCCGCCTCGCTGTAATTCAAACGGCGGAGCGCATCGCCCACGCCGCGATTGACGATCTTCAACATGCCGCCGCCCGCGAGCAATTTGTATTTCACGAGCGCGATGTCGGGTTCGACGCCGGTCGTGTCGCAATCCATCAAGAACGCAATCGTGCCGGTCGGCGCGAGCACGGTGACTTGCGCGTTGCGGTAACCGTGTTGTTTGCCTTTGGCGAGCGCGCTGTCCCACGTTTTGCGCGCTTCGACTTTAAGATAATTAAATTCCGCGCTCGGCTGAATGGTTTCAACGGCATCGCGATGAAGTTTGATGACGCCCAGCATGGATTCGACGTTGTCCTTTGCGACGGTTTTTTCAACGCCCGCGCAACGCGCATCTTTGTAACCAGCGAACGCGCCAGTGGTCGCGGCGATGTCCGCGCTTTGTTCATAAGCATGGCCGGTCATGATGGCCGTAATCGCACCCGCGAGTGCGCGACCTTCATCGGAATCGTAAGGCAAACCGTAGCTCATGCAGAGCGAACCGAGGTTCGCAAAACCGAGTCCGAGTGTGCGGAAGATGTGCGAATTTTCGGCAATGTCCTTGGTCGGATAGCTCGCGTTGTCCACGAGAATTTCCTGCGCGGTAATGTAAATGCGGCAGGCGGCTTTGAAGCGTTCGACATCGAACTTGTCATCGGCGCGTTTGAACTTCATCAAGTTCAACGAAGCGAGATTACACGCGGTATTATTGACGAAAACGTATTCGCTGCACGGATTTGTGGAGTGAATCGGCTCGGTGCCTTTGCACGTGTGCCATTTCTGAATCGCACCGTCGTATTGGATGCCGGGATCGCCGCAGATGTGCGTGCCTTCCGCGATTTTGTCGAGCAAAACGCTGGCGTTCTTTTTCTGGAGCGGCAAACCTTTTACGCTCTTGGTCCACCATTCTTTGCCCGCCAACGCGGCTTCAAAAAATTCGTCGCTCGCGCGGACGGACAGATTTTCGTTCTGATACATCACGCTGCCGTAGGCATCGCCGTTGTAAGAACCGTCATAACCCTGCTCGATCAACGCCCACGCCTTCTTCTCTTCCTTCTGCTTGGCGTCAATGAATTCTTCGATGTCACCGTGCCAGTCGCGCAGGGTGTTCATCTTGGCCGCGCGACGGGTTTTGCCACCGGACTTCACGACGTTCGCAACCTGATCGTAAACTTTCAGAAAGCTCATCGGGCCGCTCGGACGTCCGCCGCCACTCAGTTTTTCGCGGCTCGAACGAATCGGCGTCAAATCCGTGCCCGTGCCGGAACCATATTTGAAAAGCATCGCTTCGCTGTAAGCGAGGTGCATGATGGATTCCATGTCGTCCTTGACGCTTTGGATGAAGCACGCGCTGCCCTGCGGATACTCATATTGCGTCTTGGCGCGTTCGGCTTCCTTCGTCTTGCGATTGAAGAACCAATTACCCTTGCTGGAATCTTTGCCGACGTTGTATTCGTGATACAAACCGACGTTGAACCACACCGGCGAATTGAACGCGCCGTATTGGTTCACGCAGAGCCAAGTGAGTTCTTCAAAAAAGATTTCGCCGTCCGTCTTGGAAAAATAACCGTCCGCGATGCCCCAGTCGGCAATCGTCCGCGCGACGCGATGAATGAGCTGCTTCACCGAAGTTTCGCGCTCGCTGGTATTCTGCTCGCCGTAAAAATATTTCGACACGACAACTTTCGTCGCCAGCACCGACCATGACTTCGGCACCTCGACATTTTCCTGTTTGAAAATCACCTTGCCGCCGTCATCGGTGATTTCGGCGGTGCGCTTGTCCCATTCGATCTGGTCAAACGGCTTCACTTTGGCGTCGCTGAAAACGCGTTCGATACGTAGCGACTTTTGGGCGGTGGTTTTTGTGGGTTTCATGGAACGGGTCGCAGAAACTTTATTGGTCCGGCGGTTGGCGGTTTTGGCAACCGGCGCCGAGACATCTTCACGGGCATCAATCATGGTAATCTCCAGGTTTAATTTTTAGAACTCAACCGGCCAGTTTCAAGCGAGACAGAAACCCACCGGCACTCAAAATCCACCAATTTCCAAGAAAAACGGGTTTTTCCTCAAAATTGCGAATCCCCAACTAATTGGGGAACGGACGCCATCATGCTACCACCGGTGGTATCTTTCAAGGAAATTTTACAAAAATGTTACGTCAACGTTATTCACAAATGAAATCAAGCGAATCCGCACATTTCACCACTCAAAAAGCGACTTGTTCTCACCGGTGAACAAGCTTTTAGCGCAAATTTTTGTCCGCAATTGGGTGAACTAATTTAATTTCAGCCGCCGTCAACGCACGCCATTGTCCCGCCGCCAAATTATCGAGCCAAAAATTTCCTACGCGCACACGCAGCAATCGCAAAGTTGGATGCCCGATGGCCGCCGTCATTCGGCGAACCTGACGATTTTTTCCTTCAATCAATTCCAAACCAATCCAACAATCAGGAACGCTCTTGCGAAAACGAATCGGCGGCACGCGCGGCGGAATTTCCGGCTGCGGCGCGAGCAGCCACGCGCGGCACGGCAAAGTTTTACGGCCCTGAATCAAAATTCCTTTTTCCAATGTCTGCAAACTCTCCGGCAACGGAATTTTTTCCACCTGCGCCCAATACTCGCGCTCGTGCGCGTGATGCGGATGTAATAATTTTTCGTTCCAATGCGCTTCGTCGCTCAAAAGCAGCAGACCTTCCGAATCTGCATCCAGCCGACCAATCGCATAAACATTTTTCGGAAAATTAAATTCCGCCAGCGCGCGGTTCGGCGAGCCGTCGCCCGTGAACTGCGACAGCACGCCGTAAGGTTTGTTGAATGCGATAAGCATTTCAAAAAATTTAACCACAAAGAGCGCAAAGAACACAAAGAGAAATCAAATTACTTCAACCTCCCCGAAATTTTTCTCTGTGTTCTTTGCGCTCTTTGCGGTTAAATCAATTTCGTGATCCGCAACATTATTTTTGACTGGTCAGGAACTTTGGTGGACGATTTGCCCGCCGTGTTGAAGGCGTCCAACTACGTTCTCACGCAATCCGGCAAGACCGCGATGTCGCTCGATAAATTTCGCGCCGAGTTCACGCTGCCGTTCAAAAAATTTTACGACCGCCACACGCCCGACGTGCCGATGGATCAATTGGAAACATGGTTTCATCACGAATTCGGCCAGTCGCAAGATTCCGTGATTGAACTGCCGCACGCGCGCGCGTTTTTGGAATTTTGCCGCGCACAAAAGATTCGCACGTTTCTTTTGAGCACCGTCCACGGCGATTATTTTGCGACGCAATGCAAGGTCACCGGCTTCGACGCGTTTCTCGACAAGCCTTACACCGACGTTTGGGACAAGCGCGAAAAAATCCACGACATTCTCCGCGAAAATAATCTCAAGCCCGACGAAACGCTTTTCATCGGCGACATGGAACACGACATTGAGACCGCGCGCCACGGCGGCATCCATTCCTGCGCCGTGCTGACCGGCTACAACACGCTGGAACAATTGCGCGCCGCCAAGCCTGACCTCATCGTGGAGCATCTTGACGAACTCAAGCGCGTGTTGGTGAAAAATAAATTTCACCTCCAGCCAGTTCAACTCGAGGACAACCTCGAGCCGCCGCTCGCGACGGTTGGTGCGCTGATTTTCAATTCTAAAAACGAAGTGCTGATGATCCGCACGCATAAATGGTCGGGCTTGTGGGGCATTCCCGGCGGCAAAATCAAGCGCGGCGAAAGTTCGCTCGCCGCCTTGCGCCGCGAAATCAAAGAAGAGACGGCGCTGAACATCACGGACATCAAATTCGTCATCGTGCAGGACTGCATCAGCTCGAAGGAATTTTACCGCGACGCGCATTTTGTTTTGCTGAATTACACCTGCAAGTGCGTCGCCAAAAATCCGCGCGTCGTGCTGAACGAGGAGGCGCGGGAATTTCAATGGCTCAAACTCGCCGAGGCGAAGCGGCTGAAGTTGAACAAGCCGACAAAAATTCTGCTCGACGCCGTTTCCAAATCCAAAATCGCCAATCGTAAATCATAAATGTCACAGATTTCCATCGTTGACCTCGAAGTGTTTTACCGCGTGGGCGTGCCGGATGCGGAACGCGCGCAGCCGCAGCGTTTGCTGCTGACGGTGGCGCTGGAATCCGATTTTTCCGCCGCCGCGACCAGCGATGCCATCGTTGATACGATTGATTATTATGCCGTCACGCAAAAACTTCTAAAGTTTGGCGAAGGCCGCGAATGGAAGCTGATTGAAAAGCTCGCCGCCGACATTGCCGGTTTAATTTTGGTCGAGTTCAAGCCGCCAGCCGTCACCGTTGAGGTGAAAAAATTCATCATTCCGCAGGCGCGCTATGTTTCCGTTTTCTTCAGGAGCGGAGGAAGATAATCTCACGCAAAGACGCAAAGGCGCAAAGAAATCTGCTGCTTCAAACTTTGCGTCTTTGCGTGAGACCAAATCAAAACTTCTGTCCGTCCATTGTTTCCAATTTCCAACCGGCTTCGTCCGTTTCAATTTTCACCGCGCCGGCGGTGCGCGTGTAAATCACGGGAATTTTTTTTCTGCTCCAGCCGTTCGCGCAAGGCGCGGCTGGCGCGGCGCGTGGCGGGAAATTCCGAATCCGCGATGACGATGACGCGCGGCCGGATCGCGTCAATCAGCGCGTCGCACAACGGCTCGCCTGCCGTCGGCAATCCGGCGACCACGATGTCGGCGCGCAAATCATTGGTGGTGGCGAGCAGATCGCTTTGTCCGGCACGGCTCAAATCGGAGAGCAGCAAAACTTTCGTGCCGCGAAAATTTCCAACCAGCACGAGCGGGCTGTCATCGGCTTTTTCAAAATTATCCGTCGCGTTGGGAAATAAAATCTGCCAGCAGCCAATCGTGTTCTCGCAATTCAAAATCTTGTGGCGCATTGTCGGCTTTTCAAATGCGGCAAGAGTGTCGCGGTAATTTGCCGAGCGGAATTTCACATCACTCGTCCACAGTTCGCCGACGTGAAAAAGTTCGTCGAGTGTTTGCGCGCCGCCGACATTTTTCATGTCGCCTTCGGTCAAAATCAGGCGCGGAAGCGTGTTCACGCCTTGCGCGCGCAGAAAATCTTTGAGCGTGAAATTAACCGCGTTTTCATTGCCGCAATTGATGAGCCAGTCGTTCGCGCGTCCGTCGGCATCAACGTAAATCGCGTGGCCGCCATTGAGCGGCAGCACGGTCAAATCGGTTTCGTCGCGCGAGGTTTGCCATTGCCAGAAATAAATTCCGCCAATGAAAAATAAAATTGCCGCGCCCAGAAAAATTCTCTTTCGCGTTGAAAACCAGCCGCTAAAAATGGCGATGACGGCGGCGTAATAAATCGCAATCGTGGCGAGCGTCGGTTCGGGAACGTAAAAATACGCGCCGGGAATTTTGGCGGCCTCGACGCTGACCCACGTCATCGCCACCATGAAAAACCACGCGGCGTGATTGAAGAGTTCGGTGAACCACGGCAGCCAGTGGCCGCACACGAGCGCGCCGAGATTCGCCATGAGCGCAAAGGTTCCGAGCGGCACGGCAAGGATGTTGGCGAAGGTTGAGACGGGGCTGAACAGGTGAAAGTATTTTCCGGAAAGTGGTAATGAACCAATCCAAGCGGCGAAGGAAAGTCCACAGTAGCGCGCGAGTTTACGCGCGAGCCAGCGACCGGATTTTTTCCAGCGGGAAACGAGTTCGTCGGGCAGTAGTTCGTCGGGTTTGAGCAGCCGGTCGAAGAATTCATTTAATTTCGGCAGCATGAGCGCGATGATGAGCATGACGAAAAATGAAAGTTGAAAGCTGGCTTCAAAAAGCTGGAGCGGATTCCACAGCAGAATCACGAACGCGGCGGCGGCGAGGGAGTTCAGCAAATCGCTCGGACGTTTGAGCGCCCAGCCGCCGAGGACGATGGTCATCATCACGGACGCGCGGATGGCGGACGGCTCCCAGCCGGTCGCGGCGGTGTAAAACCAGATCGTCGGCACGGCGATCGCGCCGCACCACGCGCGCGAGACGCGCAGCGCGCGGAGCAGGGCGACAATCATGCCGGAGAGCAGTGCGATTCTTAAGCCATCAATCGCGAACATGTGCATCGTGCCGGCACGCAAAAAGGGTTCGCCGATGTCGCCGGTGAAGGCGGTTCGCCAGCCCAGAGTCATCGCCCACAAGAGTCTTAAAGGCTCGTCTTCATTGGGTAAACCGAGCGCGAGCGTATTTTTTGACCAACTTAAAAAACGGTCGGTGAGCGGCGCGTTTGGTAAAATTGGCGGGAGCAATTTCCAATCGTTAGTGGACTCGGTTTTGAGCTGGTAATAAATGCCGCGCGTGGCGAGATAATTTTCAAAATCAAAAAGTCCGTCGGCGAGCGGCGGCGGCGGGCGCGCGATGACGCCGGAAATTTCCACGCGCTGTCCGGCAAAATAATTTGTGCCAAGAATGTTAGGCGTGATGACAAGAATTTCGCCGCTGGCGGGAATAAAATTTCCTACGCGCGAGATTTCAGTGACGCGGACGCGGGCGACGTTGCGCCAGTTTTCCGCATCGTCGCGAACGGTGATTTTTAAGCGCGGCGTTTCGGAAAGTTCGCCGCGAACAGTGACGATTGCGGGTTCGTTGCCGAGTTGCGTCCGCAAATCATTCGGTGAAACGACGGCCGTCTGGCAAATAAAATTTGTCCAGCCAGCCAGCGCGAGCAATGGCCAAAAGGAATACGGACGAAGTTTTGCTGATGCGAGCGTGAGAATTAAAATTACAGCCGTAATTCCAAGCAGCACGGCGGGCGGTGGTTGAAAAATTTGCGCGAGCAGCAGTCCGGCGGCGTAAGCCATGACGACGCTGGCGAGCGGACGATTCATTTTACCAGTGTTTTAAGATTTTCCCGATGCTCCAAAGCAGGAGCAAACCAATCGCACCGCCGGTCGTATCAATGATGACATCTGAAACAAGCGCGGTGCGGAGGGCGACGAAAACTTGATGGAGTTCGTCGCTGGCGGCGTAGAGAAAAATAATGGCGAGCGATAATCCGGCTTCGTCCCAACGCCAAGGCCGCCGCTCGTTTTTTTGTGGCTGGCGAATCGCGCGCCAGAGGAGCAGGGCGAGCAGGGCGTATTCGGTGAGATGTCCAACTTTACGGAAAAGATGATGAATGAGTTCGATGTGCGCCTGCGACATCATCGGGAACATCCGATGCAGCAGCGGTTCAAACAGCGAAGTGGTGTGCTGGTAAGATTGAGTGTCGGCGGACGCGGAAAAAATCAGGCACATCCACGCGAGCGGTGGCAGCCAGTATTTAAGCAGGTTTCGCAGTTTCAGCACGCGGAATGAAAGCGCGATTTCGGCGGCGCGGCAATCTGAAATTGAATTTTGCCAATGGTCTTCGTGTCTTTGCGATTGCAAAACAGCGGTGGATTTGGCACAGAAATGCACCCGATGAAGAAGATTTTTTTACTATTTACGTTGTGGCTGGCCGTGGTCAATGTCCGCGCGGCGTTGCCGCAGCCGGACTTGATCGCGCAAATCCATTTTGCGGGCGCGCAAAAAATTTCCGCCGCCGCCAACTTTTCCGCGTTCACGAATGAATTTTGTTCCGCCGAAGCGGTGGTGTTGCGCGCGCAAACGGCGAATCGTTTGTCTGTCTGGCTCGCGGGCTGGCTGCAAAAAAACACGGGCGTAACGGTCGCGGACGGCGCGGCGAAACTGCGTCCGCTGTTCGATGATTTGCAGAAGTCGGAATGGTTTTTAGAAACGCGCGCGGCGGCGAACGGCAAACCGCAAGTGGCCATCGTCATTCAGCTCGACACCGCGCGGGCACAAATTTGGCAGACAAGTTTGAAGCTGTTTTTTCCGACGACTGGATTCAAATTTTCCGATGGCTGGTTGACTTTTGTTCCCGACGCGAATTCATCGACTTTGGGCAATTCTCTTTTCAAAAAAATATTTCAGCCGGTTGACAAGAATGCGTGGCTCGTGCTTGACGTGAATTGGCCGAACCTCGCGCAATGGAATCCTGATTTGATAACGCTGGGCATGCCGGAAACGCAGTTCACCGTGACCGCGCCGGATGACAATTTGCGCATCAACGGCAAATTTTATTTCCCCGAAAATCTGGCGTTGAATCTGGAACCGTGGCGCGTGCCGACGAATACGTTGCACCAGCCGTTCGTGAGTTTCACCGCTGTGCGCGGTTTCTCGAAGTGGTTCGCGGCGCAACCGTGGGCGCAGGCTTACCAGCTTTCGCCGACGCCAAACCAGTATTTCACCTGGGCGATGGCGCAGATTCCGTATCAGACTTTTGCTGCGTTGCCCGTCGCCAAAGCGGCGGATGCGCTGGCGCAGGCTTACGCGCGGTTGCAGCCGCTCGTTCAACCGCAGCCGGGCGCGCCGGGAATGTTTCTGGCGTCGTCTAAACTGACGCTGACGAATAATGAAATTTTTCTCACCGGTGTGCCGTTCATCTCGCCGTTCATGCGTGTGGTCAACGAGCCAGCGGGACAATTTTTATTGGCGGGCGCGTTTCCGAATACGCCGCGTTCCAAGCCACTGCCGCCGGAATTATTCCAGCGGCTCGCGGAAAAAAATCTCGTGTTTTACCATTGGGAAATCACGGCGGAACGGCTACCGACCGCGCTGAACTTGAGCCAGCTGGGTTTTGTGCTTACGTCACACCGGCAGCTGGGTGGTGAATCGGCGGCAATGAAATGGATTCAAAAAACTGCGCCGAAGCTGGGCAATACCGTCACGGAAATTTTCCAGATCGCGCCGGATCAAATGACATTCACGCGCAAGTCGCCGGGGATTTTTACCGCCGTGGAAATGCTGGCACTGGGTAACTGGCTGGAAGCGCCAAATTTTCCCGGCTGCGACTTGCGATTGCCGCAACGTTCATCGTTGAAAAATCTTCACCCGCGTCCGCCCGCCGGATTGCCCGCGCCGTCCAAATAATTTCATGCTCAAGCTCGGCGTTAATATTGACCACGTCGCCACGATTCGTGAGGCGCGTTATCGCGGTCGCGGATTTGGTGAACCGGATCCGGTCGCGGCGGCGCGCATTTGCGAGACGGCGGGCGCGCACGGTATTACCGCGCATCTGCGCGAAGATCGTCGGCACATTCAGGATCGCGACATTTGGAAACTGCGCGAAATAGTTCAAACGCGATTGAATTTGGAAATGGCGAACGCGCCGGAGATTGTCGCAATCGCCTTGAAACTAAAGCCCGAAATAGTTTGTCTCGTGCCGGAGCGGCGCTTGGAAGTGACGACGGAAGGCGGACTTGATGTGGTCGCGGCGGAAAAATCTTTGACGGACACGCGCAAAAGAATGAACGACGCGGGCATTGAAGTGAGTTTGTTCATCGCACCGGACGAAAAGCAGATTGCCGCCGCCGCGCGCACGGGCGCACAATTTATTGAATTGCACACGGGAACTTTTGCGGAAGAATTTCAAAAAGCGGAAAGCGGAAAGCGGAAAGCGAAAATGGAGTTACTGCGCCTCATTGCTGGCGCGGAACAGGCGCATTCGCTTGGTCTGAAAGTGAATGCCGGCCACGGTTTGAATTACGAAAATCTCGCGATACTTTTTCGCGTGCCGCATTTGGTGGAATTGAATATCGGACACAGTCTTGTGAGCCGCGCGGTGTTCGTCGGGATGGAAACTGCCGTCAAAGAAATGCTGGCGGCGATGAAAAATTACGTCGCTTAATCTTTGCGCTGGGAATTTTTCAGATTCAAATTCGGCACAAGCGACGTTGCTTTGGCGAACGCGTTCGGAAAATATTTCTTCCCAAAAAATTGCCACGCAGTTTCGATGGCGACCGCTGCGGCCACGGCGTAACCTGCGCCAATAATTGCACCCGCCAGCACGTCACTCGGATAATGCACACCGTTGTAGAGGCGCGAAAAAGCGACGCCGAACGCCAGCGGCAACATGAACCACAGGCTGCGCCGGTAAAATAAAAACAGCGTCATTGTGGCGGCGAACCAGTTGGCGGCGTGCGCGGACGGCATGCTGTTGTGGCTGCCTTTGCCAGCGGCCATGTCCACGCCGTCGGTATTTATTTCTGGCGGGATGTAGCCTTTGCCGACGATGCCGAACAGTCGCGCTTCTGGCAGCGTGACAAACGGACGCGCGCGCGCGACGGCGTGTTTAATTGGGTTGCAAATTAAACCGTCATTGGTCGCGACAATAAAAAGTGTGAACACCATGCACAGCCGCAAACGGCGGTTGCCGAAGATGAATAGGGCGAGGCCAATGGCGATAGCGGTCAATAAAAACGGGGTCTTTACGCCGTTGCTGCCGCTCAAAATCGGCATGAGCCAGTCGAAGAACGGATTGACGAGCGACCGGTTGAAAAATAAAAACAGGTCGGTGTCGAGTGTTTGCAGCCAGTGCATCGCGGGAAAGGTAGCGGGAAAATCAGCCGCCAAAAAGCGCAAAAGAAAACCGGCTTTTTATTTTTGTGACTTTTGTGCTTTTTAGCGGCCAATTATTTCGACTGGCTCGGCGGAAAATTAATTTGTTCCTTCACTTCAAAACGGAACATCCGTTTCTGCATCCAGCGCACGGCGAACAAATCGTAGATGGTGACGAACAGGCGGTTCATCACACCGTAATTGCTCTGGCCGGTGAGCCGTGTGTGATGGCTGATGGGGATTTCCGTGACGACAAAACCTTCGATGCGGAACAGCGTCGGCATGAAACGGTGCATCCCTTTGAAAAATTTCAGGCGCGCTGCGCATTCGCGTTTGAAAATCCGGTAGCCGCACGCGGAATCGCTGACGGTTTCGTGCGTAATACGATTGCGAATGCCATTGGCAATCTTGGATGAAACTTGGCGCACCCACGAATCACCTTGCGCGCGTGCGGCGACGCGCGAGCCGCAGACGCAATCGCTGTTTCCATTTTGAATCGCTTCGAGAAAACGCGGCAATTCGCGCGGATGATTTTGTAAATCGGCGTCGAGCGTCGCGATGTAGCGGCCAGTCGCCGCTTGAATGCCCGCCCAAACGGCAGCGGATTGGCCGCAGTTGCGATTGAGCCGCACGGCGCGGATGCGTTTGTCGTCAGCGCCTAACTTCTGCAAAATTTTCCAAGAATCATCGCGGCTGACATCGTCGGCGATGACAATTTCGTAGGAAATTTTTAACGGTTCGAGCGCGTCGCGAATGGCGGTGACAAGCGGAATCAAATTTCCCTGTTCGTTGAAACAAGGCGCGACAACGCTTAAAATGGGAGCTTCACTCATGCTCAATACTCAACCAACGAACGCACGGGAAAGTTCGGCAGATGCTTGCGGCCATCCAGAAATTTCAGCTCGATGAGGAAGACAATTTCCAAAATATTTCCGCCCAGTTTTTTCACGAGCGAGGCGGCGGCGCCGGATGTGCCCCCGGTCGCGAGCAAATCGTCCACGAGCAATATACGCGCGCCGGGCTTGATGGCGTCGGTGTGGAGTGCGACGGTCGCGTGACCATATTCGAGCGCGTAATCTTGTTCGATGGTCGTGAAGGGCAACTTGCCTTTTTTGCGGACGGGAATAAATCCGGCTTGCAATTTGGTCGCGGCGGCGGCGGCAAAAATAAATCCGCGCGCATCAATGCCCACGACGGCATCAATGCTGCCGGGCGTAAACCGTTCTGTGAGCAAATCAATCGCGCCGGCGAACAGGCGCGCGTCGGCAAGCACGGGCGTGATGTCTTTGAACTGAATGCCCGGTTTAGGAAAATCCGGGACGTTGCGAATGGCGGCGGCGATTTCAGCAGCAGTGACAGCGGGCATAATTCAAACTTCCTTGGCCTTGGATTTTTCGAGCTTTTCGATCATCTTGCGAAGTTTGCGTAACGCGAGATTTTGAATCTGGCGGACGCGTTCGCGCGTAACCCCGAATTTTTCGCCGACTTCTTCCAAAGTTTTTTCATTGCCGCCGTCGAGGCCGAAACGGAAGCGCAGAATCGTCGCCTCGCGGGCGTCGAGATGTTTGACCATGTCCTGCAACATTCCGGTGACGGTCTTGTCTTCGAGTTCGTCGTAGGGATTTACGGCGCGCTCGTCCTCGACCATTTCGGAAAAAGTATTGGTATTATCATCGCCCACCGGCGCGTCGAGCGACGCGGGTCGGATGGATGCAGTCCGCATTTGCGAAACGCGCGCGGCGGTGGTGCTCAATTCAGCGGCCAATTCTTCATCGGTCGGTTCGCGACCAAATTCCTCCTGCAACTTCATCGCCGTGCGGCGCATCTTGGAAATTTTATCAACCAAATGAACCGGCAGACGAATCGTCTTAGACTGATTCGCGAGCGCGCGTTTGATGGATTGCTTGATCCACCACGAGCCGTAAGTGGAAAGTTTTCCGCCCTTCGCAGGATCAAAACGCTCGACGGCTTTCATCAAGCCGATGTTGCCTTCGCTGATTAAATCCAATAACGGTAGGCCAATACCTTCGTAGTCGCGCGCGATTTTTACGACGAGGCGCAGGTTCGCCTTGATCATGTGTTCGCGCGCTTTTTTGTCGCCCTTTTTAATTTTGGCGGCAAGTTCGATTTCTTCCTGCGGCGTGAGCAGTTTTACCAAACCGATTTCGCGGAGATAAAGGCGGATGGAACTGTCGCCATCCATGCGCTCGGCTTCGCGGCGGAGAAACTGTGTGGTGTCGCCCTCAGCCGGTTTGGTGATCGGCAAATCCGACGGCACGGTAATCGGTGGCGACGACAGCGTGACAATTTTAGTTGGCGCGGGAACGGAAATTTTCTTTTTCCGTTGCACCGGCTTCGACTTGCGTTGGATTTTTTTAGCCGCCATGAATGCAAAAAGTTAAACGCGTGGCGGGCAGCCGCAAGCAAATTAACTTCAATTTCGCCAACTCAATTCCGGCTGTCGCGCGCGGCGGTGATGTAATAAAGCAGCGTCAGGAGCGAACTGACCAGCGCGGCGACGTAGGTGAGCGCGGCGGCGTCCAGAACTTTCGCCACGCCCGCGCGCTCATCCTCGCGCACTAGACCGAGGCGAAACAGTTGTTCCTTCGCGCGATTGCTGGCGTCGTATTCGACCGGCAACGTGATGAGTTGGAAAAATGTGATGATGCCGAAGACGACGATGATGATGGGCAACATTGTTTTCATCATGCTCATGCCCATGATCCAGCCAGCCAGCATAATGATTCCGTAAGCCGCGCTGGAGAATTGCGTGACCGGCACGAGTGCCATCCGCAAATTCAGCATCGCGTAAGCGGCCTGATGTTGCAGCGCGTGACCGGACTCATGCGCCGCGACGCCGACGGCGGCGATGGAGTTGCCGCTGTAATTTTCCGACGACAAAAACAGCGCGCGCTTGGTCGGGTCGTAATGGTCGGTCAATTTACCTTCGACTTCTTCCACCGGCACGTCGTTGAGACCGGCGTTGTCGAGGATTCGCCGCGCCGCCTGCGCGCCCGTCAGGCCGGACTCGACGGGAATCTGGCTGTATTTGCCGAACGCCGAATGCAATTTCATCTGCGCCCACAAGCCGATCAACAGGCCGGGCAAAAACACGAACAACAAGTAATTAAAATTCCACATCATAAAATAATTCAGTCAGTGAATGGACAGAAGTTTTGAAAAAAGATTCAAACAGTTTAATAACTGCCGCCGGTCCAACCGGTATTTTCGCTCCAGTCCGCCCAGCGAACATCGCCGCTCTGGCCGGTGTCTTCGCCGAGCGCGCCCAGCTCCCGATTGTCGCCTTGCAGCTTGGCATACATGAGCGCCTGCTGATAATCCTGATACGCCTGCACGTTGCCGACGTAAATGCGATTGTGCGCCGGATCGGGAAAAACGTAGTAAGTTTTGCCGTTCAATTTAGCCACGCTCAATTTATCCGCTGGCAACGTTTTGAGATGCTGCGCCTGTTTGTCCGTGCTGGCCACGACCGTTTTGAAACCGGCTTGAACCAGCATTTGCTCCGTGTGTTTCGTGGTGGCGCAGCCGCTGGCCAGCGCGAGCAACAAGACGACGCCGAGAAATGAAAACAAGTTTAGGATTTTTTTCATGATTAAGTATTTTTCCATTATCGCCAGCCGAATTTCGGAGTCAATCTTCCGGCGTGTCCAAGTGTTTGCCCGGTGGTAGGTCGGCGTATTGCTCGAAATGCTCCGGCTTGAGCGGTTCGGAAATCGCGTGTTCGGCGTTGAACCATTTGCCGAGGTCAACCAGCTTGCAGCGGTGCGAACAGAACGGCGCGAACTTGCCCGCGAACCAGTCGCCGGACTTCTTGCACGTCGGGCATTTGACGGGACGCATGGTGCTATTGCGTTTCGGTGGCAATCTGTTTGAGGTCGGCGACAATGGTTTTCGCATCGCCGTCGGCCACGCCGCCACCGGTAAGAATTTTTTCCACGTCGTCGAGCAACGTTTGAATTTGCGTTGTGGAAAGATGCGCGGCGTTGAAGACGGCGTGAAAGCTGCGCGCCAGTTTCGCATTTTGCGCGGTCAATTTTTTATTGCCACTGGTTGCGGTAATTAAGTGTCCGGCTAATTTTTTAAGGGACGCCGTGACAGCTTTTTTATCGTGCGCCGCTGCCGCTGAAAGATGCGTCATCAATGAAGCGCGCTGGTCGGCTCCGGCTTGCGCGTCTGCGGCCTGATTTATCGCGTCCAAGTCCGCGCGTAAATCGGCAATGTTTTGCAGCGTGGCGACGAGCGCGGGATCGGTCGGTGGGGCTGACGGCGCGGCGGGCGTTTGCGGTTGCGTGGGTGTGATGCCTTGCTGCGCGTCGCTCTGGCTTACGTCGCGTTTGGCCTGCTGTTTGCCGAGATAATAATTTACATCGGCCAACGCCTTGCCGCCGAGCGCCAGCGCCACGACCAGAATGGCGAACAGCTTCATAACTTATTTAGTTCGCAACGACCGGACGGTTTTTGCCGAGCAGCGAAATGTAATCCAGCAGAATGCGCTGGGCTTCGTCGAGCTGCGGGTCAAACGGCGGCGGCGATTTTTTATCGGCGGCAGACTTCATCGTGAGGTTGGTGGTCGTGGAACTGCTGACGAGCGTATAAGTGGAATTGGAAACCGCATTGGTCGGTTCCGTGGTCGTAATCGTGTTGGTTTCCGGTTTCACGCCCGCTTCCACCAATCCCGGCAGTTCCGAGTTTTTCACGGTGATGTCATAAACTTTCACGCCGTCCAGCTTACGCGCAGAACGCTCCGCATCGCGCGCTTTGCCTTGCACAAACGCGCGTTCGTGCTCCTTGAGCGCATCGTGTTCGTTAATAGTGGCAGTCTTCTCCGATTGCGATTTCAGAAATTGCTCGATGTCCTGTTTGACGTAGAGAAAATCCTGATTCGTCGCGACGCGTTCGTCGGAACGTGCCTTGAGTGTCTCGAGATACGGCTGGACGAGATTGAATTTCTCGTAGTTCGCTGGCTGAATCGTGTCCCACGGCAACGGATTATCGAGCGCGACTTCGCCGACCTGCGTCGAATAGTCCAGCGCGTCCGGCAAAACGATATCCGACGCGACGCCCTTGAGTTGCGTGGACGCGCCGCTCACGCGATAAAATTTGCGGATGGTAATTTTAATCGTGCCGGGATCGTTCGACGAACCTTTTTCCGACGACAGCATAAACGGCTTGAGCGGATTCAGGTTTTGCACCGTGCCTTTGCCGTGCGTGGAACTGTCGCCGACGACGAGCGCGCGTCCGTAATCTTGCAATGCGGCGGCGGCAATTTCCGACGCAGACGCGCTGAAGCGATTAATCATCACGACGAGCGGCCCGTCATAAAGTTGCGTCGGGTCGGGATCGGAATCCGCCTGCACCGCGCCGTCGGGATTGCGCGCGAGGACAACCGGCCCGTCCTTGATGAATAGGCCGGTGAACTTAATCGCTTCTTCGAGCGAGCCGCCCGGATTCGTGCGCAGGTCAATAATGATGCCGGAAACTTTTTCCGCTTTCAGTTTGTTGATGAGCTTGGTCACGTCCGCCGTGGTGCTTTTGGGAGTAGTGTTGCCGTCGTTGCCGAGATTGACCGTGGCGTAAAACGACGGCAGGTCAATGATGCCAATGCGTTTGCCATTCGGCAGTTCAATCAACTTCGCCTTCGCCTCGGAATCTTCCAGTTTGATTTCGTCGCGGATGAACGAGACGATTTTGCGCGCGCTGCGGTCAGACGCGGGGCTGATGGTCAGGCGAACTTCCGTGCCTTTCGTGCCGCGAATTTTCTGGACGACTTTTTCCAATTCCATGTCCACGACATCCACGGGCGGTTGATTGCTTTGCGCGACGGCGATGATGCGATCTTTTTCAAACACCGCTTTGCTCTTGGCTGCCGGACCGCCGGGCACGAGCGAGCGAATGGTGCAATAGCCGTCGTCCTCCGACAGTTGCGCGCCGATGCCGAACAGCGAAAGATTCATGCCGATGGAAAAATCCTGCGCGTGCGGCGCGCTGAAATAATCCGAGTGTGGATCGTAGGCATGCGCGAGGCCGTTGAGATAAGTTTGCAGCACGCCCTCGTTGTCCCAGTTCGTCGTCATCTGCAAATTCCAGCGATAATGCCGTTCCAACGTGGCGGGAATATCTTTCGTCGCGTCCGCTGGCAACTTCACGATGAAATTGTCATTGGTCTGAATAATTTCGCGCGACAATTTTTCCTGCAAATACTCATAGCGCAGCCGTTGCTGCCAGAGCGCTTTTGCCTCGACCAGATTTGTCGGGAACGGCGCGTGGCGACGGTCGAGGACAATTTTTTCGTCGGCATTGAATTTAAATTTGTCGTGTTCAAGCAAATCCATCGCATACGCGTCGTGCTGCTGAATGCGCTCGGCGTAACGGTCGTAAACCGCGAACGCCGGTGTCAAATCCGCCGTGCCGTGTTCGAGCGTCAGCTTGTCGAGATTTGTCCGGTAGATTTGAAACTCCGCAATGTCGCTCTGGAGAAAATTTTCGTGGCGCGGGTCGAGTGAGTTAATATAGCCGTCAAAAAATTTCTCCGACAATTGTTCGTCCAGCGGGCGTTGGGAATAATGATATGTCTCCAGCAAGCGCGCTGCGACGTAGGCGGTGTGCGAGTCGCTCGGGCCGGGTTTCAGGCTCGTCGCGGGCAGGTTGGGCAGGGCGGGTGCGTCGGACTTCTCCGTCTTGCAACCGGCCCAGATGGCCAGTGCGATGGCGGGAATGATTAACAGTAGAAAAATTTTTCGGGCGCGGTGCATAGTGATTGGCATGGACACAATTTGACCAAGCATAACTCAAACCGTTCAGCGGGGAAATTAAATTGCACAGTTTTTCGCCACCGCCCGTTTTTGCCGACAAGTTTTTTTGGTGGTCTGGCCGGGAAATATGTTAAACAGGGCGCGTGAAATTTTTCCGGACGATTGGTTTACTGGCTTTGCTCAATGTCGGGTTGATTCGGGCGGTGGATAATACCGCCACCAACCGGATGCCGCCGTCCGTTCACGCCCTGATGGAACAATCCGGTCATGGCATGATTGCAACCAATCTGGACATTCCGGCGGCGAATTCCAACTCGCTCCGCAATTTGCCGCCGATTAAAAAAAGCCGGTTGCGTCCGCTTCAGAAGCCCGTCCCCAAATCTGGCTGGAGTTTCTGGAACCTCTGGAAAAATGTGGGCGTCAAATACGTCCACTCGAATCACGATCCGATGAACGCTTACGCGCCCGCGCCGCTGACGCCTTACTCGGCGCTGGCGCAGTTTGAATACGACCTCACTTATTCATTCGATTTTTAGGTAGGCGCAATTTTTTTGAATGAAAAGCGGATTGCCTTTGTCAGTTGAATCCAGAATTATGCGGGTTCGCAAATCAATCGTATGAAAAAAATTATTTTTGGAACTGTTATCAGCTTGAGCCTCGCCTCCGTGGTTTTGGCCGAGGGAACAAATGTTTTGACCGATGAAAAATCGCGCGTCAGCTATGCCATCGGCATGATGCTCGGCCATAACTGGCAGCAACAGGGTTTGGACATTGATGCGAATGTCGCGGCCAGCGCCATCAAATCCATCCAGTCCGGCGGGGCGACGTTGCTCACGCCGGAAGAAGCGCAACAGGTGCTCACCAGTTTCCAACAGGAATTTCGCACCAAGAAGACAGCCAAAAATAAAGCCGACGGCGACGCATTTCTCGCCGCCAACAAAAATAATCCGGGCGTCCAGACGCTGCCCGACGGCCTGCAATATATTGTGCTGACCAAAGGCACTGGCGCGTTGCCCACGCCGAACGACACTGTGACCGTGAATTACAAAGGCACATTGATTGACGGCACGGAGTTCGACAGTTCATACAAGCGCGGTCAGCCCACGCAGTTTCCCGTCACCGGCGTCATTCACGGCTGGACCGAAGCGCTGCTGAAAATGCCCGTCGGCTCGAAATGGAAATTATTTATTCCCTCCGAACTGGCTTACGGCGAGCAGGGCAACCGCAGCATCGCGCCGAATTCCGCTTTGATTTTTGAAGTTGAATTGCTCGACGCCAAGACGCCTGCACCCGCCGCGCCGCTCACGAGCGACATCATCAAAGTGCCGAGTGCCGCCGACATGAAAAACGGCGCGAAGATCGAAGTCATCAAGCCGGATGCCGCCAACGGCGCGAAGTAATTGGCCGTCCGCATTGAACGACGCGGCGCTGGCCGTTGTCCATTCAGGACTATGAAATTGACGAGGACGCTCGCCGGTGTTTCGGCTGCGGTTTGTGGCGCGATGGTTTTTGGCGTTGCTTTACATTTCACCGCGCGCGCCGCCGAGAGCATTCCGACCTTCTGCATTGATAGCACGCCCGCCAATCGCGACGCGGCGACTGCCACCAGCTTTGCTTCCGTTGTAAAAAAAACGGCGCCGAGCGTCGTCAACATTTACACCGCGCGTTTCGTCAAGGAACGCCCCAATCCGTTTTTCAACGATCCAATTTTCCGCCAGTTTTTCGGCAATCAATTTGCCGGTGACGATCGCGAACGCACGCGCAAAGAACAAAGCCTCGGCTCCGGCGTCATCGTTTCCTCGAACGGTTATATTGTGACGGCGAATCACGTTGTTGCCGGTGCGGATCAAATTAAAATTTCCATCGCCGGAAATAAAAAAGAATGCGGCGCGCGGCTCATCGGGCGCGATGAATTGACCGACGTGGCCGTGTTGAAAATTGACATGGACAACTTGCCCGCCGCCACGCTCGCCGACAGCGATCAGCTTGAAGTCGGCGATGTCGTGCTCGCCATCGGCAATCCGTTTGGCGTCGGCCAGACGGTGACCAAAGGCATCGTCAGCGCGATTGGCCGCAGCGTGGGTTTCAACGGCTATCAAAATTTTATCCAGACCGACGCCGCGATTAATCCCGGCAATTCCGGCGGCGCGCTGATTGACGCGCAAGGTCGGCTCGTCGGTATCAACACCGCTATCATCAGCGGCAGTGGCGGCAATCAGGGCATCGGTTTCGCTGTGCCGGTCAACATGGCGCGGCGCGTTCTCCAACAACTCATCACGACTGGAAAAATCCGGCACGGCTATCTCGACGGTGTGAGTCTGCAAGATATTGACGGTAATCTCGCCAAGGAATTTTCTCTGCCCGATGAAAATGGCGTGTTGATTGGTGATGTCACCGCCGGTTCGGCTGCGGGCAAAGCTGGCCTCAAGTCTGGCGATGTCATTACCGCCGTCAACGGCCACGCCGTCGCTGATGTCAACAGTCTGCAACTGATTGTGTCCGCCTGCGAACCCGGTTCGCCCGCTGCGCTGAAAATTTTTCGCGACGGTGCGGTGAAAATAATTCCCGTTACGCTCGGCGAACTCGTCACCAGCAGCGCCGTGGACGCGCAGAAAAATTCCGATGCCGTCAGCACCACCGCTTCCAAAACCGACGCGCTGGACGGCGTGACCGTGGCGGATTTTGAGAACACCGTTCGCACCCAGCTTCATCTGCCCGACGAGGTTCAAGGCGCGATTGTCACGCAGCTTGACCGCGATTCCAACGCCGCCGACGCCGGGCTGAAACCCACTGATATCATTATCGAAATCAATCATCAGCCGGTGAAAAATTCCGCCGATGCCGTGCGCCTCTGCAAGTCTGCGAAGAGTGATCAGATTCTCCTGAAAATCTGGCGACCCGCTTTGGCTGGCACGCGCTTCTTGAGCGTAGACAACGCCAAACGTCCGAAGTGAATGGGTTGCAAGTTGAAGGTTGGCGAATAGTTGAACTTGTAACTTTCAACCTGTAACCTGCAACTCACAAATGGCTGCCCAATACAAAGATTATTACCAGACCCTCGGCGTGCCGCGCACCGCGACCGCCGATGAGATGAAGAAATCCTTTCGCAAACTCGCGCGCGAATTTCATCCCGACGTCGCCAAGGATAAAAAGCGTGCGGAGGAAAAATTCAAGGACATCAACGAGGCTTACGAAGTTTTGTCTGACGCCGATAAGCGCAAGAAATACGACGAGCTCGGCGCGAACTGGAAACAAGGCGCAGACTTTCGCCCGCCGCCCGGCGCAGGCGGTTTCGGCGGCGGCCAGCCATTTCGCGGTGGCGCGGGACGCGGCGGCGGCGTGGAATTTGAATTTCAAGGCACGGGCTTCAGCGATTTTTTTGAGCAGATGTTCGGCGCGCAACGACGTGCCGCTGGCGCGGGCGGGCGCGGCGGATTTCCCGGTGGTCAAGTGGAAGAACCCAGTCGCGACATCGAGGGCGACATCATGGTCACGCTCGAAGAAGCCAAGACCGGCTCCGTCCGCACCGTCACCGTGCGGCACGAGAACCGCACCGATTCGCAGCAGGTCAAAATTCCGGCGGGCATCACCGAGGGACAAAAACTCCGCATCGCCGGACGCGGCGAACACGGCGGCGATTTGTATTTGCGCGTGCGCCTCGCCAAGCATCCCGACTTTGAGGTGGACGGACACAATCTCATTTACGAACTCGAACTTGCGCCGTGGGAAGCGGCGCTCGGCGCGGAGATTGCCGTGCCCACGCTCGACGGCAAAGTGAACATCAAGATTCCCGCTGGCACGGCGAGCGGCCAAAAACTCCGCGTGCGCGGACGTGGCCTTGGCAAGACCGGCGACCTGATTGTGGCGACCAAAATTGTTGTGCCCGCAAAAATTACCGACGCGCAGAAGAAATTGTGGGAGCAGCTCGCGAAGGAATCAAAATTCAACCCGCGCGATTAAAACTCTCACGCAAAGACGCAAATGCGCGAAGGAAGATGCCCGGTTCCGGCGGAACCTCTGAAAATAGCCCGGCGTTTTAACGCCGGGGTAACTCCGTAAGATTTCAAGTCCCGCAGGGACGACCGAAGCTGGTTTGATTGCTGAATTGAGGGTTGACCAAGGTTGGAAAACGAGAAACATTAGACGCATTCGCAAATGAAATCTGCCTTGGGAAAAATTATGGTTATTGGGCTGGGGCTGTTCCTTGCGCTCACCGGCAACGCGCAACCCGTCATCACCAACCAGCCGGTGAATCAGACGGTTTTCTTGGGCGGCAATACCACTTTCAGCGTGATGGCGACGGGCGTTGGGCCGTTGACTTACCAATGGCTGTTGAACGGCACGAACCTGCCGAACAACATCATCACCACCGTGGCGGGCGGGAATCTGTTCAACAACTTGCAAGCGACGAATTCTTTTTTAGGTGTGCCATCAGGCGCCGCGTTTGATTCGTCCGGTAATTTGTTCATTGCCGATACTGTAAACAACGTCATCCGTAAAGTGGCTACCAACGGTGTGACCACGATTGTAGCCGGAAGTGGTAGCTACACTTATGCCGGTGACGGCGGCCCGGCAACCAATGCTAGTTTGGCCAACCCGTCAGCAGTCGCAGTGGACACGAATGGAAACCTGTTCATCTTGGACACTTGGAATAATTACATCCGCAAGGTGGATACCAATGGCATTATCACGACCTACGCTGGTATAGGCATGGCGTATCAGGGATTTTCTGGTGACGGAGGTCAGGCAACCAATGCGAGAATCAACTTGCCACAAGGAGGACTGGCGGTGGACACGTCTGGCAATTTGTTTTTTGCCGATACTTACAATTCTCGCATCCGCAAAATCAATGCCAGCGGAATCATTTCAACTGTGGCCGGTGGTGGAGGCTCTTTAGGCGATGGCTCTGCTGCCACAAGCGCCAAATTAAACAATCCTACTTGGGTGGCCATTGATACGGCGGGAAATCTCTATATCGCTGACACAGCTAATTTTCGCATCCGTAAAGTCAATGCGAGTGGAATCATTTCCACAATTGCGGGCAATGGAACTCAAGGCTATTCCGGCGATGGAGGCAATGCTAATACGGCCAAGATAAATCAGGCAAACGGAGTCAGCGTGGATTCCAAAGGAAATGTTTTCATCGCCGACATCGGCAGTCATTGCATCCGCAAAATCACCAACAGCATCATTACTACGGTCGCGGGCAACGGCACGAATGGTTTTTCCGGTGATGGCGGTTTCGCCACCAATGCCTATCTGGCTTATCCCAGTAGCACGGTTTCAGATTCTGCCGGCAACTTGTTTGTTGTTGATTCGGCCAACAACCGCATCCGCAAAATTACCAACGGCATCATCTCCACGGTAGTTGGTCAGGCGGTTGCGAATAATATTCAGGCAACCAATGCGGCGCTTGATGTGCCTTGGGGATTGGCGATAGATCAGCAAGGCAATCTTTTCATTACGGACTATTACAACAATGTCGTCCGCAAAATGGATGCCAATGGGATGTTGAGCATTGTGGCGGGCAACGGCATTCCGGCTTTCTCAGGAGATGGCGGTGCGGCCACCAATGCCAGTTTGAATCGGCCAAACGGAGTCTCGGTAGATTTAGCCGGAAATCTTTTTATCTCTGACTATCAAAATCAGCGCATCCGTAAAATAGATACGAACGGCATCATTACTACCGTGGCGGGCACAGGCATCGCTGGTTATTCCGCCGATAATGTCGCCGCGACGAATTCAAAATTGAACCGACCGTATGGCGTGGCCGTGGATGGGTTGGGAAACTTATTCGTGGCGGACAGATTTAATAATCGCGTCCGCAAAATTGATACGAACGGCATCATCACCACCTACGCCGGAAATGGACACTCTAGCCTAGGCTCTCCTGATTACAATGTTGCTGCCACCAGCACAGCCGTGTCGCCATATTCGGTATGCTTGGACGCCACGGGAAATCTTTATATTGGTGATAGCAATACGAGTATTCGCAAGGTAGGAACGAATGGCATCATTACCACCATTGCTAACCAGCCGGCAAACTTTGGTTTTTCGGATGATGGCTATTATGCCTATTTTGCATCGTTGTCATTTGCTTTTGGGATGGCCGTGGATTCGACTGGAAATTTATTTATCTCGGATTTAAGTAACAATCGCATTCGGAAGATAGGCACGAATGGCATCATCAACACCATCGCCGGTCAAAGTGTTCAGGGATTCTCTGGGGATAATGGTTCAGCGAACCTTGCCACTTTTTCAGCGCCTTATGGTATTACGCTTGATGCAGCGGGAAACCTTTGTTTTGCCGATTCCGGCAACAACCGCATCCGCAAGCTGGCGTATATGGATTATGCGGATAAGCCAACCTTCACCGTGTCGAATCTCGCGGTGAGTAGTGCAAGCAATCAGTATTCGGTCATCGTCACCAGCGCGTCCGGCAGCGTCACGAGCAGCGTGGTCGCGGTGAACGTGCAGTTGCCGCCCATCACGCCCGCGTTCACGGCCAGCAATGGTCTCTACCAATTCACTTGGGGCGCGGTGTCCAACCAGACGTATCAATTGCAATGCGCCACCAATCTCGCCGCGCCCATCTGGCTGGACCTCGGCAGTCCCATCACCGCTACCAGTAATTCCGTTTTCACTACGGATGCCATTGGCACGAACAGCCAGCGCTTCTATCGCGTGCGTCTCTGGCCGTAAGTTGGTTGTAACCTCTGAGAATAGCACAGCCATTGATGGCTGGGTTCACGGTTCGGCAACGCCACCAGTCCCGTGGGGGACGAAAGAAAGATTCTGCCGTCCCTAACGGGACTTATTTATTTCCGATGACGTTTTACCCAGCCTTGAAAGGCTGGGCTATTTTCAGTGGTTCAACTCATTTCACCGGCACGGGCCAACCGCTGGACCAATCAATTTTTCCCAGCGCGAGGCGGGATCTACCACGCGTTTCGGCGTCGTAATAATGATAGCTGAACCAAGTGGTGTCGCCGTCGCGCAAGATGCCAATGTGGCCGGGGCCGATGAAACGGCCAGTGCTGTGCAGAAACGGGGAGCCGCCGCCGTCGGCTAAATCTTTGCCGTCGCGGTCGCGATACGGGCCGGTGATTTTTTCGGCGCGTCCGAGGCGAACTTCGTAGGTGCTGTTCGTGCCTTTGCAACATTCGCCCCAGTTGACGAAGAGATAATAATAATTGGCGTGGTGCGTCAGGCACGCGGCTTCGATGGAATGATTCCACGCGAGTTGAAAGAGCGGGGCGTTGGTGCTGACGCGCAGGCCGGTCTGCGGATTGAGTTCGGTCAGAAAAATTCCCTGCCAATAAGAACCGAACGCGAGCCAGAGTTTGCCGTCGGTATCGAGCAGCGCGCTGGGATCAATGGTGTTGAACGCGCTCTGGCTGGTGGAGTGGATGACTTCGCCGCCGTCGCGCCAAAGAAAATTTGTCGCGGTGTCATCGAGCGTGGGATTGGTGGCGAGACCGATGGCGGAAGTTTTTTTGCCCCACGTCGAAACGGAGTAATAGAGGAAAAATTTTCCGTTCACGCGGACGATGTCAGGCGCCCAAATGTAGCCGTTGAAACCGGGAACGGCGTTGGTCGTCCACGCGGGCGGCGCGTCGAAAACGGAATTGCCCGCTGTCCATTCCCGCAAGTCGGACGAGGATTTGGTGCGGATGCCGATGCCGGTGGCGAAGATGTAAAACCGCGCGCCATCCTTGACGATGGTGGACGGGTCGTGGATGAACGTCTGGCCGGATAAAGCCAGCGGCGTGAAATTAGTTTCGCCGCCAAGAGCGGTCAAAGCCGAAATGGCCGCGATCGTGAAAATGAAAATAGCCCGCATGAACGGCGATTAAGCCAGAGCGTGCGGGCGAAGGAAATTACGAAATGCGATTGCCGCTTACTTTTTGGCGACCGGCTTGACCGCCTTGATGGAGACGGCGAGGCGGGATTTTTTGCGGTTGGCGGTGGGGCGGGCGATGGCGCCGACCTTGACGGCCTTGTCGTAGGCAGAATGGACGCCGGGGAGGAGCTTGATGGCTTCTTCGGTTTTGCCGGCGACAACAGCGGCGCGGAATTCTTTTTCGGTGCGGCGCAATTTGGATTTGACGCGGCTGTTCTGGAGGTTTTTGCGCTGACTGTTACGCATCCGGCGTTCGGCTGACTTCGTGTTCGGCATAATTTATAAAACGATCAATTGATTTGCTAAAGAGCCGCAAAGCCTAGTGAAACGCGCCGGAATGTCAACGGCGAAAACGAACGTGAACTCGTTGTATCATCCCGCTTTACTTTTAGGTGGCGGGCTGCTTGTTTGTGGGGAAGTATTTCTGCAAACATCCGGCATGAACCAACCACTCCGCATTCTGCATCTGGAAGATAATCCGGAGGATTCCCAACTGGTGCGCGATCAACTGGCGCACGAGGGCATCGCGGCGAGCGTGACTTTGGCGACCGGCCGCGAGGAATTTACCACCTCGCTGACGAAGGAGAAATGGGATTTGATTCTGGCGGATTTCCGACTGCCGGATTTCACCGGCATTGAGGCACTCCGATTGGTGCGCGCAAAATTTCCGACGACGCCATTCATTTTATTGTCCGGCACGATTGGCGAATTGGCGGCGATTGAAAGTCTCAAGGCGGGCGCGACGGATTACGTGCTCAAACAAAACCGCGAGCGGTTGCCGTCGTCCATTTTGCGCGCGGTGGCGGAGGCGGCGGAACGGTTGCGGCGCGAACTGGCGGAATCCGATTTGCGCCAGAGCGAAAAACAATACCGGCTGCTCTTTCATGGCAACCCGCACCCGATGTGGGTTTTTGACTTGGAAACACTGGCGATTGTTGAAGTCAATGAATCAGCCATCACGCATTACGGATTCAGCCAAAAAGAATTTCTGACGATGACGCTCGTGGATCTCCGCGTGCCGGAGCGGGATCGCCATGATAATAATTCCGTCTGGGACGCCGAGAGTCAGGGCATCGTGTGGCGGCATCGGCATAAGAGCGGACGCGCGATGGACATGGAAGTAGTCTGGACGCCGCTGGCTTTTCGCGGGCGGTTGTGCGCGCTGACGATGGCGACGGATGTAACGGATCGCCGCCGGACGGCGCATCACAATTCAGTCTTCGGCAAGTTGAGCCATCAGTTGAGCGCGGTGAGCATTCCGTCCACGGCTGGAATGTTCATCTGCGAGGCGGCTGATGAATTATTTCGGTGGGACGATTTTGCGCTGGATTTGTTTGATTCAGAAAAGGACGAAGTGGTTTCGCTCCTAACCATCACCACCATCGAAGGGCAGCGTGTCGAAATTCCTGCGTCGCCGCAGCCAAAGACGGCGAACGCGCTCGTGCAACGCGTCATCGCGCGCGGGGCGGAATTGATTTCTGCGGACGAGACGGGTGATAAAGATGGCACGACGATGATTGCGCCAATCCGCAAAGGTGAAATCGTCATCGGCGTGCTGTTCATTCAGAGCCGGATGTCGGGCAGTTACACGCAAGCGGATTTGCACACGCTGCAAACTTTGGCTGACCAGTGCAGCGGCGCGCTTGAACGCATTCGCGCCGAGGACGAATTGCGCCATAGCCAGAAGCGGTTTCGCGAATTGTTCGAGAATTCGCCGGATGCCATTTTCGTAGAAGATTTACAGGGCAATGTGCTCGATGCTAACCGCGCGGCATGCGCGTTGCACGGCGTGGAGCGCAACTGGTTGGTGGGTAAAAATGCCATTGAAGAACTTGTGCCGGTCGAGCGTCGCGAGAAAACCCGGGAAGAATTTCACAAGCTGGCGAACGGTCAGATTACGTGGATTGAAAGCGAAAGCCGCCGCGCGGACGGTCGCGCTGTGCCGGTGGAAATTCGCGTGGTGCGCGTGGAGTTTGAAAGCCAGCCGGCGCTGCTGTTTCACGTTCGCGACATCACCGAGCGGCTTGCGGTGGAAACGGCGCGGCGCAGTTCGGAAACTTTATTTCGTTCCGTCTGGGACAATTCCCTCGACGGCATGCGGCTTACGGATGAGGGCGGCAGCATTGTGGCGGTAAACGAAGCGTTCTGCACTTTGGTTGGACTGCCAAGTCGCCAACTGGAAGGCAAACCATTCACGATCATTTACGACGGACACGCGGATTGGGAAAAAATGCTCCTGGCGCACCGCGAAAATTTCCAGTCCGGCAAACTGACCGGCAAGCGCGCGAAAGATTTCTTGCTGCACGACGGGCGTGCGGTGACTTTTGAAATCACCGATTCCTACGTCGAGCTCGGCGGCAAACCGCGGTTGTTGTTAAGTTTGTTCCGCAACATCACCGAGCAGAAAAAATTGGAAGAGCAGTTGCGCCAGTCGCAGAAGATGGAAGCCATCGGCCAGCTCGCCGGCGGCATCGCGCACGACTTCAACAATATTCTCACCGTTGTCCTCGGCCACGCCACGTTGCTCACCATGCAGCCGCTGGATCCCAAGGCGCTGGTTTCTGCACAACAGATCAAGCAGGCGTCCGAACGCGCCGCCGGCCTCACGCGACAACTGCTCGCCTTCGGCCGCAAGCAAGTCGCCAGCCCGCGTCCGATTGACTTGAACCAACTCGTGAGCGGCATGTCCGAAATGATTGACCGGTTGCTCGGCGAGGACGTGACGCTGCAAATTAATTTCAGTGGCGAGTCCGCCGTTGTGGAAGCCGACCCCGGCATGGTGGAACAAGTTTTGTTGAATCTCTCGGTCAATTCGCGTGACGCGATGCCGCGCGGCGGGCAGCTAACCATCCGCGTGAGCCGCCGGGAAATTGACGCGACCTACGCCGCCTCGGTGCTGGATGCCCGTCCCGGAAGTTTCGTCTGCATCAGCCACTCGGACACCGGCTGCGGCATTCCGCCGGAAAACATGGCGCGCATTTTTGAGCCGTTCTTCACCACCAAGGAACTCGGCAAAGGCACTGGCCTCGGTCTCGCCACGGTTTTCGGCATCGTCAAACAGCATCACGGCTGGGTGCAGGTGGATAGCGTGCTGGATAAGGGCACGACCTTTCACGTTTTTCTGCCCGCGACCGACGCGCCCGTGGCCGCGCCGGAAAATGCCGAGACGCAATTTCGTCAACGCGGCGGTAATGAAACCATTCTCGTCGTCGAAGACGAACGCGATCTGCGCGACTTTGTTTCCCGCGAACTCCGCCGCCACGGCTACCGTATTTTTGAAGCCGTGGACGGCCCCAGCGCGCTGCAAATCTGGGCGCAATATAAAAACGAAATCAAACTCGTCTTCACCGATGTCATCATGACCGGCGGCATGAACGGACGTGAAGTCGCGGAAAAAATCTGGGCAGACAATCCGAAGATGAAAGTGATTTTCACCAGTGGTTACGGCGCAGATACGCTCGGCAAAGATTTCAAGCTCGACCCCGGCATCCAGTATTTGCAGAAACCTTATCTGCCGCAGACGCTCACCAAAACCATCCGCACCTGCCTCGACACCGACTCGAATTAGTTTTCCGTTTTTAATTTTTAGTTTTAAGTTGTTTGCCCGAAATGGAATCATGTGAGCTGACAATTGTTACGCCAGTATTTGCTTCCAACTCAAAATTAAAAATTAAGAATTAAAAACTCGTAATGATTATTGCGCCCTCACTCCTCGCCGCCGATTTCACCTGCCTCGGCAAGGATGCTACCCGCGCCGAACGCGCCGGTGCCGATTGGCTGCACCTCGACATCATGGACGGCCAGTTCGTTCCGAACATTTCCTTCGGCCCCGCGGTCGTCGCCGCCGTTCGGCCACACGCCAAAAAACTTTTCTTCGACGTGCATCTCATGTGTGGCAAGCCGGAAATTCTTCTCGAACCATTTGCCAAAGCTGGCGCTGACCAAATCATCATCCACGTTGAACTCGGCGAACAAGTTTTGCCGCTCATCTGGAAAATCAAACAGCTCGGTAAAAAAGTCGGCCTCGCTGTCAATCCGCCTACCGCCATCACCGCCGCCCAGCCATATCTCGACAAGATTGATATGCTCCTCGTGATGACCGTCAACCCCGGCTTCGGCGGACAAAGTTTTATTCACGAATGCCTGCCAAAAATCCAGCAGGCTGACGCGTGGCGACGTGAACGGAAATTGAATTATCGTCTCGAAGTGGACGGCGGCATCAACAATCAAACCGTCGCCGAATGCGCCCGCGCCGGAGCGGATACGTTTGTTGCGGGAACAAGTTTGTTTGGCGCACGCAGCTTGAAGTCTGCCATCACCAAGATGCGAAAAATCGCGCACGACAACGACCCCGCGCTGGCGGATTTAAAGGTTCCAAGCGTTTCGGATCCGTCACTACTCTTATGAGCCAAATTAAATTTGGCACCGACGGCTGGCGCGCGATCATCGCGGAAGATTTTACCTTTGCGAACGTCGCCCGCGTCGCGCAGGCGACCGCCGACTATTGGCAATCGGAAACCAAAAATCCGAAATCCGAAATCTTCAATCACAAATTAAAAGTCATCATCGGCTACGACCGCCGTTTTCTCTCTGACCGTTTCGCGCAAATCACCGCCGAAGTTTTTGCCGGAAATAATTTTGAAGCTGTCCTCACGCCGGAACCGACGCCGACACCGTGTATTTCCTTCGCCGTAAAAAATCTTGGCGCGGTCGGCGGCGTGATGATTACCGCCAGCCACAATCCACCAATCTTCAATGGCTTCAAGCTGAAATCGCACTTCGGCGGCAGCAGTGATGAAGCGACGTGCAAGGCTGTGGAAAAACTTTTGGACAAGAATCCGCTGCAACTAAAAACTAAAAATTTAAAATTAAAAACTGCCGACATCCGTCCGGCGCATTTTGCGGCGATAAAAAAACTGGTGGATTTCAAACTCATCGCTAAATCCAAACTCCGTGTCGCGCATGATGCATTGTTCGGCGTCGGTGCGGGCGTTTTTAAAACACTGCTCGCCAAAACGAATTGCAAAGTCACGACGCTCAACGGCGCGCACGATATTTTATTCGGCGGCATTTGTCCCGAACCGTTGCCGAAAAATTACGCGCTCGGCGGTGCACAGTTAAAAAAGAATCCGCACGATATTTGTCTCGTCACCGACGGCGATGCCGACCGCATAGGTGCGATGGATGGTCGCGGAAATCCGCTGACGAACCAGCAAGTCATTGCGTTATTGTTGCATCATCTCGTTCGCAATCGCGGCGGGCGCGGCGTGGTGACCAAAACTTTTAACACGACGGCGATGGTGGATAAAATGTGCGCCGCGTGGAATTTGCCGCTCACGGAAGTCGGCATCGGTTTCCGTTTCATCGCGCCGGAAATGATGAAGCCCGGCGCGCTCTTTGGCGCGGAAGAAAGCGGATCGGTCGGTTTCGCCAATCACATTCCCGAACGCGACGGAATTGCCGCCGGATTGTTTTTGCTGGAGATGCTGGCGATGGAGAAAGTTTCCGTAAATAAAATTTACGCGAAACTGGAAAAAGAATTTGGTCCGCATCGTTACGACCGTTACGACGCCCAGTATCCATTGGCGAAACGCGCCGCGCTCATGGAATTTCTTAAAACGAATCCGCCCCAAAAACTTCTCCGTTCGCCGTTGGTCAAAGTGGATGCGCGCGACGGCGTAAAGTTTGTCGCGGAAGATTCGACGTGGCTGATGTTACGCGGCTCCGGCACGGAACCCGTTTTACGCATTTACGCCGAGGCCAAGTCCGATGCCGATGTGCAGAAACTTTTGAAGCTTGGCGTCTCGTTGTTGCGCCACTAGAATTTTTTTATGATTAACCACGGCCTACTCAATCCGCAAATCCTCGCGCTGCTTGCGTGCGTGCGTCACACCAACGCGCTAGTCATCGCCGACCGCGGCTTTCCGTTCTGGCCGATGATTGAGACGGTGGACATTTCCGTCGTGGACGATTTGCCGACGGTGCTGCAACTCATCGCCGCCGTGCGCGCGAACCATAATTTCACCGAGGCGATTCAAGCGAAGGAATTTTTGAAAAACAATTCGCCCGCCACGCGCGCAAAATTCGCCGCCGCGTTGAAAGGTGTGCCGACAAAATTTGAATCGCACGTCGAATTTAAGAAGCGCGTGCCGCACGCCATCGGCCTGATTCGCACCGGCGACACGACGCAATATGCGAATACGATTTTGATTTCCGGCTAAAACAATTTGTCCGCAGATGACGCAGATTTTCGCAGATAAATACAATCTGCGTTCATCTGTGAAATCTGCGGAAGTATTTTAATATGAAACGTAATCTTCGCGTCGGACTGTTCGGCATCGGCCTCGACACTTACTGGCCGCAATTCAAAGGATTAAAGCCGCGCCTCGAAGGTTACGTCCGCACCGTTCAGAAAAAACTGGCGCGTCCGGGCGTTGAAGTTGTAAATCTCGGCCTGATTGACAATCCGGTGAAGGCGCTTGAAGCCGGACATAAATTTCGTGAAGCCGACGTGGATGTAATTTTTCTGCACGTCACGACCTACGCGCTTTCGTCCACCGTTTTGCCGGTCGTGCAGCGCGCAAAAGTTCCTGTCATCATTCTGAACCTCGCGCCCGCCGTCGCGATTGATTACGAAAAATTTAATAAAATGGGCGACCGCACGGCGATGACTGGCGACTGGCTGGCGTATTGCGCCGCGTGTCCCGTGCCGGAAATAGCGAATGTTTTCAGTCGCGCAAAGATTGATTTTCATCAAGTAACCGGAATGTTGCACGACGATCCGATTTGCTGGAATGAAGTGGATGCGTGGATTGAAGCCGCGCGCGTCGCGCACACGATGTTTCACAATCGTCTCGGTTTGATGGGGCATTATTACGGTGGGATGCTGGATATTTATTCCGACACGACGCTGCAATGCGCCACGTTCGGGGGTCATCTGGAAATTTTGGAGGTGGATGAACTCGCTGCGTTGCGCCGCGAAGTTTCTGCAAAGCAAATCAAAGAACGCGTCGCGAAGTTTAAAAAAGTTTTCTCAGTGCAACCGGATTGTTCGCAACCTGAACTCGAACGCGCCGCGAAAACTTCCGTTGCGCTTGACCGTTTGGTGAAGGAACACAACCTCGGCTCGCTCGCTTATTTTTACAACGGCACGGGCAACGAGGAAAACGAAGATGCCATCAGTTCAATCATTTTAGGAAATTCGTTGCTCACCGCGCGCGGTATTCCAGTAGCCGGCGAATATGAAGTGAAAAACGCGCAGGCCATGAAGATCATGGACACCTTCGGCGTCGGCGGATCGTTCACGGAATATTACGCGATGGATTTTACGGACGATGTGGTTTTGATGGGACACGACGGGCCGGGGCACATCAAGATTGCCGAGGGCAAAACGAAAGTGCGTCCGTTAAAAGTCTATCACGGCAAGGTGGGCAGGGGACTCTCGGTGGAAATGTCCGTGAAACACGGCGCGGTCACCTTGCTTTCCGTCGTGGAAACGCAGGGTGGAAAATTAAAATTGCTCGTCGCAGAAGGCGAATCCGTTCCCGGCCCGATTTTGGAAATCGGCAACACAAACAGTCGCTACAAATTTTCCATCGGCGCGCGGAAGTTTGTGAATGACTGGAACGCGCACGGCCCGGCGCATCATTGCGCGGTTGGCGTCGGCCACATCGCGGACAAAATTGACAAGCTCGGCAAGTTGCTTGGCGTGGAAGTGGCGCGGGTATGCTAAAAAGATTTTACCTGTTCGCTGCGGTTTTATTTTGCGCGGCCAATTTTATTTTTGCCGACGAAATAAATTCTGTTCGCGCCGTTATTCCCGCCATTCCTGAAACGCGGCTCGTGGATACGAACACGATGGCGCAGATTTATGACGAAGTGAAAACGCCGTTCAAATACGGCGTGGTCATTCAGGGCGCGGGCACGAATGAATTTGTGGATTGCCCGAGTATTTTTTGCAGCGGCGACCACTGGTTTATGATGTATGTCGCCATCACGAACAAGGTTGGCTACCAGACTTTTCTCGCGCGTAGCGATGATTTGCTCCATTGGGAAAAACTTGGAAGGATTCTTTCGTTCACTGCGACGAATCTTTGGGACGCGTGGCAGGAAGATGGTGGAATTGCCTTGTATGATTATCGCTGGGACGGAACGCATGAGTTGGAAAAGTTTGGCGGCAAATTCTGGTTGTCCTACATCGGCGGCGCGAAACAAGGTTACGAGACAGATCCACTTTCAATTGGAATTGCGTGGACGAAAAATCCGACGAAGGTGACGGAGTGGAGTCGGCTCGCGGAGAATCCGGTGTTGTCGCCGAAGCAAACGGACGTGAGGAGTTTTGAGCGCAAGACGCTTTACAAGAGTTCCATCATTCACGACGAAACGAAATCGCTCGGTTGGCCGTTCGTGATGTTTTACAACGGCAAATATAAAAATGGTTTTGAGCGCATCGGCATGGCGGTTTCGACGAACATGGTGAACTGGAATCGTTACGGCGAAAATCCGGTCGTGGCGAATGGCGAGGCGAAAACTAACGGCATCACCGGCGATCCGCAAATCGTGAAAATGGGCGATGTATGGACAATGTTTTATTTTGGCGCGGGCTGGAAACCGAAGGCGTTCGACACGTTTGCGTGTTCCTACGATTTGGTTCACTGGACGAAATGGACGGGACAAAATTTAATCGAGCCGTCGGAGCCTTACGACAAAACTTACGCGCACAAGCCGTGGGTATTGAAATGGAACGGCGTGGTTTATCACTTCTACTGCGCCGTCGGCGAGCAAGGTCGCGTGATTGCGTTGGCAACGTCGCGGGATTTAAAAACTGCAACGGCGCGCTGAAAATTTTCAGCCCTGAATAAAGTAACTCAGGTTTTCCAACTCGATGGCGAGGTTGACGTTATTGACCATCACGTCTTCCGGCACGGCGAGAACGCTGGGTGAAAAATTCAAAATGCCCATTACACCGCTTTCGATGAGCTGGTTGGCGACGGTTTGGGCGGCGGCGGCGGGCACGGAGAGAATCGCCATTTTTACGTTGTTTTCGCGAATGAAAGCGGACATTTCGTTCATGCCGAGAATGGGCTGCTTGATTTCCTTGTCACGTTTGCGGCGCGGTTCGGCGTCGAAGGCAGCGATGATTTCAAAACCTTCTTTTTCAAAACCGCGATAGGAAACGAGCGCGAGACCGAGATGGCCGACGCCGACAAGAATGACGGGCTGCAAACTGGACGTGCCGAGTTCGTCGGAAATTTTCAGGGAAAGTTCGTTGACGTCGTAGCCGAGACCGCGCGTGCCGAATGTGCCGAAGTAAGCGAGGTCTTTGCGGAGTTGCGTGGGTTTGACGCCGGCGGCTTTGGCGAGCGCCTCGCTGGAAACCGTGCCGAGACTATTCTCGCGCAGCCGCGCAAGACAGCGCAGATAAATCGAAAGCCGGTAAATTGTCTTGCGGGGGATGATGGGTCGGCCAACTTTTTTCACGCGCAAAAA
Source organism: uncultured Verrucomicrobia subdivision 3 bacterium (assembly GCA_903833055.1). Lineage (GTDB taxonomy): Bacteria > Verrucomicrobiota > Verrucomicrobiia > Limisphaerales > UBA11358 > UBA11358. Next base: position 212 of record CAILDU010000070.1, on the reverse strand, counting down.
TTAAACGACCGCAAAGTTCTACGCAAGCGGATGTGTGGTGGGATTTTTAATTCCGTTCTCACTTTGGCGTCTGCACAGTCGTCTCGATAACTTTTTTATGCTCCAGCTTTTCCAGTTTGGGCGTGATGACGACCTGACAGTAAGGCTGGCTGGAATTGGCGTCGTAATAACCCTGATGGTAATCCTCGGCGGGATAAAATTTCGTGAACGGC